>NZ_RAVZ01000119.1 GCF_003611635.1 Corallococcus terminator | reverse complement strand
GGGGATGGTGGTGGTGGAGGCGGGCACGGTGGCCATTGGCGTGTCGGTGGGCGCCGCGCAGTTCGGCGGGCAGCACCGGGAGGAGGATCCGCAGGAGGACAAGCGGAGGCTGGAGTCCGCGGAGCACATCCCCGCGCAGTTCGTCATCGCGTTCTGCGGGGCCATCCTGTTCGCCGCCAACGTGGCGCCCACGGAGGAGATCGTGATGATCGCGGTGGAGACGCCACCGGGGCGCCTGCTGGGGCTCGCCGTGCTGTCGATGCTGCTGGGTGGGCTCATCCTCTTCCAGAGTGACTTCACGAAGGCGCACCGCTTCACGCGCCGCCGCCTGCGCCGGGACGTGCTGGCGGGGACGGTCATCACGTACGCGCTGGCGCTGTTGTGCAGCGCGCTGGTGCTGTGGTTCTTCGGCCGGTTCGCCGGCAACGGCCTGGGCGTGTGCGTGGCGCAGGTGGTGGTGCTGGGGCTCGCGTCGACGCTCGGCGCTTCGGCGGGAAGGCTGCTCATCCAATCATGAAGACCCCCTGGAACTGGCTGGAAGGCGTGGTCTTCGTGACCAGTTGCGTGCTCGTGGCGCTGGTGCTGGGCTACCTCGCGGTGGACGCCTGGACGATGGGGAGCGGGCCCCCGGACCTGACCGTCACCGTGGGCACGCCGGTGCGCGGCGCCAGCGGGTGGCGCGTGCCCGTCACCGTGGAGAACCACGGAGACCTGGCGGCCGAGGAGGTCCACGTGCGCGTGTCCCTGCGCGACGAGGCCTCGGAGGAGGCTGGGTTCGTGCTGGCGTACGTGCCCCGCCATTCGCAGCGGGAGGGCTGGGTGACCTTCCGAAAGGAGCCATCGCCCTCGGGCATGGAGGCGCGCGCCGTGGGTTTCGCGACGCCCTGAGGAACATCCTTCGACCTCGCTGCTATCCTGCCCTTCGCATGCGCAAGGGGATGTGGTTCAGGTGGCTGGCAGGCGCGGTCGTCGTCCTCGGACTGCTGTTCATGGCGCTCTTCCCGCGAACGGACGAGGCGCCCGGGGAGCCTGCACCGCGAGCGCCCTCCTCGCGGGCGGGCACGTTGAACACGTGGACCGCGGCGAAGCACGCCGTGCCCGCCCCCACCGGGAGCCTGCGCATCACCGGCGAGGTGCGCGATGCGCGGGGGCCCGTCCCAGGCGTACGCGTCACCGCCTCCCGCGTGGATGCCGAGACACTTTCGGAGCGGCCCTGTCCCGAGGCGCTTCGCGAGGCCCCCTCCTCCGACGCCCGCCGACTGACCGCTTGCGCCGGCGCGGAACTGGAGCAGGAGGTCGCGCGACTCGTGGAGGCGCGCGAAGGTGAAGCGCCCGTGTTCGCGGAGACGGTCTCGGCGCAGGACGGCACCTTCGCACTGGAGGGACTGCCCGCCGGAGCCTTCGCCCTCTGGGCCCTGGGCGAGCACGGCGCGGTGCTGCGCCTGGACGTCCCGGCGGGCGGCGAGGCCGTGGAGCTGGAGTTGGAGGAAGGCATCCAGATCTCCGGAACCGTGACGGAGGCGTTGGGACGCGCGCCCATTCCCGGAGCGCGGGTGACGGTGGTGCACGAAGCCCACACCCGCTTCTTCGACGTGCTCGCGGACGAACAGGGGCGCTTCCGCATGGGTCCCCTTCCTCCGGGACGCTACCTGGAGGTCGCGAGCGCTCAAGGCTGGCGGGCGGGCCTCCTGCGTGACGAGGTCTGGCTGGACGCCGATGTGGAGGTGGCCTTCAAGCTTCACCCGATGCGCCAGTTCGAGGGCGTGGTGCTCACGCCCCAGGGGCTGCCAGCGCCAGGGCTCACCGTGAACCTGCGGGCGCTTTTCGGGGGGGCGGACATCCTGACCGCCAGGACCGATGAGCAGGGACACTTCACCTTCGAAGAGGTCCCGGCGGTCGAGCACCACCTCTGGGTCTGGAACGCGGAGCGGACCGCCATCGGCGAGGCCGCGGTGCAGGAGAAGTCCCCGAAGCAGACCCTCATCCGGATGGAGCCCTGTTCGTTCCTGGAGGGCACGGTGCGGGATGATCAAGGCCGCCCGCTGGAGGGCGTGCGGCTGGAGGTGAACAGGCAGCACCTGGGCAACGCCCCGATTCCGGAAGCCCTCACCGACGAAGCAGGCCACTACCGGCTGGGGCCACTGCTGGCGTCCGCCATGAAACTCTCCCTCACCCGCGCCCATTTCATGAACAAGGTGGAGTCCATCCCCCACAGGGACGGCGTCGCGAGGACGTGGGACTTCACCCTGGCCCGCGCCGTGTCGGTCGAAGGCAGCGTCGTCGATACCGAAGGCAGGCCCCTCGCGGGAGTCGAGGTGAGGCTTTCACCGGTCGGCGTCACCTCCAGGCTCTTCAGGGACAGGGCCTCCCGGCTGGATGAGAGCACCGTGTCGGACGAGGCAGGCCGCTTCCTGTTGGACACCGAGCAGGAAGGCCCGGGCCGGCTCTCCGCCAGCGCCACGGACTTCATCTCGACGGAGGTCGACGTGAAGGTGCCATCGACGGAGGTCCGCGTGGTGCTTCAGCAAGGAGCCTCCGTGTCCGGCACCGTGGTGGACGCGAAGGGGCAACCCATGACGGACGTGACCCTCAAGCTCTGGGACACCACACCGGCCAGCGGGGAGGCACGCAGCGGAACCGTGGATGGGCAGGGCGGCTTCTCACTGCGAGGCCTGAAGGCCGGGCACTACATGCTCGAGGCCTGGCGCAGGACTCCTGGCATGGCGCAGTCCACTTCGCGGCCCGTTGAGCTGGAGGAGCACACCCAGGCCGTGGTGGCGCTGCGCTTCGAGGAAGGTCGCGCGCTCGAAGGAATGACGGTGGACACCTTCGGGCAACCGGTCCCGGGCGTCCAGGTCCGGGCCTGCCTGCCTTTGGACGACGTCCCCCCGTGGCAGCTCTCCGTTGAAACGTGCGACCCGCGAAGCGGGGGCGGGGTGCGCTCCGGCCCGGACGGCCGCTTCGTGCTCAAGCACCTGGTGGCTCCGACGTACCAGCTCGTCGCCTGGAAGGAGGACCAGGCCTTCGCCCCCGCGCGTTCACAAGGTGGAACGGCCGACGCGTCCTCGCTGCATGTGGTCCCGGGCGGGCCAGAGATCCGGCTGGTCCTGGAGCGGCGTTCGCGCCTCAGGGCGCGCGTCGTGAGCACCGACGGCAGCCCCCTGCCCTCTTCGCTCTGGGTGCACAACGACGGGCGCAAGCAATCCTCCGACGGCGTCTTCGACGTCGTGCTGCGGGACGACAGCAAGTCTGTCGTGGTGAGCGCGGAGGGTTTCTTCGACCTCCCGCGGAGCGTGATGGTGAAGCCGGGTGAAGACGTGGACCTGGGCGACCTGGTGATGACCCGGAGCCGCAAGGCCCGCTTCATCGTTCGCGACGAAGCAAACCCGGGGTCCATGGCGGGAGTCCCTGTCTCCGTGGGCATGAGCTACGAAGGCAACCCCATCCCCTTCAAGAACCCCGTTCCGCCCCCCTTCTTCGGCAACCTCGACGCGGAGGGCGCGGTCGACCTGGACGGTCTGCCCTTCGCGCCCATCGTCATCACCGTCCAATTGGAGCGGGACCAGCGCAGTCAGGACGTGGCACTGGATGCCTACCAGAAGGTCGTCACGGTGACGGTGCCCGCCCGTCCGCGTTGAGCACGCGCTCCGGGTTCGCGGCTATCCTGCCCCGCATGCGCCAGGGGAATCGCCGCCAGGCACTCGTCATCGCGGGCATCGTCGGGCTGCTGCTCGTGACGTTCCTCCTGCGTCGGCAGGCAGTGTCCCCGTCATCCCGTCGTTCCTCCACGGCCACGAACGCGGCGGGCCCCTCCGGCACCCGGCTGCGCGTCACGCCCGTGGCGGGAGGGAGCCTGCGCATCACCGGCATCGTGAGGAACGAGCACGGTCCCGTGGCGGGCGTGCGGGTGTCCGCCTCGCGCGTCGACCCGGCGGAGACGCTCTCCGAGCGCCCCTGCCCCGCGCCCGACCTCCTCACGGCCGACGCCGGAGCCGCCGGGTTCGCGCCCCCCCTCCGGCTGATGGACTGCTGGCCCCAGGCCCAGGCCCGGGTGCTGGAACAGGTGAACGCCCGCGAAGGCGAAGCGCCCGTCCTCGCGCAGACGACAGCCGGAGCGGATGGCACCTTCGTGCTCGATGGACTTCCAGAGGGTGCCGTCACGCTCTGGGCGCTGGGGGAAGCGGGCGCGGTGAAGCAACACGACATCCTGGCCGGGACCCGGGACGTGGTGTTGTCGCTCGATGACGGCCTCGTGTTCGAGGGCAACGTCAAGCTGGAGGGCTCTCCGGAGCCCCTCACGCAGGTGACGCTCACGCTGTTCTCCCATCACCACACGCGCTTCTTCGACGTGCGCGCCGATGCCCGGGGACACTTCCGGCTGGGGCCCCTTCCCCGCACACGCTACGCCGCCCTCTTCGCCCTCGCGGGCGAAGGCGCGCTCCTGCTCCAGGACGTGAAACCCGCTGACCTGGAGGACCTGACACTCCACCGTCCCTCGCGCTTCTCGGGACAGGTGGTGTCCGAACAGGGAGCGCCCGCGGCGGGGGTCCAGGTCTGGCTGTCTCCCCCCACCTCGGAGCCGGACCCCCAGGTCACCACCACGGACCCCCAGGGACGCTTCGCGTTCACCTCGGCGCTGCCCTCCGAGCATGAACTCTTCACGCGGAGCAACGCGCAGGACGCGTTCGCCTCCATCGAGTCCCCGCCCGGGGAAGGGCTGTTGCTCCAACTGCGACCCGGCGTCTTCCTCCAGGGCACCGTGCGGGATGACACCGGGAAGTCAGTCGCTGGCGCGAAGGTCACGGCACAACCCTTCCAGCCCGTCGCCCTCGGCGAGCGCGGGCAGGCCGTGACCCGCGCGGATGGACGCTACCGGCTGGGCCCGCTGGCCTCCTCGGAGTACCTGATCCGCGTCCAGGCTGAGCACCACCTCGATGAAGGGCCCGTGGGCCACGAGGTCGACGAACACACGGAGCCCCTCGACTTCACGTTGGAGCGTGCAGGCTCGGTGGAAGGGCACCTGGTCGACGAGGCGGGCCAGCCGCTCGCGGGCCTGGAGGTGAAGCTGCACGCCGGCGAGCTTCGGCGCACCGGGACGGACGCGGATGAGGACGTCGCCGTTTCGGATGAAACCGGGCGCTTCGTGCTGGACTCCCAGGCCGTGGGGCCCGGGTGGATTGAAATCGAGGGGGACCGCTTCATCCGGGAGCGGTTCGCCGTGCGGATTCCCTCGCGGGGCATCCGGCGGGTGTTGCGCCGGGGCGCCACCGTCTCCGGCACCGTCGTGAGCGTGGCGGGAGCTCCCCTGCCCGGCGTCGAGCTCACCCTCTGGAAGCGCGAGGAGCAGGACGACGCCGAGCGCTCGGGAGCCACGGACGAACAGGGACGCTTCACCCTCCAGGGTGTGAGTCCCGGCCGCTACGTGGTGGAGGCCTCCCTCCGGACCCCGGCCTACACGCGCAGCGCCTCGCAGCCGGTGGAGGTGGCGGACGGAGAGACCGCGACGGTGGCCCTGAGGATGGAGGGGAACCGGACGCTGGCGGGCCTCACCGTGGACGGAGCAGGCCGGCCCGTGCCGGGGGTGATCATCCGGATGTGGGTTCCCGAAGAGGAGCTCCCGCGCCACCGGGAGAGCACTGGCATGTCCTCGATGGACGTGGAGGGCCTGCGCTCGGACGGCGAGGGCCGCTTCTTCCTCAAGCACCTGGACGCCTCCCGGTACGTGCTGTCCGCGAACCGGGCGGACTACGACCTGGAGCCCGCCCGCTCCCAGGGAGGCCTCCCCGGCAAGGACCGCACCTTGATTGTGGGGAGCGACGTCCGCGAGGTTCGGCTGGTGCTCCACCGCAGACCCCACGCCCGGGGCCGGGTGGTGGGTCCGGGGGGCGCGCCCGTGACGTCCTTCACCGTCGACTTCGACGAACAGCGCTCCCCGAGCGGAAACTTCGACGTGGACCTGTACAGGGCCACCGACCGCCACGCCCTGGTTTTCCGAGCCAAGGGCCTGGCGCCGCTGGAGCGGACGTTCACGCTGGAGGGCGGGGCCGACGTGGACCTGGGCACGCTCACACTGGAGGGAGGCCGGACGGTACGCGGCGTCCTGCGCGACGCCCAGACGGGCCTCCCCTTCACCGGCGAGGTGCGCGATGCTCCGGGGCGCGGGGTCCAACACTCGGGCACCGTCTTCTACCGGCTGCGGAGCGAAGGCCCCGGCGACCCCGTGCTGGCATTCCGCAGGCTCCGGGCCGCGCTGACGCCAGACGGCACCTGTCTCCTGGAACACCTGCCCTCCACGCCCCTCACCCTCGAATTGGAAGTCCCCGGCTATCTGCCGCTGCGCCAGACGCTGGACGCCGGGGCGCGGGAGTTCACGGCCCTGCTGGAGCGCGGAGCCCGGGTGGAGGTGAACATCCGGGATGCCCAGGGGCGCCCCATGCGGGCGATCCTCCTCATGACGATGCCGGACGGCGAAACGCATCAGCGCGTGGTCTCCACGGGCACCCTGGTCATGAGCGGCCTTTCCCCGGGCCTCTATTCCTTCACCGCCGTCTCATTTGATGAGGACGACAAGAGACTCGCCGAGGGCAACGTCCAACCGAAGTCCCTGCGGGTCCCCGCCAGCGGGCAGGTCGTCGTCACGCTCGAAGCGCTGGAGCGTGGCACCACCTTGACGTTGCGGCTGGCGGACGACGTCTTGAGGGCCCACCTCATTCCCGGCTCGGAGCCCTGGCCCGAAGACGTCATGGCATCCCGGCGGCTGGGGGCACGAGGGCATCCCCAGGAGCGGTTGGCGCAGTTGCCCGTGACGCTGCGCTTCGACCGCGTCCCCGCGGGCCACTACACGCTCTTCGCCATCCACCGCGCGAAGGATCGGATCCACCGTGAAGAGCTGGAGCTGCCCGCCGAAGGCACGGTGTCCCTCGAAGTGCGCCCCTCGTGGAGACCGCTCGCCCCCTGACGTGGGCGTCCCTCCCATGACGCCCTCCTGACGGAGTTCACGGGTGGCGGCTATCCTGGCCCCCGCATGCGCCAGGAGAATCGCCGCCAGGCACTCATCATCGCGGGCATCGTCGGGCTGTTGCTCGTGACGTATGTCCTGCGCGGACACGGAGCCGCCTCGAACCGGGGGTCTCGTAGCGCCACCGTTGGCGCCTCTTCGGGCAGCTTCGTCACCGGGCTGCGCGTCACACCCGTGCCGGGAGCGAGCCTGCGCATCGTGGGGCTCGTGCGTGATGCCCGGGGCCCAGTCGCGGGGGTGAGCGTGTCCGCGTCGCACGTGGAGCCGGAGGAGACGCTGTCGGAGCGTTCGTGTCCTCCGTCCTACGAGTCCACGAAGGCTCGGGCCCGACTGACGGATTGCTGGAACACGGCCTACGAGGAACTGCTGGAACAGGTGAGCGCCCGGCAGGGAGAGGCGCGCATCCTCGCGGAGGCCACCACGGAGGAGGATGGCACCTTCGTGCTTGATGGACTGCCGGAGGGCACCGTCACCCTCTGGGCCCTGGGACCCGAGGGCGCGGCGAAGGTCCACGACGTGGCGGCGGGAAGGCAGGACGTGGTGCTCGCACTGGAGGACGGGCACGTCTTCGAGGGCATCGTCGTGCAGGACGTGCATGAAAGGGAGCCCATCGCGGGAGCCCGGCTCACCCTCTTCTCCCACGAGCACACGCGCTTCTTCGACGCGACCAGCGACGCCCGGGGCCGCTTCCGCATCGGGCCGCTTCCGTCGGCCACCTATGCGCTCCTCGCCACGGCCGCCGGCAGGACCCCGCGCCTCCTCCGGGAAGCCAACCCGCTCGATTCCGAGGTGATCCTCCTGGGTCACCCTTCGCACTACGCGGGCCAGGTGGTGTCCGCGCAAGGCGCTCCCGCGCCCGGGGTCCACGTCCGGATGCTGTCACCCTGGAACGACATGGCCTCCTACCGCACCACCACGGACGCGCAGGGGCGCTTCGACTTCAGGGTGGCGGGCGCCCATCGGAACACGCTCTTCGCGCAGACCCCGGAGCAGAACGCCTTCGCCACCGTGGAGACCGGCCCCCGGGAGGACCTGGTGCTGACACTCGAACCCGGGGTGATCCTCCAGGGCACCGTGCGCGACGACGCGGGGAAGCCCATCGAGGGAGCGCGGATCAGTGCGCCCCCCATGATGGATGAAGAAAGCACCGCCGGGGGCGGGCGGGCCGTCACCGACGCAAGCGGGCACTACCAACTGGGCCCCCTGCTCGCCGTGCGGACCCACGTGATGGCGCGGGCCGACCGACATCTCATGGAGTCGTCCACCCTCCGCATGGTCGACGGGGACACGGGGCCGCTCGACTTCACGCTCCCGCGCGCGGTCTCCGTGGAGGGCGTCCTCGTCGATGAAGAAGGCCAGCCTCTCACCAACAAGGAGCTCCGGCTTCGCCAGGGACCGATGACGGACCCTCAAGCGGGGGACCCGCTCGCCGCGACCCGCACGGACGATGCCGGACGCTTCACCCTGGATGCGCCAACGGGAGGCCCCGGATGGCTCGACGTCTACGACTCCGACTTCCTGCCCGGGCGGCTCGCGGTCACCATCCCCTCCCAGGAGGTGCGGATGGTGATGCACCGGGGCGCCAGCGTGTCCGTCACCGTGCGCAACGCCGCGGGAGCCCCGCTGGACGACCTGGAGGTGACGCTGTGGAAGCGCGACGCGCGCAACTGGAGCGAACGCTCGAAAAGGACGGATGAACAGGGCCGGGCCACGCTCCGGGGCCTGACGCCCGGCCACTATGTGGTGGAGGCCGTGAACCCGACGCGCGACGTGGATCAGCGCACCTCGCGACCGCTGGACATCGTGGAGGGAGTGAACCCGGAGGTGACGCTGCGGATGGAGGAGGGACGCACACTGCGGGGCGTCGTCGTGGACATCCGGGGCCGGCCCCTTGCCGGAGCCGCCGTCCGCGCCCATGTCCCGGACGGGGACACGCCCCACTACCGCGCCCGCACCGACGACGACTACACCGTGGATGGCTTGGAGAGAAATGAGCCCAGGGGCGTCCTCACCGACGACGAAGGCCGCTTCACGCTGCGGCACCTGAGCGGGCCCCGCCATGAGCTGTCGGTGGACCTGGAGGACCACCGCGTCGAACCCTCGCGCTGTCAGGGCGTCACCTCGCCCCGGAAGGACACGCTCCGGGTGGGAAGCGACGTGGACGAGGTCCGGCTGGTGCTGCGCCGCACGCCGCACGTCCGGGGCCGCGTGGTCGCGGAAGGTGGCGCGGCGCTCCCTTCCTTCGAGGTGAACGGCCGGCACTCCCGGCTGCCCGACGGAAGGTTCGAGCTGACGGTGGAGGAGACGGGGGACTGGAGGCTGCGAGTGGAGGCTGCGGACTTCGCGCCGCTGGAGCGCACCCTCACCCTGGACGACACCGACGTGGACCTGGGCGTCCTCACGCTGACGCAGGGCAGGACGGTGCGCGTGCTGCTGCGCGACGCGGAGACGGGCGCGCCGTTCAACGGACGCCTGTACTCCGACTCGGGGTCGAAGGTCGCCGTGGCCGTCACGTACCGGATCCGCGCGGAAGGCGCGCTGGAAGGCCCGCCCTACCCGGACAAGCACAGGGTCGTGCCGGAGCTGGATGGGACCCTGGTGATGAAGCACCTGCCCGCCACGGCGTTCACGGTCGAACTGGAGGTGCCCACGTACCTGCCCCTGCACAGGTCGGTGGGCGCGCAGGAGGAGACCTTCACGGCCTCGCTGGGCAGAGGCGCACGGGTGTCGGGCCACGTCCGCGACGCACAGGGCCGCCCCGCCCACGCGAGAATCATCCTCTGGAACCCCGATGGGGACCGGCACGAGCTCTATCCCCCACCCGGCGACTTCAGCTTCCGCGCCGTGCCCCCCGGCCTCTACACGGCGAGCGCCTATCCCCTCGAAGACTCCGACCCGCTCTTCTTCCCCAACCGGTCCGTGACCATTCCACCGACCGGCGAGGTCACCCTCACGTTCGACGCGGCGGGCGCCAGCGTCACGCTCGCGCTGCGGACGCAGGGGGACATCGACACCGCCCTCCTGCTTCCGGGTCAGGTGCCCCTGCCCACGAGCGCGAAGGCCGCCGAACGCCTGGAGATCCTCCAACATCCCTTCAAGCAATGGGAGGGCCTGTCGTTGATCTACCGCCGTGTGCCCGCGGGCCACTACACGCTCTTCGGCATGAACCGCGCGAAGGACCGGATCCACCGCGAGGAGCTGGACGTGCCCGCCGAAGGCACGCCATCCCATGACGTGCGCCCGGTGTGGATCCCTCTCGCGCCTTGAGCGCCCCAGAGCGGCTGACGACGTGACAGGGTGGCGGCTATCCTGTCGCGCATGGGGAAGCGGACCGCGAGGCTCTGGGTGACGGTGGGCGTGCTGGCCGTCGTCGCGCTCCTCGCCGTCGTCTTCTGGGGCAGCGGGACCTCCCGCTCCGCCCCTGCGTCCACCCCCTCCACTCCGACCTCCGCATCACGGATGCCGACGCCGCGAAGGCCGGTGCTCACGACCGCGCCACAGCCCGCCGGCAGCTCGCGCATCACCGGCCGCGTGCGCGATGCCCGGGGCCAGGTCGCGGGCGCGCGCGTCTCTGCGTCACGGACGGAGCCCTGGAGGACCCTGTCGGAGCTGCCCTGCCCCACCATCGTGGAGGGCCAGGAGAAGCTTCCCGTCGGACTGAGGGACTGCGGCATCGAGTACCGGCGCATGCTGCTGGAGCTCGTGGGTGCGCGGCTGGGCGAAGCCCCCGTGTTCGCGGAAGCGACGACGGACGCGGAGGGCCGCTTCGTGCTGGAGGGCCTGCCCGAGGGCAGCGTCACGCTCTGGGCCCTGGCGGAGACAGGCGCGGGGGTGCTGCCCCACGTTCCTGTCGGCCGAGAGGGCGTGGAGCTGCAACTGGAAGAGGGACGCGTCGTGGAAGGCAACGTCACGGCCCTCGACGAGACGACGCCCATTCCCGACGCCCGGGTGACGGTCATCGACCGCGAGCACACGCGCTTCTTCGACACCGTCGCGGATGCCCAGGGCACCTTCCAACTGGGCCCCCTGCCCCTGGGCCGCTACTCGGTCTTCATCTCCGCGGAGGGCTGGGCTCCGCGCTTCATCCAGGACCTGGACCAGGAGGGCCCGCTCGAACCCGTGACGCTCGCCCGCGCATCCCGGCTCGCGGGCCGCGTGGTGGCCGTGGATGGAAGCCCCGCTGCGGGGCTCCTGGTCCTGCTCGATGGCGACACCGCCCTGGCGACGGAGCAGCTCACCACGACCGACGCGGCCGGCCGGTTCTCCTTCGACGACGTGCCGGAGCTTCCGCATCAACTCAACGTCGGCACGGTCCAATCAGGTGCGTTCGCCACGCTCACCGTGACACCGCCCGCGCAGGACGTGGTGCTCCAGCTCCAGCCCGGCGTGTACGTCGACGGCACCGTGAGCGACGACACCGGCCGTCCCATCGCGGGGGCGAAGGTGAGCACCTTCCGGGAGGACGGAGGTCCGGCGTCCGCGGAGGCCACCACCGTGACGAGCACATCCGGGCGCTACCGGCTGGGGCCCGTGCGAGCCGGGCCCCATACCTTCAAGCTCGAAGCGGCCCACCACCTGGACCTGGAGGTCGCGAACCAGGCCCTGGGCCGGGGACAGGGCCCGCTGGACTTCACACTGCCTCGCGCGGCCTCCGCCGAAGGCACCGTCGTCGATGCGGAGGGCCAACCGCTCGCGGGCATCTCCGTGGGACTTCACTCTTGCGCCAACGGGGGCAGTGGCTGCGCTCCCGAGGACGTCACGCTGACGGACGCGGACGGGCACTTCGTCCTGGACGCACGGGAAGCGGACTCCGGGTGGAT
This sequence comes from Corallococcus terminator, assembly GCF_003611635.1. Lineage (GTDB taxonomy): Bacteria > Myxococcota > Myxococcia > Myxococcales > Myxococcaceae > Corallococcus > Corallococcus terminator. Next base: position 14,145 of record NZ_RAVZ01000119.1, on the reverse strand, counting down.
CATCGCCGAGGACGACGCGTTCATCCCCAGTGCGCTCGAGGTCCAGGTGCCCGCCACGTCCCTGAGGCTGGTGATGAACCGGGGCGCGTCGGTGTCGGGGCACGTCATGGATGCGCAGGGGTTGCCGGTGCGACAGGCCTCCATCCGACTGGTGCCGGAAGAAAAGGAGACGGATGAGGGCGACGACGCGGAGGGAGCGGGGCCGCGCTACGGCGAGACGAATGGCCCGGGCACCTTCCTCCTCCAGGGGCTCCGGCCCGGGCGCTACTTGCTGGAGGCGACCGTCTCCCGGGAGTGGATGAACGAGCGGGTGTCTCAGCGCATCGAACTCCAGGAGCGCGAGCAGTTGGATGTGACCCTGCGCCTGGAAGAAGGCCGCACCCTCTCCGGGGTGGCGGTGGATGGAACAGGCCAGCCGCTCGCGGGCGTCATGATCTCCGCGACGACACCCGAGGACGATGCCGCATGGGAGCAGTTCGATGAGGGCATCGGGGCCGTCCCGGGGCTCGCCGGCATCCGCTCGGGTCCGGATGGCCGCTTCACCCTGCGCCACCTGACGGCCTCTCGCTACGCGCTGGACGCGAGCCTGCCGGACCACACCTTTCGCGCGAAGCGCTCCCAGGGAGGCACCTTCGACGCGGAGGAACAGACCTTCTGGGTGGAGGCCCACGCGGAGCAGGTGCGACTGGTGCTGGCGCGCAACGGCCACCTGAAAGGCCGGCTCGTGGATCCGGACGGCAAGGCCGTCACCCACTTTCGGATGACCGGGAACTCCAGCTTCCACGGCGTGGAGATAGCAGCCAGTGCCGACGGCACCTTCTCCGTCGAGGTCACCGGCTCCGGCCCCCGTGCCCTCACGTTCAAGGCGCCCGGCTTCGCCCCCCTGCACCAGACCGCGACCGCGGAGGAAGGCGTGGACGTGGACCTGGGCACGCTGACCCTTCCCCGTCCATGGACGCTGCGGCTCCACCTGCGGGACGAGGAGACCGGAGCCCCCGTCACCCAGACGAAGGGCCTCTACGCACAGCTCCAGGAGCCCGTCCCGGGAGGAACCGTCCGCTTCAGGCCCGTGCCCGAACAGCCCGTCAGCATCGACGTGGCCTACGAGCTGCCGACCCTACCGCCGCCGCCGTTCACCCTGGACCTGTCCGTCGATGGCTTCCTGCCCGTCAGCATCGAGGTGCGCACCCAGGAGCCGCTCACAGTGTCCCTGGACCCCGCGGCGAGGGTGCGGCTGTCGGCACGGGACGCGAACGGAAAGCCCGTGCCCGCGCACTTCTTCCTGGCGCCCCAGGACCGGCGCCACCGGGCCTACGAAGCCACGGCGCCCTCGGGGAACGCTCTCCTCCGGGGGGTGGAGGCGGGAGAATACCTGCTGAAGACGCACAAGACCGGCGAACGCAGCGGGAGCACCTTCCCACCCCGGTCGGTGCGGATCCCCGAGCGGGGAGAGGTGGACCTCACCGCCGAAGCTGGCGTGGCACAGCCCTGACGGAAAACACGGCGTCCGGTCCCGGTGAGACGGCGTTGGCCGCTCGCGGGTATCCTCTGGGAGGCAACAGCACAACGGGAGGGCGTTGATGCGCGAGGCGAACCGCGGGTGGCTGCCGGGCATCGGGGGCATCATCGGAGTGCTGCTGCTGCTCGCGCTGCTGTACGGCTCGCGCGAGGCCGCGAACCCGACCTCCCCCGCATCCCCCTCCACCGGGAAGTCGTCCACCGGGGCCCGCGCCACGAAGCAGGCAGTGCGAGTGATCGCCGGAAGCCCGCGCATCACCGGCACCGTGAGCAACGAGCACGGTCCCGTGGCCGGAGTGCGAGTGTCCGCGTCGCGCGTCGAGCCGGGAGAGACGCTGTCGGAGCTGCCCTGCCCCGCCGATGCCACGGAGGCCTCCAGCCCCCGCGAGCGTCCCCTCCCGTGGACGGAGTGCGGCCACCGGTTCGAGGGGGAGATCCAGGCGCGGGTCGCCACACGTGAAGGGGAAGCACACGTGCTCGCGGAGACGACCACCGCGCAGGACGGAAGCTTCGTGCTCGACGGGCTCACCGAGGGCATCGTCACGCTCTGGGCCCTGGGGGAACAGGGCGCGGCGAAGCAACCCGACGTCGCCACGGGAAGTCAGGACGTGGCGTTGCTCCTTGAAGAGGGCGTGGTGTTCACGGGCGTCGTCCAGGAGAAGGGCGATGCGGGCCCCATCGCCGGAGCCCGCGTCACCGTGTTCTCCCGGGGGCACACGCGCTTCTTCGATGCGCTCACCGACGCCAGCGGCCACTTCCGCGTGGGCCCCCTGCCCGCGACGGACTACGCCGTCCTCATCACCGCGGAGGGCTGGACCTCCCTCTTTTTCACAGGTGCCCACTCGCTCAAGTATCAGCCCCTGTGGCTCGAACGACCCGTGCGCGTCACGGGCCAGGTGGTGTCCGCCCAGGGTGCTCCCGCCGCTGGGGTCGACGTGATGTTGACCGCGACCCTGTTCGACACCCGGCGGCGGTTCACCACGACGGATGCCACGGGGCGCTTCACCTTCGAATCCGCGCATCCGCCTCCACACACGCTCTTCGCCCAGACGCCCTCGCGCGATGCCTTCGCCGTCTTCCGGTCCAAGGAGAGTGACCCTCCGGTGGAGCCGGTGCTCCAACTGGAGCCCGCCGTGTTCCTGCAAGGCACCGTGCGGGACGACGCGGGGCAGGCCATCGTGGACGCGCGCGTGACGGCACGCTCCAACGTCGAGGGAGCGATTGCCTCCGGGGAAGCGTTCGCCCTGACCGACGCGGAGGGACACTACCGACTGGGCCCCCTGATGACCGGCGCCCACAGCCTGGGCGTCCAGGCGGCGCACCACCTGGACCTTCCCAGCGATGAGCAGTCCATCGACGCGCGGACGGAACCGCTCGACTTCACGCTGACGCGCGCCGTGTCCGTGGAGGGAATCCTCGTCGACACCGACGGCCAGCCACTGCCCGGCCGGACCGTGTCGCTGCGCAGGGGAACGGGTTTTCGCTGGGAGCGCGACCGGGAGGAAGAGACCGTCACCACGGACGAGGCCGGAGGCTTCGTGGTGGATGCCAGGCGCGAGGGCGAAGGAGCGCTCTTCCTCGAAGAGGACGACCTCGTCACCGAGCGGCTCGAGGTGCGCATTCCCTCCCGCGACGTCCGGTTCGTCGTGCGTCGGGGTGGAGAGGTGTCCGGCATCCTCCTGAGCGCGAACGGCGTGCCCATGGAGGGCACCCGGGTGACTCTCTGGAGCGCAGGGAAGCTCGACATCGACAACCGCACCGACCTCACGGATGGGCACGGACGGTTCACGCTGCGGGGCATTCCCTCCGGCCACTTCATGGTGGAGGCCTCCTTCCAGACGGACGCGCTGGAGGTCATCGCCACGCAGCCGGTGGAGGTCGTGGAGGGACAGCGCGTGGACGGCTCCCTGCGCTTCCCGGAAGGACGGACGGTCTCCGGCATCGCCGTGGACCCCACGGGCCGTCCCCTGGAAGGGGCCAGGGTCCGAGCCTCCATCCCCTCCGAGGACACCCCGAACTGGCAACAGGGGCGCGGGTTCTGCGGGAACGGACAGCCGGAGGGCGTTCGCACGGACAAGGAGGGCCGCTTCGTCCTCAAGAACCTGAGCGCGCCCCGGTACGACCTGTTCGTGTGGCTTGAGGGCCACGACTTCGATCCGGTCCACTCCCGGGGAGGAACGGCCGTGAAGCGGAGGTGGAGGATTGGGGAGGAGGCCCAGGACCTGCGCCTCATCCTCAAGCGAAGCCCCGTCCTCCGTGGCCGGGTCGTCGACGAAGGGGGCCAGCCCCTCACGGCCTTCTCGGTGAACGGCAGCCGGGTCACGTCCGAGGACGGCACCTTCGAGCAGCCCCCGGGTCCGAGCGAGGGCCGGAGGCTCGTGGTGCGCGCCCTGGACTTCGCGCCCCTGGAGCGGACCCTCACGCTCCCGGACGAAGGTGACCTGGACGTGGGAGTCCTCACGCTGTCACGCGGCCGGACGGTACGGGGCGTGCTGCACGACGCCCGGACGGGGGCCCTGTTCACCGGCCGCGGCGCCGCGTCACCCCCATCGCGGGTCCGCGTCCAGATCCAGCAAGCCGGCGCCACACGGGCCCTGACGCTTCAGCAGGTGGTGCCAGCCCCGGACGGGACGCTCGTGTTCAAGCACCTGCCCGCCACCGCCCTCACGCTCCGGCTGGAGGTGGATGGCTACCTGCCGCTCCAGCGGACACTGGCGGCGGAAGAGCAGACCTTCAAGGACGTGCTGGACCCTGGCGCCTCGGTGGAGTTCCAGGTTCGGGACACCCGGGGCCAGCCCCTTGCTTCGACCGTCGTCCTGCTGGAAGCGGATGGGACGTCGCACGTCCACGAAGCGCCCCAGGGCATGGTGCGGGTGCAGGCCCTGCCCCCAGGCCTGTACTGGATGCAGGCAGAGCCGGTCGACAAGGACAGCGAGGAGCGCTTTCGCCCCGAGCCCCTGCGGATCCCCGCGAGCGGTCCGGTGGCGGTCACGCTCGAAGCCTTGAAGGAGGGCAGCACCCTCCACCTGAACATGGCGGACGACATCGACTTCGCCCTGCTGATTCCAGGCCCGGTGCCCTTCCCGGAGTCTCTCCAGGCCACGGGCTTGCTGCAGAAGCAGTCCCATCCCATGCAGTGGAGGGACGGCCCGCCGAAGGTCGCGACGTTCCAACACCTCCCAGGGGGCCGCTACACCCTCTTCGCCATGGGCAGGAACGGCGACCGACTCCACCGTGAGGAGTTGGAAGTGCCCACCGTGGGTGAGCACTCCCGCGACGTGCGCGCGGTGTGGCGTCCCCTCGAACCCTGAGGCGAGCGGCCCGACCTGCCCCTCGCTTCAGGGGAAGAACGCGCTCCGGTCACACGTCAGGCTGCCGCCCGCGCGGTAGAGCAGGTCCTGGTAGACGATGCTGTTGCTGATGGGGGACGCGCTCGTCACCGTGGCCACGGTGACGCCGCCGCGCACCGCCCGGAAGCGCGGCGTGCCTTCCCTCAACGGGATGCGGAAGGACTGGATGCCCGCGCCCACGTCCTTGCGTTGCACCGTGCCGGCCACTTCGATTTCGAGCGTCGCGGGCGCGGTGAGGAAGGCCAGCAATTCAATCTCATTCGCGGGCGAGGCCCCGTTGCGCACCTGGTAGACCTCGCGCTGCTTCGTCAGGTCCGGCGCCGCGGTCGTCGCCTGGGTCCGGTGGAAGTAATACACCGCGTCCCGGACGATGGCCGGCTGCACCCCTGTCTTGAACCACGCCGTGTAGTAGGCCGTCAGGTCGAACGGCGCCCACTGCGTGCCGCTGGACGGCGAGAACTCCGTGGCCTCCGAATAGTCATTCCACGTGATGAGCTGCACCCAGTCCGCGCCGCCCGTGATGGCCGCGTCCCACAGCGCGAGCAGCGCCTGGGAGTTGTTCGCCTCCGTGTAGATGAGGTCCTTGGGCCGCGAGTCCTGCACCGCCAGAGGGGCCATCCACTTCAAGCCCATGCCGTGCGCAGTGCCCGGGTTCGTCTTCTGCCCCGCCGCGCCCGACAGCGTGCGCGAGCCCCAGGTGGACGTGCCATACAGCGGAACCTGCGCCTTCAGGCTGGTCGTCGCCGCCGCCCACGGGGACACGTACACCGGCCACAGCGCGGACGGGATGCCGCGCGCGGCCAGGGCCTGGAGCGCGGAGGCCCACCACTGTGGCGTGCGCCGGTCCGCGGCGAACGGAGACAGCAGGAGCCGCCCGTCATCCAGGTGGTACGTCGCCGGGTGCGCCGCCACCGACGCGATGGAGTTGACGAACGCCGTCTGCGCCTCCGCGTCCGTCCCCTGGTACGTGGACGTCATGTCCGGCATCAGCACGATGCGGAAGCTCGGGTCCACGGCGCTCGCGGCATCCAGCAGCTTGAGCAGCCGCGTCCAGTGCGTGCCCTGGTGGTTGAGGATGTCGTAGGTGAAGCCGTCCAGGCCCAGCGCTGATGCGCGCCGCACCTCCACCTCGAAGTTCACGCGCTCGTAGTCCACGCCCGCCGCGCGGGGAGGCTGCGGCAGGGGGCGCTGCTTGAGCAGGCCGCCGCAGTAGGCGAACTTGGAGTTCTCCCCCGTGGGCTGCAGGTAGTTGCGCGCGTAGTAGTCGACCGCCGGGTCCTTGTTGTCGAGCGACAGCGGATAGGGCGAGAAGTAGTGCGCGAAGACCTTCTTCGGAGACGCGCGCAGCGATGCCAGCGACGGCAGGTCCAACGCGAAGCAAGGCGTGGGCTGTGAAGACAGGGTCGCCTTCAGCTCCAGGTCGAAGCCCAGGTCGGACGAGTTGAGCGTGGACTGGTGCACCTCCACCGCCAGCACGTTGGTGCCCGACACGAGCGAGGTCAGCGGAACAGAGGCGGACAGCCACGTCGTCTCATCCACCCCGGCGATGGTCAGGGGCGCCAGCGTCGTGGGCGTCACCGTGCCCGAGGGCAGGTTGGTGCGGAAGACCTCCGTGCCGTTCAGGTAGACGATGGCACCGTCGTCCCGCAGCAGGCGCAGCACCCCGGCACTCACGCGCGCCGCATCCGCCACGGTGAACGTCTTGCGAAACCACGTCGTCACGTAACGGGACGACGCACTGGGGCCGTAGGACACCACGGTCGCTTCGTCACCATCGCCGTAGCCCAACTGCGCGGCGCCCTGCGCCCACGCCGCGTCGGAGTAGCCCACCGTCTTCCACTGCGCGCCCGGGTCCACGCCGGTGTCCCGGTACTTCCACACGCTGCCAGCGGCCACCAGCGTCGTGGAGGTCCCCACGGCCGCCTGCCGCGCCTCGGAGGTCGGCGCGACGGGTTCGGAGACGGACTCCGCCGGGCCACAGGCGCTGAAACAAACGACCCACAGCGAAAGACATCCCACGCGAACGAAGGGTGACGACAGCAACGAAGACATGGAGCCTCGGGGGAGGAGGAAAGGCAGACAGGGACCGCCTGCTCTTTATCTTCCCTTCGCACCACAATGTTTCCGCAAAAACCTGAAACACTGCTCTTTCCAACCCTGACAGTGTTTTACATCCGGCGCACCACGGGCCGCCCTTCCCCTGGGAAAGGCGGCCCGGTTTGTCTCCAGCGTCAGCGCCTGCCTACGGCACCAGGTCCCACGCATCCGCCCAGGCGATGCCCGAGCCCGGCGCGTAGTAGGACGCCACGCCCTTGCACCAGCCTGAGTACGGGAAGGGCTTGCAGCGGTAGAGCTTCGAGTCCGTACCCTCCACCAGCGTGCCGGCCGTGTAGTTGGCGAGGCCAGCCGGGTACTTGTACTGGGCCGTCTGTCCCGAACCGCCGTCCGTGCCACCGTCGGAGCCGCCACCGGGCGCCGGCTTCTCGATGTCGACCTGGAACGTGTAGCCCGTCTCCTTCGCATACACGCGGTTGGCCAGCGCGTCCTGGGTCGGGGTGATGCTGCCCGTCGTCTGGAGCACGCCCACCTGCACGCGGCTGGAGACGGCGTTCACCTGCTGCGCCAGGCGGTAGACCCAGGTCGCGGCCGGGGTGGCCGCATCCAGCAGCAGCGGGTAGGACTCCGCGTCGCGGCCCGCGCTGTCGAAGAGGCGGAACGTCACCTTGCTGCCCTTGGCCAGGTCCTCGCGGGCCTGCACCTGGCCCAATTCCTTCCATGACACCGGCGGGGGTGGCGTGTTGCTGAACTTCACGTCGGTGCAGGCGTAGAAGGCCTCCGGGCTGTCCGCGCGCTGCCAGATGGCGAAGATGACGTGCGAGCCCGACTTGCCCGACGGGAAGGGGCAGTTGAGGCGATAGCGGTTGTTCGTCGCGGACACGTTGGTGACGTTGCAGAAGGGCGTCGCGTCCAGGTCCGACCACTTCAGGGGCAGCGCCGGGTTGTAGCCTTCCTTCGTCGCGAAGAGCTGGAAGTAGCCCGTGGCGTGCACCGCGGTGGCGTGGAAGACGAACTCGAACTTGCCGCTGGAGTCCGGGGTGATGAGCGTGGACGGCCAGTCCGTGCGCGCCAGGTCCAACCCCTTGTGACTCTCATTGGCGGCGCTACACAGCTTGCCGTCGGGGATGATTTCGCGGTGCCGCCCGTTGGCGGCGCCCTGCCGGACGCCGTTCCAGTCATACAGCGCCTGCGTGCCACCAGCCAGGACCGCGGCCTTGCACGCCGCCGACTGGGGACTCTCCGGCCCTTCCTTGAAACAGCCGTACACGCGGCTGATGGGAACTTCCATGGAGCCGTGCGCCGCCGCCAGACTGGCGGACAGCAGTGAGACCACGGCAAGCGACGATGCGAGCGCCTTCTGGATTCCTGCGAACATCCCGACCTCCTTCGTTTCAATCAGAAGGAGGCGGGGCGGAATCATTTCGGGTCAAAGCCGGGCGCGGAAAAAACCAGGATGTTCCATCCGCGCCCGCCTGCTTCCTGTTTCAGGCCACCAACTCCGTCAGCAGCCCCTTCGGCATGGTCGGGTCGCCGAAGTCGTCCAGCGGGCCGCCCGCCGCGTTGCGCACACCCACCGCGGTGCCAATGGTGTTGAGCAGCTTGTTGAGGTTGGGATTGCCGCCGCCAGACGCCGTCACCGCCACGCCCTGCTTGAGGTAGCCATTGCAGCTCCCCGCCAGGATGAAGGGGATGTTGCGCGCCGAGTGCGCCGGCCCGTTGCCCAGGTCGTTGAACCAGACGGACACGCCCTGGTCGACCAGCTTCTTGCCATCCGGGAGGACGTACCCGGCCAGCCGGTCCAGCAGGTAGTTGAACGTCTGCGCGAACTGCGCATCCACCCGCGAGTGCAGCACGTCCGAGCCGGCGATGATGCCACCCGACGCGTCGTGCGACGTCCGGCGGTGGGAGATGTAGTGGAAGTTCTCCATCAACTGCCCCGTCGTGGGGTCCCGGTAGCGCGTGGCGCTGTCGTTGCCGTTGCCCACCTGGATGGCCACCGAACGCGTGGTGCCGCACGCCACCGCGAGCACCGCGATGTCCATGTGCAGCCGCACCGTGGCCAGCACCTCGTTGCCGTCCGTGCTGTTGTAGCCGGGCGCCTGCTGCTGCAGCCGCAGCTCCTCGTCCGCGCGGGCGCGGCAGGTCAACGCCACCTCCAGGTCGCGCACGTTGGACAGGTGCAGGTCCAGGCGCTCGTGGTCCGTGCGGCTCAGCTCCGGCCGCGACTGGAGCGCCTTGAGCTGGCCGGACACCAGGTCGTTGATGCTCTTCTGGCGCACGAGCAGCGCCTCGCGCGCCTCCGGCGTGAGGCCTCCGGGGCCGCCCACCATCGTCTGGTAGGCCACCCACGGGTCATGCAGCGCGGCCCGTCGCGACGCGCTGCCCCGGTGGGAGATGCACGGGCCGCCCAGCCAGCCGCCGGCCTGCCCCGCGTAGAGGTAGAGCGAGTCGCGCTTCTGCGGGTTCAGCTCCCGGCCGATGCGGTGGTCCAGCGATTCACCGGACGCCTCGGAGTCGCCGCCCACGCCCTCCACGGCGGGGCCGCGAGCGGTGAGGGCCTGGAACGCGCCGCGCGCGTGGCCATCCCCGTAGTTGTAGTCCTTCATGTTGACGTTGCGCACCACCAGCAGGCGGGCGCGGTGGTCGGCCAGCTCCACCAGCGACTTGCCCGCGAGCGTCGTCGTGGTGAGGTTGCCCAGGGGCTCCGGCCAGAAGCGCTCCGGCTCGCTGCCCAGCTCCGACGTGCTCTGCGCGGCGGCGACACCATCCGCCTGGCGCAGGAAGATGGCGAAGGGCAGCGCCGCGGCTTCCGCCGCCTGGGCCTTGCGGGGCAGCAGCCCCTCCAGCACCGGCAGCCCCAACATGGCCCCACCCAGGCCCTGCAACATGCGTCGACGGCTCAGTTTCACGGCAGCTCCTCCGGGTGGCGGTTCACGAAGCCCACGCCCGTGACGACTTCGACGACCAGGTCCACGACGGACAGCTCACCTGCCCGCGACAGCTTGCCCAGCCGGGCCACCAGCGCCGCGTCCTCCGTGGCCGCCGGGCGTCCGCTCAGGAACTCCACCCAGTGACGCGCGTAGCACTCGTGCACCGCCTGCGAGCTGGCCAGCGTGTCCGACAACTGCACCGCGTCGCGCACCGCGACCTTCTCACCGCCGATGGACGGCGACGACGTGGCATCCACCGGGTGCCCGTTGTCCGTGGTGCGGAAGCCGCCCACGGCGTCGAAGTTCTCGAAGGGGAAGCCCAGCGGGTTGATGAGGTTCGAATGGCACGACGCGCACACCGTGCCGGGCGCCTCCGTGTGGGAGGTGACGACCTCGCGGTTGGTGCGGCCGTTGGGCGCGGGCAGCGCGGGGATGTTGGCCGGCGGCGCGCCAATCTTCTGGCACAGCAGGTGTTCCGACAGGAACACGCCCCGGTGGATGGGGTCCGGGTCCATCGACGTCGCGTGCGACGCGAGGAAGCCCACCTGGGTGAGCACGCCCCGGCGCTGCGTCGCGTCCAGCGTCGCCGGCACGAAGTCCGCGGTGAACGTCCCGGTGAGCCCGTAGACGCGCGCCAGCTCGTCGTTGACGAAGGTGTCGCGCGACGTGAGCAGGTCGGAGAAGCGCCCTTCGCGCGTGAAGACGACGTCGTCCACGAAGAGCGCGTTCTCCTTCGCCGCGGACTCGGACAGCTTCGCGGTGACGGTGGGGAAGCGCGTGGTGTTGGGCCGGATGCTCGCGTAGCGGGGCACGTCGAAGACGACCTGGTGGTAGGCCCCCACCACGCCGCGCGCCCGCGCGTCCTTCATCATCCGCCGCGCCTGCTCCGCCACGCCCTCGCGCTTGCCCAGCGCGCCCTCGCGGGCGGCGGTGAACAGCGCCTCGTCCGGCATGGAGTCCCAGAGCGCGTAGCTCAGCCGGGACGCCACTTCATAGGCGTCCAGCGGCACCTTGCCGTCCGCCGCCTGCGTGCTCTTCTCCACGCGGTAGAGGAAGAGGGGCGACTGGAGGAATCCCTCCATCACCAGCCGCAGGCCCGCCTGGAACGGGGCCATGGTCGCGTAGGCCGTGGGGCCCTTGCGGTACAGGACGAGGTAGGACTCCACCTCGTCGGCCGTCAGCGGCCGGCGGTGCGCCCGCATGCCGAAGGACTCCACGAACGCCTTCGCGCGCGCCTCGTCCGTGTTGGTGCCGGGGGGCAGCAGCTTCGCCAGCTTCGTCGCGTCCGTGGCCACCTGCCCGGCCAGGTCCGCCGCCGCGCGCTGGTACGCGCCCCACAGGGCTTCGTCCACCGACAGGGCGCGGGCGTCGTTGTCGAAGAGGAAGCCGCTCTGGGACGGATCCGCGCGGAAGCTCTGCGCCAGCGTCGTGGGCGCCGCGTCCAGCTTCAAGAGCTCCTTCACGCTGGCCACCCACTGCGGGTGCGTCAGCCGCGCGACGCGCACCGAGCGCGCCGGCTGCTCCACCCCCACGGGCGGATTGCCCGGGCCGCCCGGGCCCGGATTGCCGCCCGGCCCAGGGCCTCCAGGCTTCGCCGCATCCAGGATCTGGCCCTCACAGGCCCCCAGCAGTCCTACGGAGACGGCCAGCAGCGCCGGACTCCACCATCGTCGTCTTAGCGCCATCGAGCGAGCGCCTCCGTTCATTGGTGCTCATCCCAATGAGGAGGCGTTGGAAAGTCAATCCGTACACCGGACAAACCGGACAGTCCCGTCACGTCGACATTGAAAACAAATGTCGACACCGCATGCGGGGTGCCTAACCGGGGATGAGGAAGCGCGCGATGACGCGCTTGAGGCCCACGTCCCCGCCGAACTCCACCGTCACCTTGGCGTTCGGGCCGCTGCCATCCGCGGAGATGATCCGCCCGGAGCCGAACTGCTCATGGCGCACGCGCATGCCGCGCACGTCGCCGCTCACGGCCTCCATGTCGGAGGTCTGCGAATAGCTGCGGTCCACGCGCGGGCCGGTTTCCTCCTCGTCCCACGCGCGGCGGCGCGGGGCCATGGCGGCGGCGCGCGGGGGCGGGGGCAGGTCGTTCTCCTTGAAGCCGAACAGCACCTGCGGCACGTCCGCCAGGAAGCGGCTGGGCGGGTTGTACTTGAGCTCACCGAAGAGGGAGCGGCACTGCGCCAGGCTCACGAAGAGCCGCTTGCGCGCGCGGGTGAAGCCCACGTAGCAGAGCCGCCGCTCCTCGGCCATCTCCTCGCCGCTGTCCGGTTCGGCGCCCTTGAGCGCGCGCGAGTGCGGAAAGACGCCGTCCTCCATGCCGGTGAGGAACACGGCGTCGAACTCCAGGCCCTTGGCCGCGTGCAGCGTCATCAGCGCCACCCGGCCGTCGCCCACCTCCGCGTCCGCGTCGCCCACCAAGCTGATCTGCTCCAGGAACGCCTGCAACGGAGGCACGTCCGCGGTGAGGGGCGCGGAGTCCACGCCCTCTGGCGCCGCCTCCTCGCGCGCTTCGATCGCCATCGCCATCGCCACGGCGTCGGACGCGCGCTTCAGGTCGAACTCCTGAGCCGCGCCCAGGAGTTCGCGAAGGTTCTCCGCCCGGGTGTTCGACTCCTCGCTGCCGTCGGCGACGAGCGTCTCCACGAGCTTCGTCTCCTGGAGCATCTGGTCCACCGCGCCCGCCGCGTCCTTCGCCGTCTGGGCGAACGCGTTGAGCGACACCAGGAGCTGGTGGAAGCCGCCCAGCCGTTTCTGCGCGGCGCTGTTGAGGGCGGGGATGCGGTGGCGCTCGGCCAGGGCCTCGAAGAGGCTCAGACCCTCCTGGACGGCGAAGTCCTTCAGCCGCTCCTCGGTGGTGCCGCCAATGCCGCGCGCCGGGACGTTGAGCACGCGCTCCAGGTCCGCGTCCGAGCGCGGGTTCACCATCAGCCGCAGGTAGGCCGCCGCGTCGCGCACCTCCGCACGGTCATAGAAGCTGCGCCCGCTCACCAGCGTGTACGGCACGCGCGCCAGGCGCAGCGCCTCTTCCAGCACGCGGCTCTGCGCGTTGGTCCGGTAGAACACCGCCATGCTGGAGAACTTGATGAAGCCCTCGCGCTGGAGGGCGAGGATGCGCCGGGCGACCTCCTGCCCCTCCGCCCGTTCATCGCGGTGGAGCATCAGTTCCAGGTTTTCGCCCTTGGGCCGCTCGCTCCAGAGCTTCTTCTCCAGCCGGCGCGAGTTCTTGGAGATGACCTCGTGCGCCGCGGTGAGGATGTTCTGGTCGGAGCGGTAGTTCTGCTCCAGGCGCACCACCCGGGCGCCCGGGTACTGCATGGGGAACTCCAGGATGTTCTGCACGTCCGCGCCGCGCCAGCGGTAGATGGACTGGTCGTCGTCGCCCACCACCACCAGGTTCGAGGACGGCGGCGGGGCCAACTGCCGCAGCAGCGCGTACTGCACCGGGTTGGTGTCCTGGAACTCGTCCACCAGCACGTGCGTGAAGCGCGTGCGGTAGCGCTCCAGGACGTCCGGCCGGTCGTGGAAGAGCTTCACCAGGAGGAGCAGCAGGTCCCCGAAGTCCACCGCGTTCGCCGCGCGCAAGAGGCGCTGGTAGGCCCGGTACACGCGCTGCACGGTGGCGCCCTTCACGTCATCCGGCCCCGAAAGGCGCATGTCGTCCGGCAGGCGCGCGGCGTTCTTCTCCTGGTCGATGCGGCTCAGGATTTCGCGCGGCTGCATCATGGATTCGATGCCCGCGTCGCGCATGGCGCGCTTGACGACGTTGAGCTGATCTCCGTCGTCGTAGATGACGAACGACTTGGTCAGCTCCACGTGCTCCGCCTCGCGGCGGAGGATCATCGCGGAGGCCGAGTGGAACGTGCTCACCACCAGCTCGTTCGCCTGCGAGCCCAGCAGGGCGAAGAGGCGGTCGCGCATCTCGCGCGCGGCCTTGTTGGTGAACGTGACGGCCAGGATGCGCCAGGGAAAGACGTGGCGCACCTTCACCAGGTGGGCGACGCGGCGGGTGATGACGCGCGTCTTGCCGCTGCCGGCGCCCGACAGCACCAGCAGCGGGCCGTCGCCATGGAGCACGGCTTCCGCCTGGGGCGGGTTGAGGTCTTCGAGGAGGGCGGATTCGTGCGGGTTCACGGGGGTTTCCACGGCAGGAAGAACCCCGTCTTCTAACGTCTTTCGCCCACCTGTGTGGGGTCTTCCGCCGCCCCCGCCGCCCGCCGGGCCGTCCGCTCCCGGGACGGGCGGGAGGCATGGGATATAAAGCGGGGAGCCCCCATGTC
>NZ_RAVZ01000118.1 GCF_003611635.1 Corallococcus terminator | reverse complement strand
CGGCAAGGTGGACCGCAGGGCCCTGCCCGTCCCGGATGCGTCGCACCTGCCCGCGAGCACCTACGAGGCCCCGGCCACCCCCACCGAGGAACGCCTCGCGGCCCTCTGGGCTGAGCTGCTGCGCGTGCCCACCGTGGGACGCCATGACAACTTCTTCGAACTCGGCGGCCACTCACTGCTCGCAACACAGGTGGTGGCCCGCGTGCGGGCGCGCTTCGGCGTGGAGCTCGCCGTCCGCACCCTCTTCGAATCGCCCACCGTGGCGGCCCTCGCGCGAAGGCTGCCGGACGCGACCACCCCCGCACTGCCGCCCCTGACGCGGGCGAAGCGGGACGTCCCGCCTCCACTGTCCTTCGCCCAGCAGCGGCTGTGGTTCATCGACCAGTTGGAGCCGGGCAGCAGCCTCTACAACATGCCCTTCGCCCTGAGCCTGTCCGGCACGGTGGACGTGGCCGCCCTCCAGCAGGCCATCGACGCGCTGGTGCATCGACATGAGGCCCTGCGCACCACCTACGCGGTCCGGGACGGAGAGCCCTGGCAGTACATCCACCCGGCCCTGCCCGGAAACCTGCGCACGGAGGACCTGAGCCTCCTGCCCGCGGAAGCACGCGAAGCCGAGGCCCGGCGACGCGCGGACGAGGATGCCTTGCGGCCCTTCGACCTGGGCACGGGGCCGCTGGCGCGCTTCACGCTGCTGAAGCTGGAGGAGCACGAGCACCTGCTCCTCCTGTGCCTGCACCACACCGTGTCCGACGGCTGGTCCTTCGGAGTGCTCCTGCGCGAAGTGGTGGCGCTCTACGAAGCCTTCCGCCAGGGACAGCCCTCCCCTCTGCCCGAGTTGCCCGTGCAGTACGCGGACTACGCCGTCTGGCAGCGGACATGGCTGGAGGGCCGTGTGCTGGAAGCCCAGCTCGACTGGTGGCGACACCAGTTGGACAGCGCCCCGCGCACGCTGGCGATGCCCTCCGACCGGTCCCGTCCTGAGAAGCGCTCGGCCCGGGGGGCGCTCCTGCCGGTGCGCCTGTCCCCGCCCCTGAGCGAAGCGGTGGAGACGCTGGCGAAGCGCGAAGGCGCCACGCCCTTCATGGTGTTGATGGCCGCGTTCCAGACGCTGCTGTCCCGGTACACGGGGCAGGACGATGTGCTGGTGGGCACCCCCATCGCGGGTCGGCGCCACGCGGAGACCGAAGGGCTCATCGGCTTCTTCGTCAACACGCTGGTCCTGCGCGCCCGCTTCGGCGCGGGCACCTCGTTCCGGCGGCTCCTCGCCCAGGTGCGCGCCAACACCCTGGGCGCCTACGAACACCAGGACCTCCCCTTCGAACGGCTGGTGGAAGCGCTCCAGCCGGAGAGGGACCTGGGACGCACCCCGCTCTTCCAGGCCCTCTTCGCGCTGCACAACACCCCGGAGTCGGAGGTGGACCTCCCCGGCCTGACGCTGAAGGCATTGGAGCTGGCCGACACCACCGCGAAGTTCGACCTGGACCTCGCCCTCACACGACGACCCGATGGCTTCCAGGGCGCGCTCTCCTACAGCACGGACCTCTTCGACGCCGCCACGGTCCAGCACCTGATGGAGCAATGGGACGCGCTGCTGCAAGGCGTCCTCGCCGCGCCAGACGCGCCCCTGGACCTGGGCCCCCTGCTGACTCCCGAGGCGCTGCGCCGCAAGGTCGTCCCGAAGCAACACCGGCGCCCGGACCTCGCATCCACGGCGGAGGCCACCGTCATCGCGCCGCGCGACACGCTGGAGCGGGAGCTGGCGGAGCTGTGGGAGGAGCTGCTGGGCAAGCGGTCCATCGGGGTGACGCAGGCGTTCTTCGACCTGGGAGGACACTCCCTGCTCGCCGTGAAGCTGATGGCGCGCATCCGCGAGCGGTTCCACCGGGATCTGCCCCTGGCCGCGCTGTTCCAGGCCCCCACGGTGGCGCAGTTGGCCCGACTGCTGCGAGAGGCCCCCACGGCCTTCTCACCGCTCGTGCCCATCCAGCCCCACGGCACGCAGCGGCCCTTCTTCTGCGTCCACCCGGCGGGAGGCAATGTGCTGGCGTACGCGGAGCTGGCGAAGCAATTGGGACCGGACCAGCCCTTCCACGGACTCCAGTCCCAGGGGCTCGACGGAACCCGTCCGCCGCTGGACACGGTGGAGGCGATGGCGGCGCTCTACGTGGACGCCCTCCGCGCGGTGCAACCGAAGGGTCCCTACCGGCTGGGAGGCTGGTCCATGGGCGGCGTGGTGGCCTACGAGATGGCCCGCCAGCTCCAGGCCCGGGGAGAGGCGGTGGAGCTCCTGGCCCTCATCGATCCCAGCCCGGCGAAGGACGACCGCGTGCCCTTCGACGTAGGCGACGCCAGCCAGGTCGCGTCCCTGTTCGAACTCGACCGGGGACAGCTCGCCGCGCCGGAAGCGGAAGGCCCGCAGGGACACACGCTCCTCCAGGTGTTCACCCACAACCTGCGCGCGCTGAAACACTATCGGCCCGGGCCATTCCAGGGCCGCGTCCTGCTGCTCCAGGCGAGCGAAGCCCCCACCTCCGAGGGCCCCCGGGATGAAGGCTGGGACGCGCTCATCACCGGGGCGCTGGTGCGCGAAACGCTGCCGGGCAACCACTACACACTGCTGCGGACCCCGAACGTCCAGGCCCTCGCGAAGCGGCTGGAGACAGCGCTCCAGCCACTCCCGTCGAAGCCTGGTTAAGGCGAGGGCGTCAGCCCCGCGCCGTGCTTCACCAGCACGGCGCGGGAGTAGGCCATCAGGAAACCCATGCGCATCGCGTTGCGTTCGGTGGGGATGCCGGGCGAGGACATGATCGAGGCCATGTCACTGCCGCGCTCCACGGCGCGCGCCAGCCGGGCTGAAATCAACGCCTGCTGGACGCCCCGTCGCCGGTACGCGGGCAACACCGACGTACCGAACAGGCCCGTGAGCCCATCCATCGACTCGCAGCCCCCCGCGCCAACGGGGACACCGTCCAGCCGGGCCAGGAACGAGTCCGTCCCGGGTTGGCGTGCGCCCTTGATGCCCAGCGCCATGAACTGCTCCGACATCGTCTCCCCCTCCGGGCTGAAGCCGCTGCCGGCGACCTCCACGTACGTGCGCACCGCCGCGTCGTCGCGCGGATCGACGCGCTCGATGGTCAACCCCGGAGGCGCCCCAGGGCCTGACGCGCGCGAAGCCTCGTCGCCGCGCAGCGGCCGGTACAGCACCGTCTCGAACTCGCGCAGCACGAACCCCCGCTCCGCCAATCCCTGGAGCAGCGCCGCCGGGGCGAAGGGACTCAGCTCCGCCTTCGGTTCGACGCCCCGCGAGGAGAAGAACGCCACCAGCGCATCCAACTGCGCGCCGGTGACTTCCTGGTCATACCCGTAGCCGCAGGACTTGTTCACATAGGAGCCCACGCCCCCGAACACCATCCAACCGTCGGCCAACGGCGCGGACTCCGTCGCCAGCGCCACCACGGCCTTGGCTGCGTTGCGCTCGAACCTCCGCGCGATCTCCCACAGGTTCACGTCGCTCATCCTCCCCATCTACACCGGAAGGGTCCCCCGGGTCCCGGGGCAGGAAGCCTCAGGGCGAGGGCGCGCCGAGCACGTCGTCCGAGCGCGGTCGGGCCGCCCGGAGCGCGGGCCCCAGGGGCCGCACCTGACCGGGGACGTAGGTGGGCGTCATGTCGAACACCGTGTGCCTGACCGTGGCACCCAGCCCCTCGCGCGCCGCGTTGTGCAAGAGCCCGGTGTCATGGTGTGCGGTCCCGCAGAAGACCCCGCCCAGGCCATTCGCGACGGCGAACTCCGCCTTGGCCTTCACCGTGCGCGGCGTGTCCAGGGTGATGAGCTGCCGCGCGTCGTCGCTGTAGAGGTAGTCCGCGTCCGCCCAACTGTCCGTGCACAGCTCGAAGCCGTTGCGACCCACCGGAGGCCCTCGGGAGAAGTCCGCCTGGTTGCGGATGACGTCGTACAGCTCCACCACGCCCGCCTCGAACGTGCCCAGCGCGGCCCCCTCCAGGTTGTACTCGAGCGAGTCCCGGTTGGCGCCCGCCGCGGCCCGGCCCTCGGTGGCGTACCCCAGGTGCAGACAGGACGCGTCCACCTTGCGCGACAGCAGGTAGTCCACCGCCAGTTCGATGGAGGTCTCCGAGCCCGGGTAGCGCTTGAGGTTCGCGTGGTGGGAGATGACGCGCGAGGAGCCCGCGCTGAAGAAGTCGTAGCCCTTGAGGTAGACGCGGTCGAGCCCCACCTCCCGCAGCGCGGGCACGTTCACCGCCCGCAGCTTCGCCACGTCGCAGCCCACGGTAATGGAGATCTGCCGGCGCCCCGTGCCGAACGCGCCATCCAGCGCGCCCCGCAGCTCCCCCATCAGCCGGACGAAGTTCACGCTGTCGTCCTTCGACACCTCGTCCGTCTCCAGCCGCTTGCCGCCCAGGCAGTCCCAGTCCAGGTCCACCGAGGAGAACATCGGGAACAGGGTGAACATCTCGATGATGCTGGAGATGAACTCCGCGCGCTCCCGGGGGCTCGCCGCCATCCCGGAGAAGTGGCCGGACATCAGCCGCCCCCCGATGGAGAACGCCAACTCCAGCGCATGCCCCTGCTCCGCGGCCCGCCGCTGAAGCGTGCGCAGCCCCCCCAACTGCCCCTGCGCCGTCTCCTGGGAGAAGTACAGCGCGTGGTAGTTGGCCAGGCTGGCCCCCACCTTCGCCATGGACACGCCCAGGAAGGGGAAGGACGCCACGTCCTGGAGGAAGTCCACGATGGTGATGCGCCCCCGGCGATCCAACTGCGAACCCCGAGCGTGCTTGCGGATCTGCGCGGCCCGAGGCCCCGCATCCCCCACGATGCCCAGAGAGCCGAAGACGAGCCGATCATACGCGGTGGGCGGCAGGCGCGAGACATCAAACCCCCGGCCAAAGAAGCGCGGCTCCCTCAAGCCCACCGGCCGGCCGTCCTCCAGCCCCAGATCCGAGACATACGCGGAGAGCCGCGGACGCGACGGGTCCTGGATGTATCCATTGAACACCGGCCGTCCCACGCGCACCGATGTATAGGAAAGATTGGACCCGAGCCCATCCCCGCGATACCCCACCGCCTGATAGCCCAGACGCGTCGACACATCGTCCAGCGTCAGCGCATCCGGAACGAAGGTCTCCAGACCACCACGCGGAGCTTCGGGGCGCCCCAGCCAGTCCCGAGGGCCCGTGCCCATCCGCGACGACGTCCCCTGCCCCACCCCATCCCACCCACGCTTCGAATCCATCATGGCTTTTCGTTTCCCCAGACAAGAAAAATACGCCCATCAAACCCAGACAATGAATGCGACGCCCTTCGCGCCAGCGCTACGCCCCCAGGGGGCAATGCCTCACAAGGCCTCCAGCAGCGCCCTGAAGGCGGGCTTGTCATCCAAATGGTCATGGAACGCCGCCACCAACTGGTGCGCCTGCGACCCCGGCATCAACGGCAGCGCCTGGTAGTAGATGCAGCCCTGCTGGAAGAGCGTGCGCACGCCACGGCGCGCGGGGCGCTTGGGCTCCGGCCGAGACAGGCCCAGGCCACGGCCCACCGCGCCCAGCAGCGTTAGCAGCTCCGTCACGAGCGCCCCCTGGAGCAACAGGCGATCGCGCTGTCCCGGCGGGTGGGGCCCTCCGGCGGCCAGGTCCATGCGCGCGAACACCTCCGGCGTGAGCACCTCCGGCCCCTCACGCCGCAGCCGCGAATAGATGCCCACCACCGTCGTGGCGGATGCGGTGCGCAGGCTGGTGGCCAGGCACCAGGGCGTTTCACGCGCCCCCTTCTTCACGCAGACCAGCGCCCCCACCGGGATGCGCTCGAGCGTGAGCCGCACGTCCCGCACGCGTCCCGGGCGCAGGGACCCCGGCGTCCACGCCGCCGCGGGCCGGCAGCCTTCCACGTCATTGAAGACGACCGTGTCCGGGTCCAGCCGCACGACATAGTCCAGCCCCAGCGCATCCAGCCGCCGCAGCGTCCGGGGCTCACTGAAGCCCTCATCCGCCAGCACCACCGCCTTGAGCGCCGGGGGCACCAGCTCCCGCAGCCGCGCGAGCAGGGCGTCCTCCACCTCCGGGCGCACGCGCTCCAGGCCCTTGGCCTCCACGGTCATCCAGACCAGGGGCGTGGGAGGGCTGCGCTTCGCCAGCAGCGACGCCACCAGCGTGGCCTGCCGCTCCGCCGCGAACCGCACCCAGCGCAGGACGATGATGGCCCGGGTGCGCTGGCCCAGCACGTAGGGCACCCACGTACTGAAGAGACTCCAGGCGCCGGGCGCGCCCTCGCGGGTGGACGAACGGAGGGACACCAAGGAGGAAGAACCATGGGACATGAGCGGATTCCTTGTCGGATCAGGCGGTACGTACGCACGCCCTGACTGGATCCAGGGATGCGCACCGGTGCACTGGATTGCGGAAGCCGAAGCTGGTTCCCCACCCCAACGACAGCAACTGCCTTTTCGGCTCAGTCCGGCGGAGACAAACCCACCCGCGCAATCACATCCCCACTCATGATATTCCTGCATTCCGAAAACATACCGGAGTACGGGTAATCGCCCCGAGGGGCACGGACGTGCCAATTCCTTCCCGCCAGGGCGTCGGGCGACGCAATCACAGAAGAGAAACCAGCGCCCAGTCGACAGCGATATCAATAAATCATTGACAGGCATCAAAAGACACGCGGCATCAACTCCTACCAACAAGGTCAGCGTCAGTCCCGCCCTTCCCCGTTCCGGGCCCTCCTCCGGTGGAAGGACGTGCAGGGTTGTGCGACACCACCCTCTCACCCTCGGGTAGGAGTAGGACTCCTCGTACAAAGGTCCACGTACTCCTTCTCATACCCCAGGGCACATCATCCGATTCCAGGGTCGAAAGTATGTGCGCGGAACCACCCTCCTGGGACCTCGCGGGCCGATACTGGCGCACACCCGTCCTGATCCAGCCCGTCCCGCCCACCGCGCCCAAGCCCCCGAGGACCTGACACGGAGGCAGCAGACCCGGCCCCCTTGCCAGGAAGCTCCACCCCTGGACAGGCCCAGAGTGAATGCCAGACATCCATGCCGGCAGGGCCCCTGGAGGGTGTGGGGGCGCTTGAATCACAGCATGAATCAAGGCGGGCCCTTGAAAACAGACACGCCAGGCCTCATTCACCGACCCGACTTCCGCGAACCCCATCTCCCCCTGGGGGCCGGCGGCGGGGAGACCTGCTCGCACCCCGACGACATCTTCAGGTCCAGCGTCCCGGCGCGCAGGTCCACGTGCGCCTCCACACGGGCGCAGCCCCAGGCCTTGAGCGGATTCGTCTCATCCTTCGTCTTCGTCATGAGGATGCTCTCCTTGAGAGGCCGCCACCTCGCGCGTCCGAGCAAGCAGGATTGACCCGTGGGAGAGAGGCAGTCCCTCACCATTGCTGGCGGACTCAATTGCTTGCGTGACCTGAAGCTGGCGCCCTGCCCCACTGGCAACAACTGCCCTTTCGGCGCGTAACCTAAAAGACAGACATCCAAATCAGCCAGAGGCACGTAGGAGACCCCATCGCAGCGCGCCCCACCGACAGGCACATGAAAAGGCGCACGCGCGAGTCCTGCCACGAAGCCCGTCGGCGCCAGCCACACCCACCTGCCCGCGCCTACCCCCAGCGGCGACACGCGCAGGACAAAAGCCATGGGCCTCCACCCCGCCCACGGGGCACCTCGTGCGACTCCACGCAGGGCGCCGTGTCGGCGGTCTCACCTTCCGGGACCCCTGGGTCCGGCTCCAGGAACCCACCCATCCGTCCCGTCGGAACTGTTTACCGCCCCGAACCGACCCCCAGGAACGGCCGCCCCGTCCCCCTGGGGTGAGTCCCCATCACCAGACATGCCCGACGGGCCGGGAGCCCCCGTCCCAGCGGACGAATGGCTTACATCCATGCGGGGCCGAGATTGGCTTTCGCGGACGGCCGGGCCGCCTCGCGAATACACAGCTTCGGGTGCGCTACGCGCAAGCCTTCACTCCCTCCAAAGAATGGCCAGACAATTATCGTGATGGCGAACCACGGCGTGCGCCACATCGACTTCGACTTCGAGGGCGGCTTCATCAAGAACGTGGCGGCGTTGAACCGGCACATCCCGGCCATCACCCAGGTGCTTCGCGACGACCCCACACTCCATCCAGGTCTTCTCCACCCTGGCGGTGGACGGCGCGCCCGGCGCGCTGGAGGGGTTCCACTCGGACGGCCAGCTCTTCATCAAGGCCCTGTCCGACAGCGGCAGCGGGGGCTCGTCCGGAGAGGGCACTCCGACCTGCCGGTGCGACGTCGAGGTCACGGCATCACGCTCAAGCCCTGATCCGTCCATAGCACCCTCGAAGCCCGAGTGCCTCCAGGGCCGGCTGCGTGAAGGCAGCCGGCCTCTTCTCCTGTCCAGCCCCGCCCCCACCTGGAGGGCGAGCGTGACACCGGCAGGCAGGGGGGCACCTGGCCGCGTGCACCTGGCTGTGGTTATCCCCAGAGGAGGCCCGGCGGAAGGAGTCTGGAGATGGAACAGCCAGCCCGTGAGCGAATCACCCTCGTGGAGGTGCTGGAGTTGACAGGCCCCTTCAGCGTCTTTGAAACCACCATCCAGGCCGCGGCCACGAGGCTGGAACGCGAAGGCGTGCGCGGCCTCGTCAGCCTCCAGTTCCATGCCCGGCCTGATTCCACCGAAGTCGGCGCGGTCATCACGTTCGCGGATGCCAGCCAGGTCATGGACCACATCCGCATGATTTCCGGCTGGCCCGAATTCAAGGCGCTGCTCGACGTCGTGAAACCCGTGGACATCCGGGTCTACGGCAAGCTCGGCGAGGAAGCGACGGCGTGGCTCCGTGCGAGGAACGTCGTGAGCAAGGTCTTTGAAACCCCCGTGGCAGGCTTCGTGCGCTGAGCGCCCAGGCAGGATGGGTTGGCGCCCGCCGGGGGCAGCCCCCATCGTTGAAGTCGAAGAGCGCGCCCTCTTCCCGCGCCCCATGGATCGCCTGCTCGAAAGCTGGAGCCTTGATGCCGTCTTCGCCAGCATGGGCGAGGGGGTCCTGGTGTCCGACGAGCACCGGCGCTTCGTGTTCCTCAACCCGATGGCGGAGCAGCTCCTGGGCATGGGGGTGACGGACATGCCCGTCGACCAGTGGCCAGAGCACTACGGCTTCTACCTGCCGGACCAGGTCACGCTCTATCCGCCCGAACGCCTGCCCATGGCCCGTGCACTCGACGGAGAGACCGTCAGCCGCACGGAGGTTTTCCTGCGCAACGCCGCGAGGCCGGCGGGGACCTGGTTGCTCGTCAGCTCCAACCCGGTGCGCGACCCGGCCGGGGTGCTTCGCGGTGGGGTCTCCATCTTCAACGACATCACCG
This sequence comes from Corallococcus terminator, assembly GCF_003611635.1. GTDB lineage: Bacteria > Myxococcota > Myxococcia > Myxococcales > Myxococcaceae > Corallococcus > Corallococcus terminator. The sequence goes on along the minus strand of NZ_RAVZ01000118.1, from coordinate 16,651 downwards.
AGCGGAAGCGGACCGAAGAGGGGCTGCGGGCGGCCGGTGAGAAGTACCGCTCGCTCTACAACAACACCCCCGTGATGATGCACTCCATCGACGAGAAGGGGCGGCTCGTCAGCGTCAGCGATCGCTGGCTGAACACCCTGGGCTATGAGCGCGCGGAGGTGCTCGGGCACGACTCGGTGGAGTTCCTGACGCCCGAGTCCCAGCGCCATGCCCGCGAGGTCATCCTCCCGGCGTACTTCAAGACCGGCGAATGCAGGAACGTGCCGTACCAGTTGGTGAAGAAGGGCGGGCAGCCCATCGACGTCCTGCTGTCGGCCATCGCGGAGCGGAACGCGGCCGGCAGGGTGATCCGCTCCCTCGCGGTGAGCATCGACGTGACGGAGCAGAAGCGGGCGGAGCGGGCCCTGTTCGAAAGCGAGAAGCGGCTCCGGGCCATCCTGGACAACGCGCCGACCGTGTTCTTCCTGTTGGACACGCAGGAGCGCTTCCTCTTCGTGAACCGCGAGTGGGAGCGGCTCTTCCACCACACCCGGCAGGAGGTCGCCGGCAAGACGGTCTTCGATGTCTTTCCGCGGGAGATCGCTGAAGCCCTGCACAACGCCAACCAGGGCATCCTCCAGAGCGGCGAGTCCGTGGAGCGCGAGGAGCGGCTCTCGCATGACGATGGGATCCACATCCACCTCACGCAGAAGTTCCCGCTCTTCGATGCCACCGGGACCATCAATGCGCTCTGCGGCATCGCCACCGACATCACCGAGCGCAAGCAGATGGAGATCTCCCAGCGCTTCCTGGCGGAGGCGAGTCGCGAGTTGGTGACCTCGCTCGACGATGAAGCCACGCTCCAGCGCGTCGCCGAACTGGCGCTGCCCCTGCTGGCGGAGCTGTGCATCGTCTTCGTGCCCACGGACGGGCTGCCCTTGCGCCCCGTGGCGGTGGCGGACCGTTCGCCGGCCCGCGCAGCGGACGTGCGGGAGTTTCTCCTACGCCACCCTCCCGCGCCGGAGTCCTTCCACGGCCCGGCCCGGGTCCTGTCCACCGGAAAATCGGAGGCCGAGGAGGTGTCCCATGGGCTGCTGGACCCCGTGGCGCTGAGGGAAGCGCGGTGGTCCCGGGTGAGGACGCTCCAGGGCCGTCCGTCGCTCGGCGTGCCCCTCCAGGCGCGAGGTCGCACCCTGGGCGTGCTCCTCCTGATCCGCCCCCATTCGGGGCACGCCTACGCGCCGGCGGAGCTGGCGCTGGCGGAGGAGCTGGGCCGTCGGGCCGCGGTGGCCATCGACAACGCGCGGCTCTACTGTTCGGCGCAGGAGTCGATTCGTGCGCGCGATGAATTCCTGTCCATCGCCTCCCACGAATTGAAGACCCCGCTGACCTCCATGAAGCTGCGCGTGCAGCAGATGGAGTCCGCCCTCAAGCGTCCCCACCCTCTGCCCATGGACCAGGTGTCGAGGATGCTGGAGGTCTTCGAGGCTCAGCTCCAGCGGCTGTCACAGCTTGCGGAGCACCTGCTGGATGTCTCTCGCATCAACGACCGGCGGCTCGACCTGCGACGGGAGGAGATGGACCTGGTGGCGGTGGCACGCGACGTGACGGACCACCTCGCGGCGCAGTTCCAGAACGCGGGCTGCGCATTGGAATGGGTGGCCCCGGAGCCGGTGCGGGGACACTGGGATCGCCTGCGGATGGAGCAGGTCCTGCTCAACCTGCTGACCAACGCGCTGAAGTATGGCGAGGGACAGCCCATCCGGCTGGAGGTGACACGCCACGAGCGGGGGGTGCGGCTCATCGTCGAGGACCACGGCCTGGGCATTCCCAGCGAGGCCCAGGGCCGCATCTTCGAGCGCTTCGAACGCGCCGCTTCACGCAACTACGGAGGGCTCGGGTTGGGGCTCTTCATCACGCGACAGATTGTCGAGGCGCATGGAGGAAGCATCCGCGTGGAGAGCACCCCGGGGCTCGGCGCGAAGTTCATCGTCGAGCTTCCGGCGTGAGACGCTGACAGGCCTGAAGTTCAGTCCTTCGTGAGGTCGTAGACCTCCTGGATGTTGTGCAATGTCTGTTCGAAGTCCAGCTTCAGGTCATTGAGGATGCCATTGCGCATATCGAACACCCAGGCATGCACGATGGGAAATCCCCGCGCCAGGAAGGACTTCTGCACGGCGGCCGTCTTGATGATGTTGATGCTCTGTTCGAGGACGTTGAGCTCCACCAGCCGGTCGTAGCGCCGCGCTTCATCCTTGATGCCGTCCAACTCCAGCTTGTGGAAGCGGTACACGTCACGGATGTTGCGCAGCCAGGGGTTGAGGATGCCCAGGTCCTTGGGCTGCATCGCTGCCTGGACGCCGCCACAGCCATAGTGGCCGCAGACGACGATGTGCTTCACGTCGAGGTGCCGGACGCCGTAGTTGATGACGGACATCACGTTGAGGTCGACGTTGTTGACCAGGTTGGCGACGTTGCGGTGCACGAACACGTCACCCGGCGCCAGCCCCATGATCTGGTTCGCGGGCACGCGGCTGTCGGAACATCCGATGTAGAGGAATTCCGGCTGCTGCGACTGCGAGAGCCTGGTGAAGTAATCCGGGTCCGAGCGCAACTGCTCCTCGGCCCAGCGCTGGTTGTTCTCGAAGATCTTGTCGTAGGGCGTCACGGCAACGACGCTTGCACGGGTTGGCGCGAGCGTCGAGAGATCTGGGCGCCGGATGTCACCCAGGCGAAGCCTCGCCCATCTCAAAAAAGAGTCGCAATGACGTCCTCCGCTCACCATCCTTCAGTCAGGGCGTCCGCCGGGACGCCTCCCACCCTGACCCGGCAACGGAGCCCGCCATGTCCCTCACGCGCGCCGCAGACCTTCCCGAACACGTCGATGTGTTGATCGTCGGAGCGGGTGTCTCGGGGATCGGGGCGGCCTGCTATCTACAGCGGGAGCATCCGTCGAAGTCGTACGCCCTGCTCGAGGCCCGGGGTGCGACCGGCGGCACGTGGGATCTCTTCCGCTACCCCGGCGTCCGCTCCGATTCGGACTTGCACACGCTCGGGTACGAGTTCAAGGCATGGACGAACAACAAGTCGATTGCGAGCGCGGACGCCATTCTCGCCTACCTGCGCGAGACCGTGGCCGAACATGGAATCGACCGTGCGATCCGCCTCCACCACAGGGTGCACGGCGCCGCCTGGTCCAGCAGGGATGCCCACTGGGTCGTTGATGTCGAGCGCACCGACACTGGCGAGCGCATGAAGCTCACCTGTCGGTGGTTGTTCTGCGCCAGCGGCTACTACCGCTACGACCAGGGGTTCACGCCCCGGTTCGAGGGAACCAAGCGCTTCAAGGGCCGCATCATCCATCCCCAGCACTGGCCCGAGGACCTGGACGCCACGGGCAAGCGCGTCGTCGTCATCGGAAGTGGCGCCACCGCCGTGACCCTCGTGCCAGCGCTGGCGGACGCGGCGACGCATGTGACGATGCTGCAGCGCACGCCCACCTATATCCTGCCCGCCCCTTCCGAGGACCTGTTCGCGAAGCTCGCGCGCAAGCTGCTACCGAAGACGTGGGCCCACGCGCTCACGCGACGCAAGAACATCGCCATGCAGCGCTTCCTCTGGCGATTCGCCCAGCGCTACCCACGTGCGGCCCGGCGTTTCATCCGCTACGTGAACGCCCGGCAGCTCCCGAAGGGGTATCCGGTCGACGAGCATTTCAACCCTCCCTACAACCCGTGGGAGCAGCGGCTGTGCGTGGTGCCGGACGCGGACCTCTTCAAGGCCATCTCCAGCGGCCGGGCCTCGGTGGTCACGGACCACATCGAGACCTTCACCGAGAATGGCATCCAACTGAAGTCGGGCCGGGAGCTCGAGGCCGACATCATCGTCACCGCGACCGGCTTGAACCTCCAGGCGCTCGGCGGCATCGCGCTGACCGTAGACGGAGCACCGGTGCACCTGCCCGACACGGTGGCCTTCAGGGGAATGATGCTCAGTGGGGTGCCCAACTTCGCCTTCGCCATCGGCTACACCAACGCGTCGTGGACGCTGAAGGTCGGCCTGCTGTGCGAGCACTTCTGCCGCCTGCTCGCGCACATGGATGCGCACGGCCACACCATTTGCCGTCCCGAGCTGAGTGACCCGGCGATGCCCACCCGGCCGCTGATCGACTTCGCCGCTGGCTACGTGAAGCGCTCACTCGACACCCTGCCCCGTCAGAGCGACCGGGCCCCCTGGCTGATGTCGATGGACTACCACCTGGACACCCGGCTGCTCCGGGAGGGCCCGGTGGTGGACCCGCACCTGCGGTTCTCCTCGCACGTACGTCCGGCCGCCCCCTCTACGCCGGATGTCGCGGTGGCGGGATGAGCTTGCGAATGCGGCTCGTCGCCGCCGTGCTGCGAACACGCCGAGGACCGACTCGCGGCCCCGCCCAGCTCCAGCACGAGTACGCAGGCCGGAAGTACCCGCCGCCGGCACCGCTCCGACAATCCCTGCGCAAGCGATGTGACGTCCGCGAGGAGCGCGTGCTGGGTCAGGTTGTGTACACGCTGACACCCAAGGCCGAAGCCACGGGCTGGCACGTCATCTACACGCATGGCGGCGCGTTCGTGAATCCGCTTCAAGGCGCGCACTGGGACATCATCGAGCGGCTCATCCGGGAGACGGGCGCGACGGTGACCGTGCCCCTCTATCCGCTCGCCCCCGAGCATCCGTACACCGAGACCTTCCGCCTGCTCGAACAGGTCTACCGCGACGTCCTGCGCAACGTGAGCCCGGGCCGGCTCGTGCTCTGCGGAGACTCGGCGGGAGGCAACCTGGCGCTCACGCAGGCGCTGCACTACCGGAGCCAGAACCTCCCGCTGCCGGGCCACCTGTTCCTGTTCGCGCCGTGGTTGGACCTCACGATGTCCCACCCGGAGGTGGCGGCGGTGGAGCCTCGCGACGTCATGCTCCGGGCCGCCGAACTGGCGGAATGGGGCCGCTGGTGGGCCGGTTCCTCGGACCCGCGCGGCCCACTGCTCAGCCCGCTCTTCGCGGACCTGGCAGGCCTGCCACCCATTCACATCGAACAGGGCACCGACGACCTCTTCCTGCCGGACGCGCGACAGCTTCGTGACCGCGTCGCGGCCGTGGGTGGTCAGGTCGAACTGCACGAGACACGCGGAGGGTTCCACGTGTTCATGGGAGCCACCTTCACCCCGGAGGCGCACGCCGTGTTCCGGCGGATCTCGGGGCTCCTCGGCACCGCACGTTGAGGAGGTCCGCGTCCTACCCGGGCGCTCCGGGGTGAGCGTTGACCGTCTGCTCGCGCGGGGGCCGGGGGATGAGGTAGTCGCGCTGGATGGTGGCAAGCCCCAGCTTCTCCAGCAGCACGCACGCTCCGTAGCCCAGGTCCACCTCGTGGAGGTGGTACGAGAACGAGGCGGACCCTGGATAGCGGTGGTGGTTGTTCTGGAAGCCCTCGCCCAGGATGAGCCACGCAGCCAGGTGGTTGTTGCGTGAGTTGTCGGACGTATCGAAGTTGCGCCCACCCACCGCGTGCCCGAGCGAGTTGACGATGCCACCCTGCACCGGGTGGCTCATCATCCCGAGGAACCACGCGGCCCCCAACAACCACCCCACCCCCACGCCCAACGCGAGCCCGATGGCCGCGTGCAACACATACGGAAGAAACCAGAGCCCGGAGCGGGTCAACGTGCTCAGCGGGAACTCGAGGTCCTTCGCGTAGCGGGTGTACTCCGGCTTCTCCTTCAGCAACCCGATGATGACCTTCTTGTAGTTGCGCAGTTGCTCCAGCCCGATGCCCAGGATGCCCACGTTGACGGGCGAGTGCGGATCCAACGGCGTGTCCGAGTGCTCGTGGTGCAGCCGGTGCATCACCACCCATGCCTTGGGGTCCAGGCCAGTGAGCCAGTTGCCGCCCAGGATGACCGCCCTGCGCAATGCCGGGTGGAGCCGCACGGCCTTGTGCGCCACCGAGCGGTGGTAGCCCACCGTGATCATGAGGATGTTGAGCAGGTAGGTCCCAAGGAAGACGGCGCCACAGACGGCCAGGTACATGGGGGCTCCAGCATCGCCGCGGCATTACCCGCGAGTAAGTTACCCATTGGTAACCTACCGATAAGTAGCCTTGAGGTCAACCTGGTGTCAAGGTAGTTGTCGAGTGAGAGGGTTCGGCCAATGCGCTTCCTCTCCTGCGCTACCCGGGGTCAGGTTGGGAGAGGGACCGAAACGGGCGGGGCCCGCGAGCGTCCAGTCACGGGTAGTACAGTTCCAGCGCTCAAGGTGGCAACCGAGAGCACGCCAGTACACTCATGAAGCCGCGCAACCAGTGCCGTCTTGCGGCTCACTCAGCGCCAGCCCGCTCGTACTCCTTTGACTTAGCAGACACGACCAATTCTTCCGGGCCGTGAATGTGGGCTAGCGGGTTCCTGGTCGGTTTCGACCACGACGGGCCATGACGATGGCTCAAGCCGACCACCATCCAATTCCTGGCGCGCTCCGCACAGGTGACGTGCGCAGGCAGGGGCTCCAAAGGAAGCAGAGGCATGACGATTGCTATTGGACACATGCCGGAGCACAGAACCGGCATTTCCGATGCCTCTCAAGGGAGCGTCATGTCACTGAAGAACCCGTCATTGCTGCCACGCTACGAGGCTCTGCGCGTACAACTCCAGAACGCGATCGTGGAGGACGCCAACGCGGGAGAGGTGCTGCAGGCCCTGCGGACCCTGGACAATCCACCTCCGGTCTTCTTTCCGGGAAACAGGGTGGCGGAGGCGGCCCCTCACGTGGAGTTGGCATTCGCGTGGCATCCGGAGAGCATCCCGCTGAGCCTCTACATGTACTGCAACAACGAACCCGTTCCCGGCGCGATGGGCATCTTCTCCGGCGGGCGGCTCTTCGTTCCGATTCCCGCTCCGCTCCTGAAGCCCCGTGGAGCGGAGAACGAAGTGGTGGCCTTCATGCGCTTCATGGTCGGGCGCTGGAAGTACCAGCTCTGGATGGACGTGGACGGCCAACGCAAGCGCGTAGACCAGGGCCGCGACACCACCTCCGGAAGCGCGGACGACGACAGCTTCATCCGCACCGTGCGATTCGGAGGGAGGACGGAATGAGGACATTCACGTGTTCCCAGCGGCTCCTCACGGGAGCGCTCCTGCTCTTCTGTACGACTGCTTCCAGCGCAACGGCCATTGAGCCCGCCCCTCCCCAGCCGGAGGACGCCTTCAAGGAATCCGCGGTTCGTGCCACCGACTCCGCGGTCAAGCGCGACAGTCAACCCACCATCGACCCCTGGACGGCCTCCTCCACTTCCGCCCTCTTCAGCCGACCGGCACGCGGAGAGTCATTCAAGTTCTCCAGTGAAGCCAGCACCACTGGAACCGTGTTGTCCCTGGGATTCACTCCCGGCCCGCTCTGGGCACCAAACTCCGCATCCCTTGCCAACCTCCAGGTCATTGCTGGCTACAGCATTGGCGATGACGCCGGCTCCGTCTCCCTCAAGTGGGCGGTGCCTTTCAGTGATCCCCGGTTCTTCTCCCAATCAGAGATGACGGGAATCGCCAAAGCGGGAGGAGCCGCCCTGGCGGCATGTTTGAAGGATCCTAAGGTCCGTGCCGACGACAGCCTTGAAACCTGCCGAAAGAGAAAGGACGACGCAATCGACGCAGAAATCGAACTCATCCGCCCGAAGGCCAAGACGCCGGGACTGAGCCTGGGCGCCAGCGTGGGTTATGGGTTCAGCACCCGCCGGTTGGAACGGATGGCCGCGAACGTGGCCTACGAGCGGAAGCTCTGGACCAACTGGGCACTCATCCTCAACGCGGATCTGGAAAGTGGTCCGGAGGAAGTTCCGGACGGGGACGTCGTACGCGTGGAGCGGATCTGGCGGACGGGAGGCAGCACCGGTCTGGCCTGGAAGGCTTTCGCGAAAACCCTGGAGAACAAGCTGGAGTTGTCGGCGGCGGCCCAGGTGCGCGCCTGCCTCCAGCAATGTGGCGGGAATACGGTCAGCGTGAAGTTCGGTCCCCAGGCAAACTACGCCCTCAGTTCAGACACCCTGCTCGGGGTGACCGCCAGTTGGTCCGGTGAGTCCACCAGTCTTCGCGAGGCAGTGCTCGGGGTGGCCGTGTCGCACAGCATCGGGTTGGCGAAGTAACGACGCACCACGGCACTCCTGGACAAGCAAAGGGCTGCCCCTGGGGAGTGGGATTGTACAATCCCCTTCCCGGGGGCAGTGTCACTTGACACGCACGGTCCCGGAGATTCAGGCCGGCCGGCTACTCCGCCTCGGGGGATTCATCCTTGCGCTCGAGCCGACGCTCCACGGCCTTGCGTCCGATGCCCAGCAGGCGTGCCGCGCCACTCTTGTTACCGCCCGCGAGCGCCAGGGCTTCGTTGATCAACATGGACTCGATGGCGTCCAGCTTGTTCGCCACCGGCATCCGCAGGATGGAATGGGCCATCACCTTGAGCCCGTCGTCCATGGGCACCAGGCCCTGGGAGGGCTCCAGATAGGCGGCCACGGTCTCCGCGCGGATGAGGTCGTCTTCACAGAACACCGCGAGCCGGTCGATGAAGTTCCTCAGCTGCCGGACATTGCCAGGCCAGGAGCGTCGTGCCAGGGCCTCCAGTGCATCCTCGGAAAAGCGCAGGGGACGAGTCTGCTGCCCGCAGAAGTGGGCAACCAGTGCCGGGATGTCCTGCGTGCGCTCGTCCAGGCCGGGCACGCGGACATTGAGGACATTGAGCCGATGGAAGAGGTCCTCGCGAAACCGGCCCTGGCGCACACGTTCGTCCAATTGCGCATGCGTGGCGGCCACCACGCGTCCCAGGAAGTGCTCTTCCGTCGTGGAGCCGACCCGCCGGAAGCGCCCGGTCTCGAGGACGCGGAGCAGCTTGGCCTGAAGAAGGAGCGGCAGCTCGGCCAGCTCATCCAGGAACAAGGTCCCCCTGCGAACCGCAGTGAAATAGCCATCCTGACGGCGGTCGGCGCCCGTGAAAGCGCCCCGCTCGTGGCCGAAGAGCTGGGATTCCATCAGCATCTCCGGGATCGCACCGCAGTTGAGGTCGAGCAATGGATCCCCCGCATGCGGGCCGAGCGTGTGGATGGCGCGAACCACCACCTCCTTGCCCGAGCCCGTGGGCCCGGTGACGAGCACCGGCCGGTCCGAAAGGACGACGCGCTTGATGGCGGTGCGCAGCCGACCGATGACCTCCGACGAACCCATGAGTCCCTGGACACCGGTGTCTGGAGCCAGACGCGCGCGGAGATGGAGGACCTCGTGCTCCAGCCGGCGCCGACTGCCCAGTCCCTGGACGATGGGGAGCACCAACTCCTCACAGAGCTCGTCCTTCAGGATGTAGTCGTAGGCCCCTGCGCGCATGGCGGCACGGATCTCCTCCATCTCGCTGGAGGCGGTAACGACCACCGGCAGGGCGGTGGACTTCTCACGGATCTCCGCCACCAGCACCAACCCGTCGCGATTGCGCGCGTCCACATCCAGCCGCACGTCGATGAGCGCGATGTCGATGGCGATGGTCGTCAATACCCGACGCGCTTCATCGAGCGAGGACGCTTCATGCAGCACCAGCCCCTCCTGGGTGGACAGGATGCTCGCGAGGATGCGGCGTGCACTTCGCTGGTCGTCGACGATCAGGATGTTCATGGGTCGGTCAGGTTCGTACACCTGGGGTCCAAAACACCGCAAGCCATGTGCCACCGCCGTTGAAGTCATTCATCCGGAAGGTGGCCCCTTCCCCCTGGGGCAGTGGACGAAAACGACCCCCGGCGCGTGGCCCCTGGTCGGAAACGGCCACCGCGCGACTCGCGCGGGATGATGCCAGCATCGTGACGCGGGGGGCCATTTCCACGCATTCCCCCGAAGCTGGCCCTCCCATCCTGCGGGACGAGGCGTTGGTTCAATCCTTGCCAGGGCAAGCTCTGTACGGAGTCAGGAAAGGGCAATGGCGATGACAGACACGATGGAGAGGGCAATGTCAGTGAACGACCAGGAACGTCACGAGAAGGTCCGGCGGGTGCTCAGGGCGCTCTTCGCGGAGCCGGGCGAGAACGCGATGAGGCTTCGGAAGGCCTTCTTGTCGGACGATTCGCGTGAAGCCGAAATGGTTCTCACCTCCCTCAATGCACAGGAGGGAACCCCGGCGAGGAACCCATCTGTCAGTTCCGACCAGTATCGCGGTCTCAAGGCGCTGTTGACCGAAACCAAATTTCAAGCGATTTCGCCAATCCAATCCAACTCCCCTGCCGACGAGTTGGGGCAAGTGCAGCGCGAGGTCCTGAAGTTCTGGACCGAACTGCTGTCGAAGCAGCCTGCGGAGGTCGAAGACCTCCACTACATGGTCACTGACTACGGGGCGAATCGCAGTGATCCCTTCAAATTGGAGCGGGTGCTTGCCGTCCTGCGTAGGTACGCGCCCCAAGGCACCTGGGAACGGAAGCACGCGGACGCGCTCGCGCAGATCAATCTCCAAGACATCATGTTCAAGAGCCTGGCATGGCTGCACCATCCGGGAGCGGTCTGGTGAGGAGCGCGACCATGGAAGCCACGGGCATCGACGCCACGTACCAACGCATCGCCCAACACCTGCCCACACCCCTTCGGGAATACGGGCGAACCCTCCCCCACCGGCTGGGGCTCACCCGCTGGATCGACGGGCATTGGGAGGACTTCTGGGTCCTCGATATCAACCGTGATCTCCCGGGCTACGCGGCGGAGGACCCCGACCAGCCAGGTGCGTGGCTCGTCTCACCCGAGAAGCTTTCGCACTTCCGCGCTGCGCACCATTGCGCCGCCATCCACGGCCTCATCGCGGATCGGCTCGTGGACCATCAGGTGGAGCCGGACATTGGCCTGTTGGTGTACCGCGGCGTCTTCCTTCGCGCGTGGGAGTACGAACTGGCGGCGGCGCTCGGGGACGAGTCAGGTGCCCGGAAGGCGCTGGCACGCGCGCTGTCCTCCCTCCGACGGGGCACCGCGCTGGAGCTGCGCACGACGGCGGCACGGCGGATGGACGTCTCCACCTACGCCGTGCAGACCCGGGAGAAGCTGCGCTGGGGCGGTACGGCCGCGGGTTGCCTGCTGAGACACGCGGGTCAGCCGGAACGGGCGGACCTGCTGGAGCGCAGCTATGACATGTTCTGCTTCGCCCTCCAGTGCCTGGATGACGCACTCGATTGCGAGGAGGACGAGCGCACGCGGGGCACGAGCATCCCCGCAGTGCTGGGAATGCCAGAAGGAGCCCTGGTGCGGGCCCTGCCCCAGCTGCTCGACCGGGCCATGGCCCTGGCCGAGCAGGCCCGCCTGGGACGCATGGTCACGTGGATGGGCAGCTTCGCGAAGTTGGTCCGCGGCATCCAGCCGGGTGGCGATGCCACCCTGAATGATCTGCTGGGGCGACAGCTCGCAATCACCGCGCAGGGGGCACTGTGAACACGACAGGCATTGGTTACGCACGCAAGCTTGTGTTGGACGAAGCGGTTCCGCAGGTCCTCCTGGATGCCTATGGCGACAAGGCGATCGTCGTAGTGAAGGGCGCGCCCCTCGAAGGGCACGAACCCATTGCCTCGCTGGGAAACCTGCGGATCCATGTCATGGATCGCCACCAAGCCCCCGGGCCGAACGACCCTCGGGTCGTCGTCATCGAACCCGTGCTGTGCGAACGCCGGGGCAGGCAGGTGACGACGCCCCAGGACCCGCGCGTCGGTATCGATGACGAGGTCTGCACGAGCACCTACCTCGTGGATCGCTTGCGTGAGCTACGGAACGCGGGGGTGGAGGATCTGCTCATCACGGAGGACACGGGCCTCTTGCCCAAGTCGGGGCAGCAGGGCCTTCCGTTCAGGCCCATCGAGCTGGCGCATGAACCCGAGCTGTTCATCTCGATCCTCGAACTCATCGGACTTCCACAGGCCAGGAACCTCTTGCCCAGGGAAGCGTCCCCACTCCGACTCGCCATCATCGATGAGTCGTTCTCGGGCCTGCCCGAAGGATTTCCCGCCCCCCAGTTCGTCGGCTTACCGCGCGCCGCCCCCAATCCGATCATCAAGGCCCCCATGGAACCAGGCCACGGGACACTGATGGCCGCCGCGGTCAAACAGGCCCTGGGCAAGTACGTGACCCTGCAACTGTACCGCCTGGTACCCACGGAAGAGGACGTCCACAGCTCGTGGATCGCCCCCACGGACGTGGCGCTGAGCCTGGCGCATGCCATTGGCGTCCAGAATGCGGACGTCGTGCTCATCCCTATGGGAGACGGCCTCTGGGGCACCCCCCGGCACCTCCAGGAGGTGCTTCGCGAAGCACGCCGTGCGGGCCGCGACGGCAAGGGGGTCCCCATCATCTGCCCCACGGGGGATGCGACCTGGAACCATGACCAGACCAGCGTTGACGGCATGTCGTACGCCATCGGCGCGGACGAATTGCACAGCCAGCCCTGGGTCATTGCCGTCGGAGCCGCAGACGTCGCGGGCCGCTGGTACAGACGCTTCAACCGAACGAGTTGCGCCCCCCTGGGCCGGTTCGGTCCCTCCGTTGCACTCTGCGCGCCTGGAGAAATCTGCCGCCTGGAGACGCTGGAGCGGCGGCCCGTGGACGATACCAGCCTCGCCTCCGCGCTGGTCGCTGCCTCCGCCGCGGTCGTGCTTCGGCAGGCACCGCAGCTGGACACGGACGAAGTGCGTGCCCTCCTTCAGTGGACGGCGGACCTTGCGCCCATCGTGGACAGCGGACCCGGACCTGCCCGAGCAGGGTTCAACGAATTCGATCGATTGGGCCACAACCTGAAGGTGGGGGCAGGACGTGTGAACACGCTCGCGGCGACGCTGGCAGCCGGGGATCCGGTCTGCGCCGCGCTGCTGCTCACGCGTCCGGGGCCGGGGCGGATCCCCACTCGCGGCGTGGCCGAGTCCGAACCCGCGCTCCTCCGCGCGCTCGCCTGGTACGGGTGGACGCGGAGAGCCCCCGCCACCCTGGGCGAACCCTGGCGCGCGCTGCTGGAGGACTATCTCCAGGTACGGCCGAGTCTGGCCCGACTCGTGCTCCACTCATGGCGGTGGCGCGAGGCCCTCATGTGGCTGGCCCGGCACCTGATGGCGCTCTGGGAGACAGGTGATGTGACGCTGGAAACAGTAGGAGCGCACGACCATGGGGCCCTGGTGCGGCGTCTGGCCTATGTCCTGGAAGCGCTCCGGCTCGAGTTGGAGACGGTGGCCTTCCGCCACGAGGCGCCAGCGCTTCAAGGATGGTTGGAGCAACTGGAGCAGCGGTTGAGCGTCCTCCCAGGCGGACACCTCCAGCGCTTCATCTTCGGGCGCCGGGGTGCCTTCTCCGAGAAGTGGATGATTCCTGAGCCGAACATCTTCAGCGTGGACCCGCCCTGGCTCTTCCCCGACGTGGGTTAGCCTGGGGCAATGCCTTCTATCGGCAATGTCTCCAGGCGCCGCTCGCGCCCTGTGACGTGGCTCACCGTGACCGCGGTGACCTTGCTGCTGGGCGTAGGCGTCGCGGCTTCGGTGAATGCCTGGCAGACCGTGGGAGCCCCCTTCCCCGGGCTCTTCGTGGACCCGTACGCGGACTTCTCGAATGTCTCCATGCCGTCCTGGGCGCTGGAGCCCTTGTCGCTCAAGTACCCCGACCGGCTCGTCGCCGTGGAGGGACAACCGCTTTCCCCTGATGCACGCCTGCCATCCCAGTCCGCCGCCGCGCGCATCGCCGCGCTGGCGAGGGACGGGCACACCCAGGTCCGGCTCACCTTCATGACGTCCGCGGGCCCCCGCGAAGTCATCCGGCCCTTGCTGAGGCTGAGCACCCACGAGATGGGCTTCTTCTTCGGCTTCTACGCCCTGGTGGCGCTCTTCCTTCTCTGGACGGCTGGCATGGTGCTGCTGATGGCAGGGCACCGGCCCGGGGCCCGCGCCTATGCGATCTGGGCGGTGGGCGCCTACCTGCTGTTCCTCACGTTCTACGACTACCACACGACGGCGACGCTCCCCGCAGCGTTCTCCGTGGGCGGCGTGGGCTTCGACCTGGGATTCCTGTGGATGGCCTATGCCTTTCCAGAGCCACCCCGGCGCGGACGCCGGGTCCTGCTCCCGGTGCTGCTCGCGGTGACGGCCTGGGGCGTGGGTGCGGCGATCTGGATGGGGCTGTCACCCTGGTTGGGGCGCGACGCCTCCACCACCCGCCTCCTTGTGGGCCAGGGCATCCCGCTCAGCATGGCCGTCCTCCTGCTGTCCATCGTGCTGCGGCTGGGTCGCGGCAGTGGACGGGAGCGGTCAGAACTGCTGTCCGCCGCCTGGGGACTGGCTGCCGCGCCCGCGACACTGGCCGTGGGATTTCTCCTGGCACTCGCGTCCGGCAGCACGGTGGTCCACCTGTTCGTGCCCTTCGTCATCCCGCTGCTCCCGCTGTCGGTTGGCTTCTCGCTGGTGCGCCACAACATCCTTGCGACGAACGTCGTGCTGTCGCGCCGCCTGTTGGCGGGTCCCATCCTCCTGGCATCGCTCTGCGCTACCCTCCTCGCATGGCTGGCGCTGCGTTTGTTGGTGCGGGAGGGAGTGGAGACATGGCTGCCCACGCTGCTCGCCCTCCCCGTGCTCATCGGCGGGATAATGGCTTGCAACCGGCTGAGCCTGTGGCTGTTCTTCCCAGCCACCTCGCAGTTCCGCCCCAGCATCGAGCAGCTCAGCGATCAGCTCTCCAGCCTCCACGAACTCCCCGCCATCCGACAAGCCGTGGAGGCAGTGGTGTGGCGCTGGCTACCCACCAGCGGCCCCGTCCGCGTGTTGCAAGCGCACGAACTGCCGGCGGTGCCCAACCTCCCCGAGGATGCCCTGGAGCGGCTCAACACGGGCCACCACGTGTGGACGGAGGAAACACCCTGGAATCGCATGCTCGTGGTTCCCATGCGTTCCCTGGGCCGGCTGCGCGGCGTGCTGCTCCTACCGCCCAAGCACCATGCGGCCCTTTACACGAGCGAGGACCTGACACTCCTGGCGACCATCGCCAGCCTGGGTGCGGTGTCGCTGCACCACGCCGAGGCCTTGAAGGAATTGGACGCCTTGCGACGCAGCGACGTGGAGGCTACGCGCGATGAGAAACGGTTCACGCTCGGGCTTCTGGGCGCGGAGCTTTCGCATGAGATTGCCTATCCGCTGAATTTCTTCCGCTACCTGCTCAAGCGCAGCGGAAGAGGCCACGCGCTGGAGCCCCAGGATGTGGAGATTGGAAGTGAAGAGGTGGCGCGACTGGAGCGGATGCTCGTCACCTTGCGCAAGCTGAAGCTGCCCGTGCCGCAGGTGGCACAGGTGACGCTTGTCGGTCCGCTCAAACGCGCGCTGGAGCTGATCCGGGAGCCCCTTGAAGACAAGCGGATCTCCGTGTCGATTGAGGTGCCAGAAGGCCTGGTGGTCCTGGCGGATCCGGACATGCTGCTCCAGGTGCTCGCCAACCTGCTGCGCAACGGAATGCAGGCGGTTGAGCCCGGGGGAAGCATCGGTGTACGTGCCGTGCTGGTCGACCAAGGGCTGAAGGTGGAGTGCTGGGACTCTGGCCCCGGGGTTCCGGAGTCGCTGCGCGACCACATCTGGAACCCGTGGATGACAACGAAGGAAGGCGGTTCCGGTTTGGGGCTGGCCATCACCCAGCGCCTGGTGAGCAGCCTTGGATGGCGCATCAGCCTGGAGCGCAGGGAGGAACGTACATGGTTCTGCCTCCACGTACCGGAGCGTGCGCTCATCGCGTCTTCCCCCGTGGCGGTACCCTCTACCGCAAGAGCCAGCCCTGGGTGAGTTGGATGATTTCTGTTCTTGTGCATCAGATTGCGAACGCGGCGCACATGTACAGGCGTGATGGGCCCATCTGGAGATACCAGGAGCGACAATGGACAAGACTCCAAACACGGTTCAGGACTTGGGCCGTGGCACGTCATGCAAGGAGGAGCGCAGCCGGCTGAACATGGTGCCGGATCAGGAATGCGACCTCATCATGAAGGGAGGGGTAACGAGCGGAGTCGTCTATCCGCCTGCCATTCTCGAGCTGGCGCGACACTATCGTTTCCGCTCCATCGGTGGGGCCTCGGCTGGAGCCATCGCGGCGGCGGCCGCGGCAGCCGCGGAGTACGGGCGGCAGTCGCTTCCAGGGAAGAACCCAGGCAAGAGCGCACAGGGCTTCGAGCTGCTTGCCGAGATGAACCGTGAACTGAGCACCCCTGGCTTCGTGAGGGACCTCTTTCAACCCTCGCCGGAGGGTAGGCCCCTGCTGCAAGCCTTCATGGACTGGCAGCGTCGGACGACGGCAGCGGAGCGAGAAGAAGCGCTCGCGAAGGAGCGGGGAGCCCCAGCACTTGGCCCGGGTGCCCAGCGCATCCGCAAGGCCATGCGGCTGGCAGCGGTCCTCCAGAAGGGAAAGGTAAAAGAACATCTGAAAGGAATGGCGCTGGGCTTCAGCATCGCCGCGGTGCTCGCCAGCGGCCTGGGTGGCTGGGGAGTGATGTTGCTTCTGACGCCGAGCCCCCTAATCCTACAGTTGCAGTTTGAATCGCGCCTTTCGTGCGCGGTAGTGGCACTGCATGGCCACAGCTTGGTGGTGGCGTCGCCAGCGACTCCAGGCCAGGACATGCGCAAGCGGAGCCACCACACGCCGCA
>NZ_RAVZ01000117.1 GCF_003611635.1 Corallococcus terminator | reverse complement strand
CCCCACCACCATCTCCACGCTCGTCTTCGTGGCCAACCTCCAACTGCCCACCACCGCGGACACCAACTTCGCCTCGGCCACCTCCGGCAACATCCACCCGTGCGCCAACCGCTTCCTCTTGCGCACGTACCGCAAGGTGTATGAGTTCCGCGCCGCCCCGGGCGCCGCGTTCGAGACCGCCTTCGCCGCCACCCCCGTCTCCCTGACGGACACCGTGGAGGGCCAGGGCGAGGCCATCGAGTACGACCCCACCGGCACGGCCTATTACACGATGAGCGAGTCGCCCTCGCCCTTCAGGCTCAAGCGCGTCGTGCGCCAGTAGCCGCAATCGCAGTCATGCGTCCGTCGGCCCAGGGCCGCGTCCGGTCTCCATGCCGGGCGCGGCCCGTGGTGCTTCGTGAGACATCCCGGAAGTTTCGCGCGGCGGCGGAATTGTCGTTCTTCCTTGTTTTGCACGTATAATCGCAGTCATGCGATTCTTCCGAACCGGTTTCGTGCGCGCCTTCGCGCTGGTGTCCGTGGTGTGTGCCTGTGGTCCGCAGGAGGGCGCCGACCCGCCCTCCAGCGGTGCGTTGCTCGGGGAGGCCCGTGCCGCGGCGGTGACGGGCCACCGGGCCTTCCGGGTGATGACGTACAACGTGCGGGGGCCGCTGGACACGGGGGTGCGTGCGTGGCCCAACCGCAAGGCGGCGGTCATCCAGCGCATCCTCGCGAACAACGCGGATGTCGTGGGCGTGCAGGAGGCGCAGGCCCCGGCGGGTGGGCCCAGCGTGCCGGCGGACCTCATCGCGGGGCTCACGGGCGCCGACAAGCCCTACGCTGTCTACAATCCGGGCGGTGGCAGTCCGAAGCTCATCTTCTTCAAGAAGAGCCGCTTTGAAACCGCCCCCGAGGTGGGCCAGGGCAACGAAGCGCTGGTCAATCCCTACAGCGCCAGCGCGACGTGCTTCAGCCACGCGGAGGGCAAGAAGATCTCCTGGGTGGGCCTGCGCGACCTGACCTCCGGGCAGGTGTACTTCGTGGCGAACACGCACTTCGCCTACGCGGCGGAGTGTTCGCTGGGGCGGCTCAAGGAAGCGGCGCAGATGGCCGCGTTCCTGGCCTCGAAACCGGGTGGCCTGCCGGTCATCGCGATGGGCGACTTCAACGCGGACGCGCAGGGACAGTCCACGCCGGGGGAGAGCACCATCGAGGACCTGGAGTCGGGGGCGAAGCTGTTCCGCACCGCGCGCTTCGACGGCACGACGGGCGAGGACGACGCCACGTTCAACAACGCGTGGGACGGCACGCCGTCCACGAATTACTCGCGGCTGGACTACATCTTCCACAACGGGGGCGCGCTCACGTCGTCCGCGCCGGGCATCGACCGGACGGAGAGCGGCGGCAACACGCCATCGGACCACTACCCGGTGCTCGCCACCATCCGCCCGGCCATCTTCGCCGCGGGCTCCACCTTCTCCCCGACGCCCAACGGTGCGTCCGCGTCCACGCAGTTGTTCTTCGCGGACGTCACCGGCGATGGCTGCGCGGACCGCATCACGTGGAACTCCACCGTGGGCGAGGGCGAGACGTGGGTGGCGAAGTCGAAGTGCGACGGGGGCTTCGCGACGGCGGTGAAGAACGCGGGCGCGACGAGCGGCGTGGCCACCACGCGCTTCTTCTTCGCGGACGTCACCGGAGATGGGTGCGCGGACAAGGTCCTCTGGCGGCCGACGCTGGGGGATGGCGAGGTGCGCATCTACCCGTCGAAGTGCGACGGGGGTTTTGGCGACCGCGTGTCCGTCTTCCAGGCCGCCAGCCAGAGTGAGTCCACGAGGCTGTTCTTCGCGGATGTCACGGGGGATGGGTGCGCGGACCTGCTGCGCTGGAATCCGAAGGAGCGGAGCGGCGCGTTCGAGACCTTCGTGGCGAAGTGCGGCGCGACGCCGTCCTTTGGCGCGGCGGTGCGGAGCACGGAGGGGGCGAACACCAGCGAGGGCACACGGGTGTACTTCGCGGACGTGGATGGGGACGGCAAGGCGGACCGCGTGCTGTGGAACCCCGCACAGGACGGGGGCCGCACGCGCGTGTACCGGTCCACCGGAGCAGGGGCCTTCGCCTTCGCGTTCGCCCACGACGCGGGCACCAGCGGCGTGGACACGACGCGCTTCTACTTCGCGGACGTGGATGGAGATGGCAAGGCGGACAAGCTCTTCTGGCGCCCCACGTTCCGCCAGGGCCGGATGCAGATCTACCCGAGCGCCGGCACGAACTTCGCGGGCAGCCCGGTGATGGACAACACCGGCTACAGCGGTTCGGAGAACGCCGCCTTCTTCTTCGCGGACATCGACGGCCGGGGCGGCGCGGACAAGGTGTACTGGAACCCGGGCAACTACGACGGGGACACCAAGGTGTTCCGCTCGCTGGAACCGTGACGTGAGGAGCCCAGGTCCGGCGTTGTCGAGGAGGGACAGCGCCGGGCCGGCAGGGGACGTCCAGCCAGCCCTGAAGGCTGACCGAGCGAAGCCACCCTCCGGTGCGCGTCATCCAGCGTTCGCGCTCACGGGAAGGAGTCCACGACGGTGAAGGCCGCGGTGTGCGTCACCGCTCCAGGCGTATGGGGCGATGCCCATTCAAAGCCATCGATGTTCCCGAAGACGAGGCACACCGGATAGCTTCGCCGGTCCGGCAGCTCTGCCCGAGTGTAACGACCCGTCACCTGAGGCCCACCTGTCCAGAGTCGCCCGTGCAGACGGGTCCCCACGGGTAGCTTCCCAAAGCGCTTGATAAGCATGCTGACAATGGGGCCCTCGCGCACGAGCAGTTCTTTCGAGGCAGCGCCCGGCAGGTTGGCGTCCGTGTAGATGTCGGCGCCGCCACCCTTCTCCATGTTGAGTTCACGCATGGCCTCCAGGGCGCCGTCCGGGCAGCGGCTCGGATCGGGACGAACCTGCGAACCCGCGCAGGCAGCGAGTGCGGCCGCGCCCACCAGGGAGCAACGCTTGAGCGCCTGGGAGCGCCCCGCTGGAGAGACAACGGCTGTCTGCCGCGGCGCACGGATGCTCATATCTTCCTTCTCCTGCTGGGTTGGGCTGAGCGGGGGCGTGCCCGTCAGCGGCGCGCGAGCTTGGTCCAGCCGAGCGCTCGGCGCCATTAGTTGGACGGTCTTCACCGGGGCCAGGGTCGAGTCGGGCCGCACGGAGGAGGGGCCCTCCCACAGCTTCCACAAGGTGAGGCCCGCGACGAGCGTTCCTACCAGCAGCACGCCCAGCCCGCCCCGTATCAGGGAGTGCGAAGACCCCGAAGTCCCGCGCCTCCGGACAGCAGCGAGCGCACGGGCCTCGGCTGCGGCCACCTTCTCCGGGTCACGATGACGCAGCTCCCGGGCCTCGCGCCATCGGTGAACTTCCTCCACGTGCCGCGCCCGGGCCTCCCGCAGGGCGACCTCCTGCCCAGGCATCACTGGCCCACGGGCCTCCGCCGCCTCGAACGTCGTGCGCGAACCACTGGAGGTCCGTTCACGCCAGTCGAACAGCGGCGCATCCCACGCCGTGTCAGCCACCGCCAACGCCCTGCGCACTTCACCAGCCAGGACGGCCGCGCCCTCGGGGCGATGCTCGGGCAAGAAGGCCAGCAGCCGCAGGACGACGGACTCCAACACGCCGGGCAGGCGGGGGTTGAGTTCCCTCAGGGGATGCAATCCATGAGGCGACAGAGGCTCCTGGGGCGCGAGCCATTGAAGGGCGGGATATTGATCCGTCAGCAGGTGATGGAAGGTCACGCCGACCGCGTACAGCTCATCCGAGATCGCGTAACGGTAGGGCTCCATGTCCCCAGGCCGACGCTCCGCCAGCGCCCGCCACCGGAGGAGCTGGGGGCTGTAGTAACGCGGACTGCCCGGAGGCAGTTGGGCGGTGGCGGTGAGGGAGGGCGCCCCCGCATACCAACCCGCGCCCCAATCCAGCAGCTTCACCTTGCCGTCGGCCGCGACGAGGACGTTGTCCCCCTTGAAGTCGCGGTGCAGCGCCCCTTCACGGTGTGCGGCGGCCAGCGCCTCCAGCACCTGTACCAGCAGCCTCGCGACCTGACGAGCCGTGGGGTTGCGGGCCAGGGCCCAGTCGTAGAGTGATTCTCCGTCCACGTACTCCATCACCAGATACGGGTGCTCCACGGGTCCCAGCCGCCATGCACCATGCGTCACCAACCGCACCACGGACCGGTGGCGCACGCGGGCCAGCAGTGCCACCTCCCTGGCGAACCAACGCTCTCCGGGGCGCCGCGACAGCTTCAACGCATACAACCGCCCGCGCATGCGTCCCGCCCGACGCACCGAATAGGTGGTCCCGTAGCCTCCCGCTCCCAGCCGCCCCACCACTTCCCAGCGATCCACACGGGTGCCAGGCGGCAGCCATTCCGCGGACAACAGGATCCGCCCCAGCTCCGCCCCGGGGCGTTCGACTTCCGGAGACTCGCTGCTCATAGGGACAATCCCTCCCACCGCACGGTGCGGTCGCCTTGCTCGTTCTGGACTTCCAACACGTAGCGGGAGCCCGGCTCTGAGCCTTCCGGCATGTTCCACTCGACCACGGCCTGGACACTGGTTCCGGGTGCGAGGCGGGCCTCCAGCATCCTGACGGGTGCTTCCAGGATGACACGGCCGGGCGCTCCGCCTTGCCCGACCCGAGCCAGTCGAGCCATGCCGGGCATCCATGGCGGCATGTCCGGGGCATTCTTCAAGGTGAAGGCCACCACCCGTGCGGACAGTTGGCTGTAGACCACCGGGCTTCCCACGACCTCCAGCCCTGGATCCACAAGTCCCGTGAAGAGCCACTTGACCGACATCGGATGGGGTACCAATGCCCCCGTGAGCACCGCGCCTCCCAATCCCGTCTGGGCGCACTGCGCACGCAGGGTGGCGAATCCCGCCTCGGCGGCGGCACTCCGTCCCCGCAGCAGGGTCAGCTCCTCCGCCAGGGCCTCGGCCGACAGGGCGTGACGGGAAACCTCCACGACGGTGTCCACCTCCTTGGGGTCGGTGACGAGCATGAACGCCACCTGCCGGGGTGCGTCCTCGCCCACGAAGCGCGCCGTGACGAGCGGACGGGCTGACTCCGGTAGGCTCACGGAGGGGCGCAGCACCATCACGCCCGGATACACTTTCACCTGGGCGAACAGGGGCGCCAGGGCCTTCGTGTCCACGGAGGATGGCACGATGTCGTCGTTGAACACGACGGTGGTGACCACACCGGGGGCGACTCGCAGCAGGTGCAGTGTCGCGGCCTCGTCGGCCCTGACCACGATCCGGCGCCCCGGTGGACCGCGCTTGTCCGGGGTCCCCGGCTGCGCCAGGGCCGCCGTGCTCAGCACCAGCAACATGATTTGGAAAACAACCTCACGGGATGCGAACACGCTGGTAACCTCCAGAGTCACACCCTACCAGAAGCAGGTGACGTGTCGGAGTCCCCACACCTCAAGCCCATGTCATCCCCTCTCGATGATTTCGATTTCGACGCCCTCTTCCCTGTCATGAGGGTCGCGGGGAGGACGCACGCGGTCTGGAGAGATGCGTCTGGCGAACTCACCCTGGTTCCCTCCGTGACGCCACAGGACCTGGAGAAGCCCCAGAAATGAGCACTCCCGCCTTTCACGTGTGGCATTGAATGACTCACCGCCTGACCATGTCCTCCGCCATGCGCGCCCCACTCCTCGCCACCGTCCTGTTCGCCGCCCTCGCCTCCGCGTCCGTCCGCGCCCAGACGCCCGCGACCACGCCTCCCCGTTCGTACCTGCTGCGTCCGGCGCGCGTCTTCGACGGCACCACGCCCAGGCCCCACACGGGTTGGACGGTGTTGGTCACGGGTGAGCGCATCGTCGCGGCCGGCCCCGCGCAGGGCGTGAAGGTACCCGAGGGCACGGAGGTCATCGACCTGCCCGGGACCACGTTGCTGCCCGGCCTCATCGAGGGCCACTCGCACCTGTTCCTGCACCCGTACAACGAGGCGTCATGGGACGACCAGGTGCTCAAGGAGTCCCTGGCGCTGCGCGTGGCGCGGGCCACGAACCACGCGAAGGCCACGCTGCTCGCGGGCTTCACCACCACGCGGGACCTGGGCACCGAGGGCGCGGGCGATGCGGACGTGGGCCTCAAGCAGGCCATCGACCAGGGCATCATCCCGGGTCCGCGCATGATCGTCACCACACGCGCATTGGTCGCCACCGGCAGCTACGGCCCCAAGGGATTCGCTTCCGAATGGGCGGTCCCCCAGGGCGCGGAAGAGGCGGACGGCGTGGACGGACTGGTGCGCGCGGTGCGCGGACAGATGGGTCGCGGCGCGGACTGGATCAAGGTCTACGGCGACTACCGCTGGGGCCCCCATGGCGAGGCCCTGCCCACCTTCTCCCTGGAGGAGATGCGCCTCATCGTGGAGACGGCCAAAAGCGGCGGCCGTCCGGTCTCGGTGCACGCCAGCACGCCAGAGGGCATGCGGCGCGCGGTGCTGGCCGGCGCGGAGAGCATCGAGCACGGCGACGGCGGCACGCCCGAGGTCTGGAAGCTGATGGCGCAGCGGGGCGTGTTCCTGTGCCCCACCCTCGCGGCGACCGACGCGCAGCTCCAGTACCGGGGCTGGAAGCGGGGCGTGGATCCGGAGCCGGAGTCGCTGAAGAAGAAGAACGCGAGCCTCAAGGCCGCGCTGTCCGCGGGCGTACCCCTGTGCATGGGCGGGGACTCGGGTGTGTTCGCGCACGGGGACAACGCGCGGGAGCTGGAGCTGCTGGTGGCCCAGGGCGTGACGCCCGCGCAGGCGCTCCAGGCCGCCACCTCCGGCAACGCGCGCATGCTGCACCGGGAGGACCGCCTCGGACAGGTGAAGCCCGGCCTGCTCGCGGACCTCGTCGCCGTGCAGGGAGACCCCACGCAGGACATCTCCGCCGTGCGTCAGGTGCGGCTCGTCATGAAGGGCGGCACGCTGTACCGGCGCTGAAACCCAGGCGCCTCCTCAGGGCTTCGCACGTGACGCGCGGGCAAACGCGCTGTCCAGGAGCCCCGCGAGCAGCAACACCGGCGCGGCCAGCACCGCGCCAAACCACGCCAGCACATAGAGCAGGCCGAAGCCCGCGCCCCAGGAGCCACCCACCACCGTGCCGGACAGCACGCCCACGTACTGGCGGCCCCCGGTCAGGTGCAGCAGCAGAAAGACAGCGAAGAGGCCCAGCGAAGCGAGCACGAAGGGATGGCGCATCATCGGTGTGACTCCAGGCGAGGCGACGTCAGGGCCAGACGCCAGAGGGGACCTTCCACCAGCGAATACAGCAGCACCGCGTCCGCGAGCAGGTTGCCCGCGGCGAAGCGCAGTCCGGTCTCATCCCGCACCGGAAAGGCCGCGAAGTGGAGGCTCGTGAGGAGGCCGTGCAGCACGGCCTCATCATCGAACGCCGCCGCCCCCACGAGCGCCAGCCCACTGGAGCCCGCATTGGCATTCACCCATGGAATCGTCGGCCCTGAGTCGATGTCCTGGACCGCCTCCCCGTCCACCGGCCACTCCGCCGCCCACGCGAACCCGAGCGCCTGTCCCATCAACGCCTGACGGGCCCGCTGGTACTGCTCGCGAGCGAAGTCCGCGTCCACCACCTGGAGCATGTGCGCCGCGAGCCACAGCGTGGAGCCCTCCGGCCCGTCCTTGGTCACGCCCTCGTAGGTGAAGCTCGACACGAGCAGGCCCTGCTTCGCATCCATCAGGTGCTCGCGAGCGGACACCACCCACCGGCGCAGCAGCGGGCCGTGGTCGCGCCCATCCACGGTGTCCGAGAGGCGCAACGCCGCGAGCGCCACCGTGTTGCAGAAGGTCCAGCCCTCGTCGGGATAGCTCTCCCCCGAAAGCACGGGCGCGCGTTCCAGTTGGTCGGTGATGAGGTCCACGCGCTCGCGCAGCAGCGGCGCGTAGTCCGCGCGGGGCTCCACCAGTTGGCGGGCCGCGAGCATCAACGCCAGCTCCCCATCCACGAAGAGGCTGCGCCCCGCCGGGTCGCGGAAGGGAGCCCCGTTCACGTAGGGCAAGAAGAAGGCCTCGTGGGCACGACGTTCGTCGCGCAGCGTCCGGGCAATCCACGCATCCACGACGGCCAGGTGCTCCGCCTTCCGCGCGGGCTCCGACAGCGCGAGGTTCGCGAACGAGAGCACGCAGAAGGTGCGCACCATCAGGTCCCACTCCGGATTGGTGCGGTGGAGCACGTCCCGCTCCACGCTCTCTTCCTGGAGTGAGAACACGCGCTGGCGTGAAGCCAGCGCTCCCGCGAGCTCCGACAGGTCACCGGGCGAAAAGAACCAATGGAGCATGGGGAGCCACACCGCCACCGCTACCGCCAGGAAGAGTCCGCGTCGCATGCTCGGAGTGTCGGTCCCCGGACCGCCGGGGTGTGCTCCCCTGGGCCCAGCGGTCGCGCCCGGGGGGCGAACGGTCGCCATGTCCCAACCCGCCGGCCCCGGGTGTCTCAACCTCCATGAAGACATCGGGCTGGAAGTCACTGGGAGTGGGGATGTTCGTGTGGGGGCTGGGCGGAGTCCTGCCCCCTTCGGCGGAGGCGTGCGGCGGCCCCGTCTGCCAGGGAAAGGATGTCCGCGTTGCACGCTCCGCGACCGGGGACGTGCCCGCGAACGTGCCCGCCCTGGTGGCCGTGCACCTCTTCCGCAGGACATTGGACATCGGAAGCGTCCGGCTGCTCACGGCGGAGGGTACTCCCGTGGAGGCGACGGTCACCTCCGGCGCCCTCGGAAGCGCGGCCCTGGTGCCCACCGAACCGCTCGTCCCCGGAAACACCTATCGTCTGGAGGTCGCCAGCCCCTGCACCCACGAGACCCAGACCGAGGCCGCGACCTTTAGCGTGGGACCGGCGCTGCCGCTGCCGGGTGTTTCAGGTGTCCTGGAGGCCGGGACTGAACAGCACAGGCCCCTGCAGGTCTACGGCGGTGCGATGTGCTCGGTGGAGGTGGAAGGCAGCACGCGGGTGCTGGGCTTCACCCCCTCGCCGGAGCTGGTACCCTTTCTTCCGTGGGTGCATTGGACGCTGAAGGTGGATGGCCAGCCCTGGGCCCAGGCGGAACATGGCGCCGTGGGCCCCACGGGCGACTTCACCGTCGCGAACCGGCTCATCTTCACGCGCGACCTGCTGCGCCTCTTCACGGTCTGTGAAGACTCGGCGGCCGTCGAGCGCCCCAGCGACCCGGGCCTCGCGCCCGGAGTGCATGTGGCCACGCTGCAACCAGTGCTTGAACACTCGGGGATCGCCCTCCCACCGATGGAGGTCTCCTTCACGCAGACGTGCCCGGAGCCCCCCGACCCTGGCGAGCTCCCCGACCCTGTCGAGCCCACCGACCCTGTCGAGCCCGCCGACCCTGTCGAGCCCACCGACCCTGCCGACCCTGCTCCCAAAGAGGAGGGCTGCTCCCAGGCAGGCGGGGGCCTCACGGCGGTGGGGCTCCTCACCACCCTCCAGTTCTGGCGATACCGCTCCCGCACGCGCCGGACCTGAGCATTGTCCCATTCCGCCGGGCTCGGGTGTCTGATGAGGCATGCTCGGACACGCCTGGAAATCGGTCACGGTGGGGACGTTCCTCCTGGGAATGGGAGTCGTCCTCCCTCCTTCAGCGCAAGCCTGCGTCGCGCCCAACTGCATGCGAGGGGTCCGCTTCCCGCTCCCACCGGACAGCGGGAGCGTGCCCACGAACCTTCCAGGGCTGGTGGTCGTCCCGCCGTTGCTGGAGAGCGTGGATCCCGCCACCGTCCGGCTGCTCCTGAAGGATGGGACGCCGGTGTCCGCGACGGTCACGGCGGGCGCCCACTCGACCCAGGTCCTGGTCCCGGAGGCACCGCTGGTGGAGGGGACGGAGTATCGCCTGGAGGCGACGGGCGTCTGCACCTTCCAGGGGAACCAGACCGCGGAGACGACCTTCACCGCGGGCGCGGCCCTGCCACTGCCCACGACGTTGGGAAGCCTGACGGCGGAGGCACCGCGCCGGGGAACCTTCGTCGTCTACGGGGATTCGAACTGTGGAAACACGCAGCAGGAAGGCGACTCCACCAGCCTGAGCTTCACGCCGTCACCGGAGCTGGTGCCCTTCCTGCCGTGGGTGAGCTGGACCGTGCAGGTGGACGGAGCACCCTGGTCCTATGCGAAGCACGGCGGGGTGACCACGAAGGGTACAGAGAACTTCGACACCCGCCTGTATGAGTACAACCGCAGGCTGTTCTTCCTCTACACCGTCTGCGAACAGCTCCAACCCCAGGTCCCGAACACCGGCCTCGCGCCCGGCCGCCACCGGGCCACGCTCCAGGGAACGCTGGAGCACGCCAACCTCACGCTGCCCCCGCTGCACGTGGACTTCGAATTGACGTGCGCCCAGCAGCCGGTGGATCCGGAACCGGAGGAGCCCGGCCCGCCTTCTTCCAGTGAAGGCTGCTCCCAGACCGGCGGAAGCCTCACGGCCCTGGGCCTCCTGACGACGCTCCGGCTCTGGCGGCGACGCGCGTCCCATCTTTCTCATTAAGGCTCAACTTCCAGTTCGCCGCCCAGGACGGTCCTTCTCTATGCCCAGTTCCAAGAGGAACTGCTCGAAGCGAAGTTGCCACCCTCCATTGTGAGTCAGTCGATCAACGTAAAAATCAGCGGACCTGTCCTTGAGTTCCTCGTGATGCTCGATAACCTGAGCCCGAAGCACATTGTCCAGCCCTTCTCGCTGGTAGACGAACGTCGCATTGCCTGTCTTTGAAAATTCCACCGCCGAATAACTACTGAACGAAAGGCAGAATGCGCTCACATCTCCACTACCGGAGAGCCGTTTCGCCCTTCGAAATGCAGCCTGCTGTTCCAAGGGCAAGGTCGCCAAATTCCTGCGCAAGCCGTCGTATGTCGCTGAATCGAGCCAGCAGGTAGTCTTTCGAATGGAACCGAGGTAACGCAACCAGAACCGTCGGCGGTCCTGCTCGTGCATTGCTCGCTCGAAAAAGAACTCCAAATCCTGCTGAATGAGCGCAGTAAGAAATTCATCGAAAGCGGCTTCATTAAGGCTTCGGACCATTTTCCACGCACGCGTCAACTCCGTAAGGCGCGGATCCCCGAAAACGCTGTCCTTGGCAATGAGACGCTCCTCCAGACGCCCCCGAACTCCTGCTTCGGCCTGACCTCGCGCCCAACACTCCAGCGAAGCAGCGATCACCGCCACGCGCGCCTCTAACGGAGCTGTCGCTGCAACTTCGTCCATGTTGTTGTGCGGCATCCAAGCCCGTCCGACTCGGTCGTCCACAAGAAACTTCAAGCCCTCCGAGACGTCTTGTCGTCCCTGGAGTCTCCGGCGCAGGTGCTCGGCCACGACGTGCCCCGTGTAGTTCACCCCCGGCTTGAGACCCAGGTTCCTGAGCATTTCGACCACCTCTTGGAGAGGTCGGTTGAGCCAATGCTTCGCCAGGATTCGAGGTCCCTCTTGCCCAAGGGCGCTCTCGATGGACATGGGCAGCCCCCACCGCAATGAACCTGCATCCACGGGGCACTTGCCCGCCAGCCGCGCCCACGCGCCTTGCTGAGGCTTTTCCTCGAACGGACTCCAATCCCGGAGGCGCTGTCGGACCAGACGAGGCAAGCTCTCTGGGCTCCTCGAGAGAAACCAGTCCATGCGATCCAACCCAACCTCACGCCACAACGCTGGAACGGCGCGTTTCTCCCGGCGGGAGAGACTTGAGAGGTCTCGCGAGTCCAGCTTCTTGAGCACGGCCTCCACGTTGAGTGTCTGCCGCGTCCGCTGCAATCGCTCGGGCTCGCGATCGTCCGACCGCGACTGGGCTTCCTCCACACGCACAGCAAGCTGAGCCACTCCATTCTCGATTTGCTGGTGAAAGACGCTTAGCCCCGCCAAGAAGGTCTTCTGTCGCGCTCGCACTTCATCCAGCCAGGAGTCCAATCCCATGGTGCCTCCTACAGCCTCAGATCGCCGCGGACGCGAATCACGAGCCTTCGGTTGGAAGGTTCGTTGCCGGCCGTACCAGGACGAGGAGCCGTCTGCCCACGCCCTGAAACCACGAAGTTCGCATCCAGGCAGTCCCTCTCATACCCCGCATCCTTGAGCTGACTGCGAACTGTGAAGAACACTTCCTGCGCACGTGACGCGCTGGCGCGAACATTGTTCTCGAAGCTGAACTGGGAGACCCCGTAGCGGACACCGCATTCCCCACTGGTCCCGAGAAACGGTCGATCATCCGTGTGCCCTTCAAGAATGATCGAAGGCTCTGCCCCCGCATCGCGCATCGCATCCACCGCCTCGCAAACACGATGGATGAGGGGAACAGCGCCCCGCTCGAACTGCTCGACGTATGCAGCGGGAGTGCGGCATTGCCCGAGACCGAATTGGAGATTCTTGAACTCGATTTCCAGCGCGTTCACGCCACCGTCCAGCCCGCTCAGCGCAATGAACCCCCCATCAAGTTCGGCATCCAGCGTTACAAGATCATCTCTCAACGAGAAGAGTGAGGCTTGAACGCCATCTTTCTGCGAGTCCACCTTCCCGATAGCCACCTCCTTTTCGCGGATGGCCTCTTCCTTCTGCTTTCGCGCCTCAAGGATGAAGATGACTGCTAGCAAAAGGAATACGACCGCGACTCCCGCCATCAAGTCCGCGAGGGACCGGTCACTGCTCTCCCCCGAGGAGCTCACGATTTCCTCACCTGTTGGCGCAAGGCCTCCTTGAGCTGCTGTACCGTCTCGGTCAGATCGTCCACGCCCTGAACAAGTTCGCCAGAGGTCCTGTCCACCACGGAGTCAAGCCTACGCATGACTTCGGTCCACTGACTGCTCAGGACCTGGGCCTGCCGGCTGACGGACTCTTCATAGGTGCGCGTCAATCCGCTCAGCACTGGAGTCACTTGAGCAAGGGCCTGCCGCTGAGCATTGAGAAGTGTCTCCTCCTGCTTGATCACGCCCGCCCGCTCCTGGGTAAGCTTGTGGAAGACAGTGGCGGTTTCGATCAGCCGTTGGGCGACCTCCTCCATCTTCGTCGAGACACCGCTTGCCTTGTTGTGGGTCTCGCCGGCGCCCCGAGTCGCCGCCACCAGTTTCTCTGCGGCCTCCCCCATCTGCTTCGTCACGCTCCGCAGTCCTTCCTGGGTTTCGCCCATGACCTTGGCGAACTCCTTGGACTGAGCCTGGAAGCCGTCCATACCCTCCATCGCAATATGGCGCAGGCTCTCGACCTGATGGTTCAACGCTCCCGACTGTTGCACCGTACTTTCTTGGACGCGGTGGGTGACCTGGGCAGCAGCTCCAACCATCTGCTTGGAGCTTTCCCTCATTCCATCGAGAACCTCTTTGAAGCTGCTCACGATGCCGGAAACACTGCTCTCCAGTTGGCTGAGCACCTGCTGGTTCTGCTGCCCCAGTTCATGTGAGGCCATCGTCGCACCGCGAAGCACCTGGGAGACGGCCTTTTCCATGTCATCCCGAACCCGATCGAAGCTTCCCACGAGTTCGGACACCTTCTCGCCCAGGGTCTCGATGGCGCGATGGTTCTCGCTGCCCCATTGCCGTGCGTTGTTGCCCAGGGTCTGGGTCATCGCCTCGAACTGCTTCTCCAGTCTCGGAAGGACATCAATGAGTCCGGCCATTTGCTGCGCCATGTCTTGGGACTGAGAATGGAAGCCGCCCGACACCGTATCCCGGAGCTGCTCAAGAATGCGTCCGAGGTCGTGCTCCTGCCTCCCAGCAACCGCCTTCTGGATAGCATCCAGATGCTCGCGAACCGTCGCCATTTCCTGCTGGAGCGCCAATGTGAACCCCGAAGCGATGGAGCGCTGCAGGTCCGCAGCGATATCCCTCACGGCCTTCTCGACCGCCGAAAGCTGCCGGGTGATGACGTCGCCGACCTGCTCCTTCATCATCGTTCCGAAGTGGGTCTTGACCTCCACTCCGATGTCCTGGATGGACACCTCAACGCTCTCCAGGTGTTCGAGTCGATCCGAAAGCTCCCGGCGGGTCTGGGCGATTTCGCCTTTGAGTTCGCCCAACGCGACCTTGCTTGCGGAAGCCAGTGCGATCTCGTGCGCATCCAGCGTCTGGGTGGTGCGCTCGAAGCTCACCCGCATCACGTCCAGCCGGCCCAGCAGGCTTCGCTCAATGGATGAGGCAATCGCCTGGAAGAGGAATGAACCAACAAGTCCCGCAGCGGAAACGAAGAACTTGGCGCCCATCTTGCCGATGGCCTGGGAGAGCAGATCCGCCTGCGAATTCGCTCCCAGTCCCGTACTTGTCAGGGCCTGCTGAACGGGTCCAACCAGCACGATCCCCAGCAGCCCGAAGGTCATCACCAGAGCAATTCCCGTGAGGTTCCTTCCAAGTCCATGGCCCCAGGAGTGACGAAACAACGCTCGAGTGGTTTCGCGAAGTTCACGCGATGGTGACGACCGCATGAGGATCAGTCCTGGAACCGCCTGCTTTCCGGGAGGGAAAACAAGCTGTTCGCGAACGGCTCGCCAAAGTGCGCGCCCCTCAGTCCTGGAATCTGGTTCCTGTCGCCGTCCTGCGAGGAGTTCGTCCAGGTTGCCTTCCACCGCCTGAATGGCGCCTACCAGCCTGTGCCAGCGCCATACGACGAGGCCAACCGAAGAGGCCACCAGCACCGCGATGATTCCGAGGGTTTGCGGTACGGTGACGTCCTGCAATATCGACATGACGGACATGGCTCAGCATTCCCCCTCTTGAAAAAACCCTGCGTACTGCTGCGCATCATCCGGATCAGGTGACAGGAAGTCGCGAGCCAGCGAACGCTTGCGCTCAACGAGTTCGTGAAGCCGCAGGTCAAATCCCGCCTCCGGCCGTCCCTGACGGTGAAGAAGCGGATAATAAACGTGAACGGGGCGCACCTGACCGATGCGGTGAGCACGGTCCGTGGCCTGGTCTTCCTTCGCGGGATTCCACCAGCGCCCGTAATGGATGACATGGTTCGCGGCAACGATGTTGAGGCCGGCGCCTGCCGCCAGGGGACTCAAGAGAAGAACCTGGAACCCCTTCGCCTTCGAAAAGGCGTCGATGGATGCCAGCGCCGTCCGGCGGTTCTCTGGCTCTCCATTGATGATGGGGACGCTGTCCAACCGAAACTTCTCTTCGATGAGGCGCGCCAAGAGTTCCTGCATGGCACGAGAAAGGACGAACACCAGCGCCTTCTCCGATCGTTCACCATGGCCCTGGCTCTCCACCTTTGCCAGCAGCTCCAGACAGAGCCGGGTCTTCGGGCTCTCTCGGAGAGCGGTCTCGACCGACATCCCTCTTGAGTCCGAAAGCAGGGCGGGATGCTGGTAGAGCTTCTGCAGCGCGGCCAGTGACCAAAACGCGCCTCGCTTCGGCGCCTGCTGGGCAATGAGCCGCTCCTGCTCCTCCTGGAGGGCCGTCATCTCCACGGCATTGCTTTGATAGATTTTCGGAGGGAGGTCCTTGAGAGCCTGCGCCTTTTCACGCCGAAGAAGCGTGCATTCATCCGAGGGGTATCCCAGCCGGAGTCGAAGGCTCGCGCCGCCTTGGTCCCCGGAGTGATCAGCGCGAAAGGAGGACCGCGCACCAAAGACACGTGGCTCTCGGCTCTGGATCGCGTCATAGACGGCCCAGACGTCGAACAACTCGTTCTCGACCGGGGTGCCCGTCAGGGCGATCGCGAAGGACCGCTTGAGCGCACGGGCTGCACGGGAGCGCAACGTGTCCGGATTCTTGAGGTTGTGCGCCTCGTCGAAAACGACGACGTCAAAGTCCACCTTCAACAAGGAGCGCTGATAGGCCCCGAGCGTTTCGTAGTTGGTGAGGATCAACCGCTGCCGCGAGAGGAACTCGGTATTGAGTCCATCACCACGCTTGACGGCGCTGAGGTCCGCGCCATGGAGAATGAAGGGCTTCTCCCAAACGTGCTCCTGGAAGAAGCGTGCGAGTTCCTGCCTCCAGTTGTCGAGCAGGATCGTGGGACAGACCACCAGTTGCGGACGTAGACCGCCACCGCCGCCAAGCAAACGGAGGGTCAGGAAGCAGGCGACTTGCAGCGTCTTTCCGAGCCCCATGTCATCCGCGAGCAGAACCCCCGGAGAATGGGTCTGCGCGTGGCGCCACAGCCATGCAAGCCCCTCCTGCTGATGGGGCTTGAGCGTGACACCTGGGCAGAAGGCGGTTCGTAGAAGGCCCCACGGCACTGGATTCAAACTCTGCGGAGTCCTTCCCGAACCCTCCTTCGTTGCCCCCAACTCGAGAACAATTGCAGCCTCCCTCCCTTTGGAACGCGGCCCTGCCTCCAGCGCCACGCCGGACTCATCACCCTCGGGAAGCTGCTCCGACAGTTTGAGCGCCGTGCGGAGCTGGCGCCCCAGGGCTTCACTGGGAAGGATTCGATGCCCTCCAACGGTTAGGGCGCTGGTGGGTGCCTGCTTCAGCGCAGCATCGTTTCGCGTCAGGAGATCCATCGACTCCTCGCGCGACCGCAATTGGATGCGGAGCGGTTCCGACCCGTCACCCTGCCCGACATGAATCGTCAGCCCAAAAGCACCGGGGTCCGTTGGGGGATCAATCCAGATGAGACCGCTTGCTTCTCTTCCCGCCCCTGGCTGTCTCCCACGGAGGAGTTCGAACCCCGCGACTCGCTGCGAGTACTGCGAAAGATCCAGGATGGAGTCAATGTCCCGACCTTCGGGAACAAGGAGCGTGGGGTCTTCCATCTCCTTCGCCACATCGCCGACAAGACGACGTTGCAACGGACGAACCTTTTCAAGCACCTCTTCCGCCCCCTCAGGAAGCAAGAGGGGTCGACGACTGTCGCTGCCTGCAATTCCCCCTGAACGGATCGAGGACAGGGGTAATGGAGCCTGCGCGCCATCCTTGAGAACGGCATACGAGCGTAAGGAGACAACGTCTTCGGCGTCCGGCTCTGACTCCCACCGCAGTCCCACCCGACTCACGACCTGAGGCTCGAAGGTCTTGAGGAAGCCTGAAGGAGTGAAGTGGATACGACCTCCCATCAACTGGGATGCGTCGTCCAACAAGCTGCGAAGTCGCGCCAGCACCGACAGTTGATCCTGTGGCGAAGCATGGGTCGCGGTGCGCGCCTCGGAACAAGCCCATGCCGCTGTTGGAGACAGAGGGAGGGCCCTTCCATCTCTGGTAGTTACATCCCAGGGGAGAACCTCCCATGCCACCGGGAGCGGCTCATCATCGATTCGTACCTTGTACTGCGTCCGGGATCCGCCCGGAACGCCTACTACGTCGCAGCGAATGTCCTGCCGCTCGATCCCGAGCAGGTCCATGAGCAGATGCTGCAGCGAGGCCCATTCCTCCCGAAGACAGTCGCGTTCTTCTTCGTCTGCGCCTTTGTCAATAGGGCGTCCGAGCGAGGCCCATTGCTCCCTTGAAAAGCGAATCTTCTGGACGTCGTACCAGCCCTTTGACGTCCACTCGTCCCGTCGGAGGCGGACGCGAGAAGCGAGGTCAGGGGTCAGATGGAGCAGGGAGATGCACAGCTGGTCTGACTCAACGGACCAGCGAGAGGACGAGGCGTGAGGGCTTGAGTTCACGGGCCTGGCAGGGAGCCTTCAGTCGAGACTGACAAGCATTCCAGATTGCCCCAGGGTTTGAAAGCCCAGGCCAGAAGGCTCGCTTCCCATGCTCCGCCAACCCTCGTTCACCACTGTGGATTGCCGTAGGGCCCCAAACCTACCCATCCAACTAACCAGCAATTCAAATTTTCATAGCAAATCAAGTATTGAGGAAGGAATTTCCGTCCTACCTCAGCAGAAGGGGTCGCAAAGGAACCAGGCCCGAGATCAGGAGCGCAACACTGAGCGGACCATTAGCCCTACTGGGACTGTGGACGCCTTCTGCTGAACGCTGCCCTCCCCTCCCGTAATCACCCGACCCGCGCGGGACGGGCCTGAGTCCCATCAGATATTACCCGGGTAAAATTTACACCCATTAATACCCGGGTAATATCTCGCCATGTCTTCGCCTTCCGCCCGCTGGACCGCCTTCGCGGGACAGCGCCTGCTTGCCTCCGGTCCACCGGCCGAGGTCGTCACTGCGGCCCGCCACGCGCTCGACGCGGGCGACTCTGAACCGCTCCTGCTGTTCGATGACGCCACGGGCCGTCCAGTCGACTTCCACCTGCGCGGCTCCCTCAAGGAGGTGCTCGCCCGCCTCCAGTCGGCGCCAGCGCCGACAGAGGAAGGCTCCGAGCCCCGAGGCCCCGGACGTCCGAAGCTGGGCGTGGTGGCCCGCGAGGTGACGCTGCTGCCTCGGCATTGGGAGTGGCTGGCCACCCAGCCGGGCGGCGCCTCCGTGGCGCTGCGCAAGCTGGTGGAGGCCGCTCGCGCGACGCACGGCGACGCCGACCGCGTCCGTCAGGCCCAGGCCGCCGCGGACCGATTCATGACCATGATGGCTGGCAATGCCCCGGGCTACGAGGAAGCGGCGCGCGCTCTCTATGCCGGCGACCGCACCCGCTTCAACAAGTGGACCCGCGCATGGCCAGATGACATCCGCGACTGCGCGCGCCGCCTCGCGGCCCCCGCGTTCGTCAGGGATGCGCCGTGAGTTCCCCCGTCAATCGCCAGTGGGTGTTGCGGGCCCGTCCCCGGGATGAGGTCTCCGCTCGCTGCTTCGAATTGC
Organism: Corallococcus terminator; assembly: GCF_003611635.1. Classification (GTDB taxonomy): domain Bacteria; phylum Myxococcota; class Myxococcia; order Myxococcales; family Myxococcaceae; genus Corallococcus; species Corallococcus terminator. The sequence continues at coordinate 7,584 of NZ_RAVZ01000117.1, read as the reverse complement.
GCGAAAGGCCGGTGCCCACGCCAGGGCCCGGTGAAGCGCTCGTCCGCGTCCTCTGGCTGGCCATTGAACCCACTCAACGCACGTGGCTCAACGAACACGAGACGTACACCCAACCCGTCGCGCTCGGAGAGGTGATGCGAGGCGCGGGCGTCGGACAGGTCATCGTCTCCCGGACGGAGCGGCTCGCGGTGGGCGACCACGTCGCGGGACTGACGGGCTGGCAGGACTACGTGTTGACCGGAGACGCGGGCCTCTTCGGCTTCAACAAGGTGCCGGACGGCATCGACCCCAAGGCGATGCTGAACCTCTACGGCGCGAGCGGACTGACCGCCTGGATTGGCGTCACCGACATCGGCCGTGCGGCGGCGGGCGAAACGGTCCTGGTCTCCGGCGCCGCGGGCAGCGTCGGCTCCATCGCGGGACAGGTGGCCCGGCTCCGGGGCTGCCGCGTCATCGGCATCGCGGGCGGACCTCGCAAGGTGGACTGGGTCACCCGGGTCGCCCGGTTCAACGCGTGCATCGACTACAAGTCAGAGGACATGCGAGCGCGGCTCCGGGAGCTGGCGCCCCAGGGCGTGAACGTCGTCTTCGACAATGTGGGCGGCCCGGTGCTGGAGGCCGCGTTGGACCACCTCGCGCGCGGTGCACGGGTGGTGCTCAGCGGCTCCATCGCCTCGGGCTACAAGGACGATAGCTACGGCGTCGCGCCCCGCAACTACATGCAGCTCGCCTTCCAGCGGGCGCGGATGGAAGGCTTCATCTTCCTCGATCACATCGCGCACTTCCCCGAGGCCTTCCGCGAGCTGTCCACCTGGTCCGACCAGGGGCAGCTCGTCTGCGCTGAAACCCTCGCCGAGGGACTGGAGCAGGCGCCCACAGCCCTGCGGGGCCTGTTCGAAGGCCACAACCTGGGCAAGCAACTGGTGCGCGTCGCCGCACCGGACTGAGCACCGGGGCTGCGCTTGGACGACCGCCGGGAGGATGTGCTTCTGTCCTCCCGGATCCTCCACCTCCGCCGGGAGCCACGAATGAACCTCCAGACCACGCTGACCGCCGTCCTCGCCGTCGCCGCGGGCGCCACCACGGCGGCTCGTGACCCCGCGCAGGACGAGCGCGACCTGCTCAAGGTCGAAGCCGCCCTCTGCCGTGCCTTCGAGACCGGCGATGCCGACACCCTGCGCAAGAGCCTGGATGCGCGCTTCACGCTCACGGACTCGCAGGGCACGGTGACGAACCTGGAGCAGAACCTCGCGGAGGTGGTGAAGAAGGATCCCGTCTACGAGGTCTTCCGCAACCATCACCAGAAGATCCGCCTGTACGGCGACGCCGCCATCGTCACCGGCATCACCACCCTCAAGGGCCACTCCGGCAAGACGCGCTTCGAAGGCGACTTCCAATTCACCGACACCTGGGTCCACCGCGAAGGCCAGTGGAAGCTCGCCGCCAGCCACGTGACCCGGATGCCCAAGCCGGCTCCCACCCCGTGAGCCTCTTCGGCGCGAAGCCCGCGCGCCCCGCCTGACTCACTCCGCGACGGGCGCGTCCTCCTCCGTGAGGGGAGTGTACGGAGCTTCCATCCCCGCGCGGCGCCGGTCGAGCTGCTCCTGGATGACCCGGAGGATCTGGATGCAGCAGACCACCGTGACGACGGAGCACAGCGTCGTGCCAAGGCCAATGGCATAACCGGCGGAGGCCGGCGCCCCCTCGATCGTCCCCGCCTTGTCGAACGTCTGTTGCTCCATCCGGTTGAGCAGCCGGGCCAGGATGTTCGTGCCCCACCAGAGGGACAACGGCAGGCTGGCGGCCAGGAAGGTGCCCCCTACCTGCTCCGCGATGGCCTTGACGATCTGATAGGGCTTCACGAGGCTGGCGAAGGGAATGAACCAGAAGGCGACCGCCCAGGCCGGACTGGTCCCGATGTCCTGGCCCCAGGCCTTGAGCTGACGCACCACCCGGTGCAGCCACATCAAGAAGAAGACCTGCGCGGCGATGTCCATCACCCCGCTCACGATGCCCAGCCGGGCATACAGGACCCGCATCGCGTCCAGGTCCACGCCCCCCTCGGGGCCGAAGACGACCCAGAGTCCCAGGGGAAGCGACAGCGCGGTGATGGCGGCGGAGATGCCCAGCGCCCAGGTCGCACGCCGCGCCCGGACGCGGGAATCCGGCACCGCCAGCGCGGCCTGCCGCGAGCACTCCCGGCACTGACCGCCTTCGCGCTCGCACCAGGAACAGACATACCTCCCACAGCGCTCACACGTCCGCACCGCCTCCCGGGCGGGATGGCTCGGACACATGGGCTGGGATTCGACTTCCCCCTCGACGGCATTGAGCATGTGGAGAGGAATCTGGCCACCTTTGGCAATCCTTCGTCAATCCACCCCGGGTCCTGGCAGGGCGCGTCCTGGAGTCCGCGCGGGTTGCCTCCCCACCGGCGACGGGCGAGCCTGCCCCGCATGGAGATGCATCAGGTCCGTTACTTCCTGGCGGTGTCGGAGGCGCACAGCTTCACCCGCGCGGCGGAGCGCTGCCACGTGTCACAACCCACGCTGACCGCCGCCATCAAGAAGCTGGAGGCGGAGCTGGGCGGGCCGCTGCTGCTGCGCGACCGGGGTGGCGCGAAGCTCACGCCCCTGGGCCGGCTGGTGTTGCCCCGGCTCCAGCGCATCGACGACGAGAGCCGGAGCGTGGCGCTCATCGCGGAGAACCACCGCCGGCTGAAACAGGTGCCCCTGCGCGTCGGGGTGCTGTGCACCATCGGTCCCGCGCGCCTGTCCGGCTATCTGGCGGCGTTTCGCGCCGTGGCGCCCGGGGTGGAGGTGGAGCTCCAGGTCGGCACGCGCGACAAGGTGCTGCGACACCTGGAGGAAGCGGAGGTGGACCTCGTCATCACCCACGCCGCCGCACCCACGCCCGACTGGTGCGTCGTCACCCCGCTCTACGACGAGCGCTACCTCGTCGTGCTTCCCCCCGGCCATCGCCTGGCCGCGCAGGACACCGTGCGGCTGGCGGAGCTGTCCGACGAGCCCTACATCGACCGGCTCTCCTGCGAGATGCGCGAAGAGGTCGGGGCGCTGTGCACCTCTCGCAAGGTGGCGCTGTACGCCACCTATCGCACCGAGCGCGAGGAGTGGGTGCAGAGCCTGGTCGCCGCGGGCGTCGGCTTCGCCTTCATGCCTGAACACTCGCTGCTGCCCGGCGCCGCCACCGCGCGGCCCCTCGTCGAACCGTCGCTCCAGCGCACCGTGTCCCTGCTGCGCTCCGGGGACCGCACCACGCCGCCGGTCGCGAAACTCTTCTGGCGCACCCTGCTGGAGAGCGCGGGCCGCCCGCGTCCGGGCACCTGAAATGAAGACGGGCGCGAGCCACCCCAGGAGGTGCACCCCGCGCCCGGATTCCTCAAAGTCGGCTGACGCTCAGCGCTTCACGGCGAGCACGTCCACCTGCTCGATGACCGGCGGCTTCGCGAGCAGCTCCGGCGCCTGCGCCATCAGGGCCGCGGCCACCTTGCCGCCCAGGTGCGCCTGACGGCCCGCGTCGTCGGGGAACGTGTCCACGATGCCGAACGTGGTGGGCGCCAGGCGAATCGCGTACCAGTGCAGGGTGGCCGGCTCGTCGCGCACGATGGGCAGGCCTCCCTCCAGGAACTTCTGCACGTCGCCCTCCTTGCCCGGCTTCGCCTCCAGGATGACGACCAGCGCCTTCTGGTCGGTCATCTCCGGAGTGCCCGGAGCCTTCACGGCCAGCAAGTCCACCTGCTGGATGGACGGCGGCGTCGACAGGAGCTCCGGCGCCTGCGCCATCAGGGCCGCGGCCACCTTGCCGCCCAGGTGCGCCTTGCGGCCCGCGTCGTCAGCGAAGGTGTCGAAGATGCCGAAGGAGGACGGACCGAAGCGCAGCGCGAACCACTGCGCCGTCGCCGGCTCCTCGTGGACCAGGGGCAGGCCTCCCTCCAGGAACTTCTGCACGTCACCCTCCTTGCCCGGCTTCGCCTCCAGGCGCACCAGCAGGCCCACGTGCACGTTCTCCGCCTTCTGCGATTGCGTCGTCGTCGTCATGGATTCACCCGTCGTGCTCTTGTTGGAAGACGCGCAGCCCAGCCCCATCAGCGAGGTGGTCAGCGCGAGCAAGGTCATGCGGTACGGCGTCAGGAAGGCATTCATTGAAGGCTCCAGGGCCCAGGGGGTGTCGGGGTGCGCCGGGGCGTCACCGCGACGTGGACACGTATAGACCTCGCTTCCGGCCACCGTGAGAGCCCTGGCGCCAATGGATCGATAGTCATCACCTATGCACGAAAGCCTTCGGGATGACGGCCGGAGGCGGCAGGCAACCTCCCGCTCAGTTCCCGCCCGCGGCCTTGGCCAGGCACGCCCCCAGACGCCGCGTGGCCTCCGGGATGCGCGCGGTCGGCAGCGCGCCATAGCCCAGCACCAGCCCGGGCCGGGCGCGGGGACCGGCGTAGTAGCGCGAGAGCGTGACGAGTCCGACATCCGCCGCCCGGGCCCGCGCCACCGTCTCCCGCTCCAGCTTCAAGCCGCCCCGCCGGAACGTCGCGCACAGGTGCAGGCCCGCGAGCGACGGCACGACCTCCAGCCAGTCCGCGCAGTGCCGCGCCAGCCCTTCCTCGACGCGCGCATGTCGCTCCGCGTATTCGCGCCGCAGCTTCCGGATGTGCCGCGCGAACATGCCTCCGTCGATGAAGCGCGCGAGGGCCGCCTGTTCGGCGAACGGGCCGTGCCAGTCCATCACGCGCCGGGCCAGGCGCAGCTCCCGCTGGAGTGAAGGAGGCGCGATGAGGAATCCCATCCGCAGCCCCGGCAGCAGCACCTTCGAGAACGAGCCGACGTAGAGGACGCGACCGGAGCGGTCCAGGCCGTGCAACGTCTCCAGGGGCCGGCCTCCGAAGCGGAACTCGCTGTCGTAGTCGTCCTCGACAATCACCGCGTCGCGTTGCCTGGCCCACTCCAGGAGCGCGCCGCGCCTCGCGGGAGACAGGGGCATGCCCAGCGGGAACTGGTGCGAGGGCGTGACATAGACGAGCCGCGCGGAGTCCGGCAGCGCCCGCACGTCGAGCCCCTCCGCGTCGACGGGAACGGGCACCACGCGCGCCCCCAGGGAGTGGAACACCTGTCGCGCGGGGGGATAGCCCGGCTCCTCCACCGCGACACAGTCTCCCGGTTCGATGAGCACCCGGCCCACCAGGTCGATGGCCTGCTGCGCGCCATTCGTGATGAGGACGTCCTCCACGTCCGCATGGACCCCTCGCGCGACGCCGACGTGCCGGACCACCGCTTCGCGCAACCCGCGATGCCCCACCGCCTCCGCATACCCCCCGGGCAGCGCGGCGGCACGGAGCTGGCGCGCCACCAGCCGCCGCCACATATCGAAGGGAAAGTGCCGGGCATCCGGCACCCCGACGTCGAAGCCATGGCCCGTCGGAGGCCGTCGCTCGGGTGGATCCGGCTGCTCGCGCCAGAAGGCCCGGGCCCGCAGCCGCACGCGCGAGGCCTGTCCCTTCCGGGCCTCCCGGGGAAGGGGCTCGCCCTGCACGAAGCTGCCCGCCCGCGTGCGCGCCTCCAGGAGCCCTTCGGCGGTGAGCCATTCGTACGCCAGGCTCACGGTGTTGCGGGACACGTCCAGGCGCAGCGCCAGCTCTCGGGTGGGCGGCAAGCGCTCCCCTCTGCGCAGGCGCCCGTCGAGGATGGCCGCGCGCAGCTCCCGGTAGATGGTCCCGGACAGGTCCCTGCGGTCCTGGAGGTCGACGTGGAAGTCCATGCGGAATGCTCCCACGGATTGGCCCAATGGGATTCATCATTCCTGGCCCTGTCACGGGTCCAGGAACAAGGCACCCTGCCGTCATGAACCCATCCATGGACTTCGCGTCACACCCCATCGACTCCGACCGCATGCAGTGGACGCCGATGGGGCCTCCCGGGCTCTCCTTCAAGCCGCTCCGCTTCTTCCGGGACGGCAGTGGCTGGATGTACCTCTTCCGGCTGGAGCCCGGCACCCGCATCCCCCGGCACCGCCACACCGGCGAGGCGCACGGCTTCAACGTCGCGGGCCGCCGCCAGCTCCTCGACACCGGCGAGGTGATTGGCCCGGGCACCTACGTCTACGAGCCGCCCGGCAACGTCGACAGTTGGCAGGTCGTCGGTGACGAGCCCGTGGTCCTGCTCATCAACGTGCGAGGCGCCATTGAATACCTGGGCCCGGAGGGTGAAGTGCTTGGACGGGTGACGTCCGCGGACCGGCTGGAGACCTACCGCCGCTGGTGCGAGGCGACCGGTGCCGCGTTCCTCGCCACCGTCGAGGAATGACTCAGGGAACGCGGATGCCGTGGCGCAGGAGCGGCGCCTTCACCTGCGCCTCCACGGTCTCGTGGGTCACCGCGATGTAGTCCTGGGACTCCATCCAGCCCAGCGCGTTCACGTGCTCCAGGAGGAAGCCCTCGCGGGTGACACCCTCCTTCGTGGAGCTGCGAAGCTTCTCCCAGAGCGGCGCCTGGGCATCCAGCGTTCGCCGGGCGACGCGCCCCAGCCGCTCCTTCTCCGCGGACCCCAGCTCCGGGGCAATCCAATCCAGATACAGGAACCCCAGCCGCCCGTGCAGCGCCTCCTCCTGGACGAGCGTCGTGAGCACGGCGCGCGTCAGGGGATGCGACGTCGCGCGCAGGCAGCCCGACAGCAGCGCGAAGGAGAGCGTCTCCCCCACGCAGCACACCTGGACGATGAGCTCGCTGGCGCGCTGGAGGAAGGTGAGGGACGGGTCGAAGGCCACGGCGAAGGCCGCCGGGTCGTACGACAACTGGGTGCCTCCCCCCAGACACATGGCCATCCGCGCGCACAGCTCCACGTGGTGGATCTCCTCGGAGGGGAAGCGCGCCGCCAGGCTCCACAGGTCCAGCGGGACGCGCGCCTCGCCCAGCACCTGCACGAGCTGCCCCATGACCGTGGCGCTCCCGAACTCGTTGAGGGCGCGCAGGGTCCAGGAGTGCCGGGCCCGCTCCACCAGCAGCAGCGGGTAGCAGGACGGGTCCATCGACGCCCAGGGATAGCGCTGCGCGAGGTCCCCCGTGGCCCGCTCATGCAGGGTCAGCGCGGGACCGTCCGTCAGGTCGATTTCGAAGAGTTCGGAGGCCATGGCTCACACCGTCCTACGGATCCACCAGGGTCCCGCCGTCCGTCCCGGCATCCGTGCCCGCGTCGGCGTCCGGCCGGGGTTCCCCATCCACGCCGTTGCTCGGGTCGCAGTCCCAGTCATAGAAGCCGCTGTCGTAGATGCAGGGCGCCGGGTTGGTGGTCATGAAAGGCTCGCACCCGGAGACCGCGAGGGCCGCACCGGCGGCGGAGGCGGCCAGGAGCCTCCGGCCCCTGCGGCGTCGCTCCGGCGCGGCGGGCTCGGACGGGGTGGTGGGAGGTGACGACGCATCCTGCTTCCGGGGGGAATCGCTCATGGCTCACTCGCGCTTCGCCGGCCCGACAGCTCGCGGAGAATGCTACCCGAAGCCCCCGTGACGTGTCATTCCACGCAGGCCCACAATCCTGAAAGGACACGCGACGATGCCCCCCAGGCCCACCCCTC
>NZ_RAVZ01000116.1 GCF_003611635.1 Corallococcus terminator | reverse complement strand
GCCCCGCCCCCGCCGCCCGCGGTGCAGCTCTCCGGCACGGACCCTCGCGTACGCGAGCTCTTGAAGGGGCTCTCCAGTGACGCGGACTTCGCGCGCTGGCTGGCCGCGGAGGACCTGGTCCGCCGCTTCGCCGCCGCGACGAACCTGGTCGCCGAAGGTCAGAGCCCGCGAATGCCGCTGTCGTTCATGGCGCCCGCCGGAGGTTTCCAGGTCGCGAAGCGCAAAGGCCGTACCCTGATGGCGCCGGAGAGCACCGCCCGCTACGACACCCTGGCGCGGGTCATCGCGTCCCTGGATGTGAAGGCCGTGCAGCGGGTGTATCAGGAACTCAAGCCGCTGCTGGACGCGGCCCACGCGGAGCTGGCCCCGCCGGGACGCGGTCTGGACCCGACGCTGTCACAGGCCATCGCCCGGCTCACCCGCGTCCCGGTCCCACGGACACCGGTGGAGCTCACGCCCAGGGGCGCGCTCTACGTGTACGCGGATCCGAACCTGGAGGCGCTGGGCGCGGCGGAGAAGCACCTGCTGCGCATGGGCCCGGACAACATGCGCAAGGTGCAGGCGAAGCTCACCGAACTCGCGACCGCGCTGGGCCTGCCGTCGACGGAGCAGGCCCGCCAGCCGTAGCGGGTGGACGGGGCCAACGCGTCCATGTTCCGGGACAGGGCCTCATGCCGCGTCTGCTCTTCCGGCAGCCTCGGCGTCCAGACGGGGCACGGCGAGCACCTGCTTGCCGTTCACTTCGATGGAGGTTCCCGAAGCCGCCGTCTTCCGCTGGGCAGACGCGTGGGCGGTGCTCGGGCGGGGAGGCCCATGTTCGGATCCTCCGCCATGTCCATGCCCCCGGAGGCACGGCCTTGCGACCCGCGGAGGAAACGGAGGCGAAGCGGCCGACAGCACTCCGGGGCCTGGGGGGCGGATGGCCGAGGGAGGGCGAGGTGCCAGCTTCCCCGCCACTCTCCCACCCAAGGGACGCTTTCATGCTGTCATTGCGACGCTGTCTGGCTTGCCTCACGGTCCTTCTCCTCCTCTGTCTGGGATGGGGTCCACCGGCCGTGGCCCATCCCCAGGCCCCCCTCGCCCTGCCCGGAGGCTTCTCCTCCGAACTCGTGGTCGCCGGCCTGCAGTACCCGACGACGTTCGCGTCCCTGCCCGATGGGCGCCTGCTCATCGCGGAGAAGGAAGGGGCGGTCCGGCTCTTCAAGGACGGCTTGCTCCATCCCGTGCCCTTCATCGACATCCGTGGGCGGGTGAACTCGCACCATGATCGCGGGCTGCTGGGGCTCGCGGTGGATCCGGACTTCGCCACCAATGGTTTCATCTACCTGCTCTACACCTACGACGACGATGACACGGATGACTCCGGGCCGAAGACGTCGCGGCTGGCGCGCTACACCGCCGAGGGGGACATGGCTTCGCCCGCGAGTGAGGTCGTGCTGCTCGGCACCGCGGTGGGCAACTCCTGCAATGACCTTCCCGAGGGGGCCGACTGCATTCCCTCCGACAGTCCTTCGCACTCCGTGGGCACCCTGCGGTTCGCGCCGGACGGCACCCTCTTCGTGACGTCAGGAGATGGCGCCCGCTTCGACGCGGTCGACGACGACGCCCTGCGGGCGCAGCGCCTGGACTCCCTCGCGGGCAAGGTCCTGCGCATCACCCGCTCCGGCGAGGGGGTGGCCTCGAACCCGTTCTGGAACGGGGATGCCGGGGCCAACCGCTCCAAGGTGTGGGCGCTGGGACTGCGCAATCCCTATCGCTTCAACCTGCGCCCGGGCACCTCCACGCCCTACCTGGGCGACGTCGGCTGGAACAACTACGAGGAGATCAACGTCGCGCTCCCGGGGGCGAACCTGGGCTGGCCCTGCTACGAGGGGGCCTTCCGCCAGAGCGGCTACGAACCCAAGCCCCTCTGCCAGGCGCTCTATGCACGAGGGCCCGATGCGGTGCGAGCGCCGCTGTACGTCTGGGACCACGGCGTCGGCCAGACGGCCACGGGCGGCGCCTTCTACACGGGCTCCGCGTACCCGGAGGCGTGGCGGGACACCTACTTCTTCGGCGACTACAGCCAGCAGTGGATCCGCTCCCTGCGGGTGGATGCGGATGACCAGCTCGTGCCCGACAGCGTGACGCTGTTCGCGACCGGGGTGGGCGGGCTGGTCGAGCTCGGCATCGGGCCGGACTCCAATGTCTTCTTCGTGGACATCCTCGCGGGCGAGCTGCGCCGCATCCGCTACACGGTGGGGAACACGCCGCCCGTCGCGGTGGCCTCGGCGGTGCCAGTCGAAGGGGCGCCTGCCCTGCTCGTGCGCTTCTCCAGCGTGGGCTCCAGCGACGCGGACGGTGACGCGCTCCAGTACCACTGGGACTTCGGGGACGGCTCCCCCGCGTCGGCGCTGCCCGACCCGGAGCACACGTATGTCGCGGCCGGCACCTACGTGGCCCGGTTGACCGTCAGCGATGGCCGCGGGGGCAGCCATTCCGCCTCTGTAAGCATCTCCGTGGGCAACCTGTCGCCCGTCGTGGCCATCCACTCGCCCTCGGAGACGTTCCGTTTCAAGGTCGGCGACGTGGTGGCCTATTCGGGGTCGGCGAGCGACGCCGAGGACGGCCTCATTCCCGACGACCGGCTGGCGTGGACCGTCACCCTGCGCCACTGCACGGCGGGGACCTGTCATTCCCATCCGTACTCCACGAGCACGGGAGCGGCCGGGTCGTTCACCGTCCCGGACCACGGAGACGAGGTGCACTTCGAGCTCACGCTGACCGCGACCGATTCGGCGGGGCTGACGGGCAGCCGGATGATCACGGTGCAGCCGCAGCTCGTGCAGGTGACGCTCCGCACGTCGCCGCCGGGGCTGGAGCTGGTGTTCGACGGCACGAGCGCGACGGAGCCCCGGGTCCGCCAGGTCATCGTCGGCTCCACGCACACCGTCATCGCGCCGTCGCCGCAGGGCGTCTTCGAGTTCCGCGAGTGGTCGGACGGTGGGGCCGCGGAGCACGTCATCCAGGTCGGTCCGAGCGACGCCAGCTACACGGCTTCCTTCGAAGCCGTCGCCCCCGCGGAGTGCCCGCTCGGCCAGTATCGGGCGGAGTACTTCGGCAACCGGTACCTGGCGGACTCCCCCGCGCGGGTGAGCTGCGAGGGGGCACCGATCGCGCGTATCTGGGGCACGGGCAGCCCCGTGCCGGAAGTCGGGCCCGACGACTTCTCCGTGCGCTGGACGGGACGGTTCTACTTCGTGTCAGGCCTGTACTACTTCCTCGCCCAGGCGGATGACGGCATCCGCGTGTTCGTGGACGGCGTCCGCATCATCAACGGGTGGAGGGACCAGTCGACCACGAGCTTCTTCGTGGGACGCTGGATGCGCGCCGGCGAGCACACGGTGATCATCGAGTACTACGAGCACGGGGGCGATGCCGTGGCCGGGCTCCGCTGGTATCGCTGAGCCCGGCGCTGCGGTTTCACATGCGCGGCGCGAGGCCCACGGACGGTTTCAGCGCGGCGCGGACGGTGGTGTCGCGGTGGGGCTCCTCTCGGACGTCCTCACCCTTTGTCTGCGCGCGGGGTTCGCCCTGCGGCGTCGGTGGGTACGGCGGCAGGGGAGGGCGGCGCCGGGTGCCAGGGGTCGGCGTGTGCCTGGAGAGCGCCCCTGGCGTGGATCATCCAGGCCCCGAATGGGGTGCCAATGTCATAGGTCACGTCACGCGGGGATCAGCGTCCGCGCGACGTGCTGGATGTAGTCCGCGCGAGCACGGCTGGAGCTCAGCGTCTCCGGGCTGGCGATGACGAGGTGCAGGAGCCCCACGTACGTGGAATACGCCTGAAGGGACCAGTTGCGTGCCTCGCGGGCCGGCAGCCCGAGCGCCCTGTACAGCTTGACCAGGTAGTCGATGCGCCGCTGCGATACCCGCGCCAGGACGGCCTGGATGCGCGGGTCCGCTGCAGCACCCGCGACGATGGCGACCTCAATCCTGCCATGCGGACCCAGGTCGAACGTCAGCGCCAGCAACTGGTGCAGCCGCTGCCTCGGATCCGGCAGGGCCTCCAGCCGTTGGATGAACTCCGTGGTCGCCAACTGCTCCCAGCGCGCGAGCGCGGCCTGGAGCACGTCCGCGCGGTCCTTGAAGTGCCAGTAGAAGCCGCCCTTCGTCACCCCCAGGCCCCGGGCCAGCCGCTCCACGGACAGGGCGTCCACACCCTCCGCGAGGCTCCAGAGGGCCGCGTCCGCCCAGTCCTCGGCGGACAGGCCCGGCCCCCGGTGCCGCTTGCGGATGTCCTTGAGGCTCCGGAAGGGCGACCGCTCCGGAAGGCGGGAAGTAGTGCGTCTCATCGTCGAGCGCAGTCTGGCGGACCCCCTCCCGGAGGTCCAGGGCGCATTCCCGGGGACCCGGGGATATACGGCACCGTATCGGGATACGGTAGCGTATCCGATGACAGGACTGGGGGCCGTGCATGCGGGTGACGACAGGGACGTTGCTGATGCTCGTTGGAGGGATTCACAGCGCCATCGGGCTGGGCGTGCTCTTCCAGTCGCGGACACCCTCGCCGCTGCCGGAGGTGCTGCGCCCCTTCGCGGAGGGCGCGGACCACGTGGACGTGAAGACGGTGGAGTCAGAAGCCACGCTGCGCGAATTCCTCGCGGCGCTCCTGTCGTACCAGCCCGCGTGGATCACGGCCCTGTATGGGGTGCGAGGTGTCTTCGTCCGGCTGCTGGGGATGCGTCAGCACGGCGTGCCCCGGCCCCAGCACCTGCGCCCGGAGGACATCCCCATGGCCCCGGGCAGCGCGGCCTCGTTCTTTACCGTGCGCCACGCGGAGGATGAGCACGTCTGGGTGGTGGCCGCGACGGACAAGCACCTGGAGGCCACCCTCGCTGTCGTCGCGGAGCCGGCGCCGGGCGGTGGGGCCCGGCGCCGCTTCCACGTCGTCACGCTGGTGCACTACCGGAGCTGGGCCGGGCCCGTGTACTTCAACGTCATCCGGCCCTTCCATCACCTCGTCGTCGGAGGCATGGCGCGCACCGCGGCAAAGGCAGTCACCGCGCAGGGGCGTCGCCCGGACGCGGGCCGGGACTAGAAATGGAGCTGCATGCGCACGCCGGGCTGGATCCAGGCGTGCACCCTGCGGCCGTCGCTGGAGAAGTCATGGGAACCGGACCGTCTGTACTGGCCCAACGACGCGGAGAGGTAGGGACCCACCGCCATCGTGCGATTGATTCGCAGGTCCACGCCAACATGCGCGTGCCCCAGGTCGAAGCCCTCATACGGCAGGGAGCCGAGCGCCGCCGCTTCGTCCTCGAACTGCACCGTGGCGTTTTCGAAACCCAGGCCCACGCCGATCCAGGGCGACACGAACGCGCCCGGCTGGAAGTGGTAGTCCAGGTCGATGCCGTACCGCCTCACATTGGAGCCGCACAGGGCCTCGAAACACGCATCGGGCGATCTTCCAAAGCCAAGCTGGAAGTAGACGCCCAGCGAGAGCCGCGAGTTGAAGAAGTACGCGAGCTCCACCTGCGGTGACACCGTCTCACCGATGACGTCCGTCATCTTCACGTTCCCGACCGCATTTCCCAACGGAATGCCATAGGCCGCGCGAAAGCCCAGCGCGAACCCCGCGCCCTTGGGCTCGAGTGGCTGCGCCTCCACCGGCGCGGCCCACAGCAGGAAGAGGGACACCATCAACGAAGAGAGGAAAGGACGAGCAGTCATGTCGTTCACGCGAATCGCCAGCCGGTGGGTGTCTGCGACGGCGCCGCGCATTGCAAAGCCGCAGCCAGACCGCCCCAGCCGCGTCCCAGGGGAGAACCCGTCCTGGGCATGGCCGAAATGCCCTGCCATCCACGACATGGATGTCAGAACAGGGAGTGCCGACGAGGCCGGCTCCACAGGTTGCGGTGCAGGGCCCGTCGGGACACGGGTGCCCTCTCAGCAACGGGACTCCATGTCAGGCGTGTATTGTATGAAATCCCAGTGAATCGGTTCCATGGGAACGGAGTGTCCCCGCGGGCCCTGCTCACGTCCCTCCTCATTCGAACTGGAGCCATCCCATGCCGAAGACCTCTTCCCCCTCCCTGCGTCCGCTGCGTGGCGCGCTGGCGGGCCTGGCCCTGGTGGCCCTGGCCCCCGCCGCCGGAGCGACTCCACGGGCCCTGGCCCCGCGCGCCATCGTGGTGAAACACACCGGGCACGAACTGGCCGCTGGGACTCCCGTGGAGCGCCTGGTGGTGAAGTTCCACGAGGGCAGCCGCGTTCGCCTGCGTGACAATGCCCTGGTGGCGCTCGTCTCCGAGCGCTCCTCCTCCGAACGCAGTCTGTTCTTCGGCCGTGGGATGTCCGAAGCCCGGCCCACGGAGGACCTGCGCTCCGTGGAGGCCCTGCTGGACCGCGCGCCGCGGACCCGGCGCCCGCAGCGGCTGCTCCAGGAGGACGAGGCCACGCTGGAGGCGCGCAAGGGCTCCGGTGAGGCGCTGAGCGGTGAGCAACTGGCGGACCTCAACCTCTACTTCCAGGTGCCGCTGCTGCCGGGCACCACCGCCGAGCGCGTGGCGGACGTCGTCGCCGCGCTCAACGCGCTGGACACCGTGGAGGTGGCCTACGCCGAACCTCCTGTCGAGGACGCCGCGGTGAACACGGGCCTGGACGCGGCGCTGCGGGGCGTGCTGGCCGCCGCCGACCTCCCGCCCACCACGCCGCTGTACACAGCCAACCAGGGCTACCTCAACGTGGCCCCGGGCGGCATCGATGCGAACTACGCGTGGACGGTGGCCGGCGGCACCGGCACGGGCGTGCGCATCGTGGACGTGGAGACGGGCTGGAACCGCTCGCACGAGGACATGCCCAACCTCTTCTACGTGGGCGCCGCGGGGACTGTCAGCGACCACGGCACCGCCGTGCTCGGAGAGCTGGTGGCGGCGAACAACGCCTATGGAATGAAGGGCATCGCCTATGGGGCCCAGATGGGCGTCGAATCCCATACGCCGCAGGGCCTGACGAGTGCCCTCTCCAAGGCCGTCACCGCGGCGGGCCCGGGTGGCATCGTGCTCGTCGAGGTCCACCGCCCGGGCCCCAATGACGGCACGGCATGCACGTGCAACACCAGCCAGTGCCACTACATCGCCGTGGAGTACTGGCAAGCCGAATACGACATCATCCGCAACGCCACCGCCAACGGCGTCATCGTCGTGGAGGCGGCCGGCAACGGCAGCGCGAACCTGGATGCCGCCGCCTACGCGGGGCGCTTCAACCGCGCCACGCGCGACTCGGGCGCCATCATCGTCGGCGCGAGCACGGCCACCACGCGCGCGCCCATGTGCTGGACCAACTTCGGTGGCCGCGTGGACGTCCACGGCTGGGGTGAGCGCGTGGCCTCGATGGGCTACGGCGACCTGTTCGGCTCCGCCCATGGCGTCAACCAGTACTACACGGCCACCTTCAGCGGCACCTCCAGCGCCTCGCCCATCGTCACGGGCGCGGCCGCCAGCGCGCAGGGAGTGGCGCGCGCCAATGGCAGCCTCCTGACCTCCGTGCAGATGCGCGGCCTGCTGCGTAACAACGGCACCGCCCAGGCCGCGGACACCCGGCAGATCGGCCCGCTGCCCGACCTGCGCAAGATGCTGCCCAAGGTCATCTCCGGCAATTACTGACAGCGGGCTCCAGCAGGGCCGGACAAATTCCCGCCGCAGGCTGAGAACGGGCCTGTGGCGAGCGCGCCCTCGAACGGTGGAGGAGAGGCCGCCTCGATACCGTCGCCGCGCGTGATGATGAAGCTCTGATTCCCGAGCCGCCGGTCACCCGGCCGGAACGACCGTTCCGCCTCAGGTCGTGACCGCCGGCCCTCCGGTCGGCCCGGGCACCCAGGGACGTGGTGACGTCTCCGCGCATGTCCGAAGCCTCCTCTTCCTTCCGCGGCCCGCGGGCGCTGCTCCCGCTCCTGGTGCTGTCCTTCTGCCTCCCCGTTGCGGCCCGCGCGGAGGGCACGCCGACCGACGGAGGCACCACCGCGCCCCTTGCCCCGCCGGAGCCCACGGCCGCCGCCCTTCCCACGGACTCATTGGCAGCGCTGGAGCAGCGAATCCTCGGCCTGGGCTGCGAGCCGAAGCTGCTCGGCGACGCGGCCCGCAGCTTCATCGAGGCGCAGCTCCTCTGTGATGCGCACCTGTCGTTCATCCTCATCCAGGCCACGCTGGACGGGCACCCGGTTCCGGACACCCAGCGCCGGCTGAAGGCCCTTCTCGCGGATGCGCTCGGACGGGCCCGACGCCCCTTCAACGCACAGAAGGGGACGCACGTCGCGGGACATGTGCTCCCGCACAGTGTCCTCTACCGGGGCTACGTGCTGCTGATGCTCGCGGGCATGGAGCGCGCCGGGCTTGCGGACGCGGAGTCCACCGCCCTCTTCGACGCACTGGCCGCGCAGCTCGTGGAGGCGCTCTCGCGACAGCTCCTCCTGCCCAGCTTCGGGCGCACCATCTGGCCCTGCGACAGCGCTCCGGCCGCGGCGGGGCTGCTGCTGCACGGGCGGCTGCGGGGCAACGCGGAGTCGCGGGCCGCGGGTGAGCGACTCGTCGCGCGCCTCGTCGAATTGGCGGACCTGCCCACCGGCTTCCCCGCGAAGGTGGACGCGAAGGGGCGCCTCGTGGAGCCCACGCAACGTGGCACCACGCTGGCGTGGACGGGCGCCTTCCTGGCCATGGCCTCGCACCCGGCGGCAGGGCGCTTCACGGCCACGCTGGTGGACGGCTACTGCGACCATCCCGCCGGCAGCGCACTGCCCCTCGCCGCCTGCCGCGAGTGGCCGCGCGGGGTGAAGGGCCGGGAGGACTCCGCCAGCGGCCCGCTCGTCTTCGGCGGCTACTCGCTGGGCGCGAGCGCGCTGGCCATCGCGGCCACCCGGCTGTCCGGCGAGCACGGGCAATGGCACCTCCACCTGCTCAACGCCGCAAGGGAGATGGGCATCCGCACCACCCTGGAGCACCCCGGGAAACGCCCCCTGGAAGCCTCGCTCTACGGTTGGGGCACCACCGCGCGCCCGTGGTAGCGCACAGGGGATGATGACGCAGTCGCCTTGCGTCTTGAGGTTCTGCCGGCGGGGATTCACCGGGTGACGAGGGGCGGGCTCCATTCACGTTGAATTGCGCTCGTGGGTCCTCTCTGGAAAGTTCTCGGGCTTTCTCGGAGCGTGAACATGAAATGTCCCACTTTCGCAGCCGTGGTCGCCCTCTGGGGGGCACTCGTTCTGGGCAGCCTCGCGCATGCGTCCGAGCAAGGCACGGCGACCCGTGCCGATGGGTTCGTCGGTTGCCTGGACGCGAAGGCGGATACCGCTCTCGCCGGTTCCCTCTGCGCTCGTTTCAGCGCGCCGTTGGACTACGCGGACCCGAACCGTGAGCGGATCGAGCTTTTCGTCCGCAAGTTCCCCGCTCCAGGGCGGTCGGCCGGTCAGGTCTGGCTCGTGGCGGGTGGGCCCGGCGAGTCAGGGGCTTCGTTCTACCCTCTGCTGAAGACCTTGCGTGCTGCCTTCCCGGGACATGACCTACTGGTTCCTGATCATCGCGGGACGGGTTTCTCGAGCCGGCTCTGCCAGAAGGAGGAGGCCGCCGACAGTGAGGGAGGCGCCTCGCTCGAAGGCGCCGAGTGGGCGACATGCTTCGAGGCGCTGGAGTCCGATTCCAAGCGCACTCGCGCCTTCACCATCACCCACTCCGCCCGCGATTTGCGCGCGCTGATGGAGCGATACTCCGCCGGCCGGAAGACATGGCTCTATGGGGTCTCCTACGGCACGCAACTGGTGTTGCGCATGATGACGGTCGCCCCGCCGCGGCGCCTCGATGGGATCGTGCTCGATTCCCTCGTTCCTCCGGAGACGACCGAGCAATGGGACCTCAGTCATCGCTCGGCCGTCGTCGACGAGGTGGGCCGCGCGGTGCTCGCGCAGTGCGACGCGGACCCGGCCTGCCGTGCGCGTCTCGGGGACTCGGCGGTCGCCGCCATGCAGGGGCTCGTCGACGATCCCAAGGTATCCGCTGCCGTCCCCGGGGGGCGTCCGAAACTCTTCTTTGGAGCGCTGCTGGACAGCCCGAAGCTGCGGGCGCGGATTCCCTTCGTCCTCTCGGGCCTCAGAGGCGGAGACCTCGAGCCG
This sequence comes from Corallococcus terminator, assembly GCF_003611635.1. Classification (GTDB taxonomy): domain Bacteria; phylum Myxococcota; class Myxococcia; order Myxococcales; family Myxococcaceae; genus Corallococcus; species Corallococcus terminator. The sequence goes on along the minus strand of NZ_RAVZ01000116.1, from coordinate 16,281 downwards.
TTGCGGCAGGTCGAGCATGACATGGAGGCACTGGGCGGCCAGTTCGACCGTTTCCCGCAGTCATCGGTCTCCATCCCGCTCGTCGCCGTCATCAGCGCCTCCGAGAACAACGCCCGGCCAGGCCTCACCCAGGCCCAGGTGGAGGCCGAAGCCGCCCGGTTCCTGTTCGTCAGCAGCCTGCCAGGTCAGCTCGTCGGTCGAACGTCACTGGCCTATCCGCGCGACGAGTGGTTCGGCCGGTCTCCCGCCGCGCTTCCGCCGGTTCTGGTGCTCCAGGGCGACATGGATTCCAAGACGCCCCTTGCTGGCGCCCAGGCCCATCTCCGCCTCCTGCCCGAAGCCGCTGGCGTTAACCTGTTCACCGTCAAGGGTGGGCCGCACTTCCTGCTCTTCACGGCGCCAGATTGCTTCAAGGCCGCGGTGAGCACCTTCGTCCAGAAGCGGCGTGCTCCTCGTGCGACTTGTTCGCTTTGACCCCCTGGCTTCAGTCTCCGACCCCCGTGTCGATGGCTCCGAGGGTGCGCTGGCCTCATCCCGCATCTCACGCATCAGAAGGATGGGGCCCTGTTGAGGGGGAGGGAGAGTGCAGAGGGGCCGAGGAGGGCCGCTGACGGGGTCGCCCGAGCGATGCTACGCAGGACGTGCCTACTCCCCGCCGTTCCGGACGGTGGGGGCCCGCGCGGCGGCCGGAGGCCAGGAAAGCAACGCTGACGCGGCCTTCCTGGTGAAGTAACGCCTTTTGACTCCAAGCGGTTCCTGCCCCGCGGAGCCGCGAAACGTTCGAAACCTCCACCCGTGAAACAGTCGGTGTGCGGGCTGCTGCCCGCGGCCCTGCTGAGCGCCTGGGGTGGAACGCCCGAGGCCGGGCCCACGGACGCGGTGGAGACGAATACCCAGGCGCGCCCGCTCCCGGCGCACAGGACATCCCGGTGGCCCGGGCCAACGGAGGGCGGCATCCGACGCTCGCGGAGCGGAGTGAGCTTCGGGAGGCGAGCGCCCATCAAGGAAGGTGCACGACGAGCTCCACCTCCGGGTACTCGGCGGAGGGCCCGTCCAGCAGGGGCGTGGGGCGTGCGCTCACGTGCTTGTCGAAGAAGGCGCGCACGTAGGTGTTCACCAGGGTGAAGGCGCGCTGCCCGTCGAGGGTGCCCAGTGCGTATTCGCTGGCGGTCGCCTGCGGCGAATCGAAGCGGATCAGGGGCAGGGCGAGCACGAGGTCGCTGAAGGTGATGTGGCCGGCCCCCTGGAGGTCCAGGTCGTAGCCCGTGGCGCCCAGATGCTGGAAGAAGCGGGCCCGGCTGAAGTCGACCTCCGCGCCCTCGCTGTTCATCACGAGGAACGGGACCTGGACCTGCACCTCCAGGTTCCCGTGGAAGGTGCCGTCCATGTTGAGACCCGCATGGACGCGTGCATCCGTGCGGCAGACCTCCGCCGCCGTCGAGCCGCCGAAGGAGTGGCCGAACGCGCCGATGCGGCCCAGGTCCAGCCTTCCGGTGAAGCGCCCCGCCGGGTCGCTGGAGTCCAGTGCCGTCAGCCGGTCGAGCACGAACCGCGCGTCCGCCGCCCATTGGGCCTGGACGCGCGTGTTCAGGGCGGGGTCGAGAGGGGAGAGCTGGACGAGTTCATCCACCACGCGGCCGTCCGGGAAGACCAGCGGGCCGCCTCCTCGGGGATGGGAGATGGCCACCACCACGTAGCCCTGGCTCGCCAGCTCCTCCGCGACCCCGCTGTACATCGCCGTCGCCATGCCGTAGCCGTGGGAGAGGAGCAGCACGGGGAATCGCTCTTCCCCGTCGGCCAGGGGCACGCCGCGAACCGCACCGGCGAAGAAGAAGCTGTAGAACGACGGCGGCAGCCCCTGCGTCCCGGCGACAAGCTCGCCCTCGCGCCACGTGAGGAAGTAGGAGGCGGGTTGGGCCTGGGGACGGGCCCGCGCGGGGTACCAGAAGCGCACCTTCAGCTCGCGCTTGTCACCGGACGCGGGGGTGAGCGTCTCCTCTCGTGCCTCATCGGTCCAGGCGTCCTCCAACGTCCCCACCGCGTGGGGACCGGTGGGAGGCGGGAGCCGCACCACCGGGTGGTGGACGTCATGGACCGAATCCCGCGCGCTGACGGTGGCGCCGCCGCGCGTCCGAGCGCTGAAGACGACCTGGGCCGTTTGCGGCGTCAGGACGCCAGCCGCCTTCAGCTCGGGCAGGGAGAAGCTCAGGATGGCATCCAGGCGGCCATCCCCATCCACATCCCGAGCGGTGCCGGCTGCCAGTGCCCGCACCTTCGCCTTGCCTTCCGGGGCGGACAGCGTTGCCTCTTCGGCCAACAGCTCTTCGGCAGCCAGGGTCTCATCCCCGAGCACCGCGACGTCGAGGCTTCCCGCACCCGTCAGGTCGACGGTGTTGGGATACACGCCGGGAAGGACATCCAGCGCCGCGGTGTCAGGCTGGAAGTTGGACGGCGGCGGCGGATCCACGTCGTCCTCGCCGCAGCCGGTGGCCGCGACGAGGCAGAGGGCCAGCACGAGCCCTGTCCCGTAGCGCCACGAGGCATGAGGCGAGGGGCTGCATGAGGCGGAGGTCGAACGCATGTGGCTTCCTTCTGCAATGATCCCGGCCCCTGACTCACTCGCATGTTCACCTTCACGACGGGCCGGCTTCGTGACGGATGCGTGAACTGCGCCCGAAGCCCTCGCTCCGCGCAGGCCATTCCCCCGAGCAGGAGAGGAGGAGGGGAGGAAGAGGACGCCGCGAGTGGACTGGGCAGAACCGCGGAGGAGGAGCTTCGACTTCGGCGTCTTCGCCTGCATGAGACGTGGAGGCAGGCGGCGGGGGCTGGCGTACGTGAAGGAGGGGACGGCGGTCCACGGTCCGGCGTCAGCCCCCGCCGCGCGGCCGCGCCCGCCGGGGTGTCGGCAGCTCCTGCGCGAGCGATTCACGCAGGATGCTGGCCAGTTGGGCCACGGTCTTGCTCGGCTCCCGTTCGGCCCTGAGCAGGTGCACCGGAATGCTCCCGAGCGCGGGCAGGCCTGAGGCGCCGGGCTCCAGCACGGCCAGCGTCTTCGGCAGGCCGAAGGCCGTTCGCAACGTCACGCCCAGCCCCGCCTCGGCCGCCGCCCACAGGCCCGCGAGGCTCGGGCTCGCGAACGCGATCCGCCAGGCGAGCCCCTTCCTGTCCAGGGCGGTCGTGCAGGCCTCCCGGAACACGCAGGGCGCTTCGAAGGCGATGAGCGGCAGCGGCTGGCTGCGGCTTCCAGTCATCTGCCAGCCAGGCTGACCAATCCACACGAGCGGCAGTTCAGCGATGCGTTCACTGCGGCCGCGAGCCCCACCGCTCCAGGCAAGCGCGAGGTCCAGCTTGCCGGTCATGACGTGGTTGACGAGGTGGGCGTTGCGCTCGGTGCGCACCTCGATGCGCACCGCCGGATGCGCGCGCGCGAAGGTGCTGAGCACCCGGGGCAGCCAGGTTTCGGCGAAGTCCTGCGGCAACCCCAGGCGGACCTCGCCCTCCAACTCGCTGCCTCGCAAGCCGTCCACGGTCTGATCATTCAGTTCGAGGATCCGCCGCGCGCAGCCCAGCAGCACCTCTCCCGCCTCGGTCAGGACCAGCCCCCGCCCGGCGCGTTCGACCAGCGCGCGGCCCACCTGCTCCTCCAGCTTGCGCAACTGGGAGCTCACCGCTGACGGAGAACGGCCCACCCGTGCGGCGGCCCGGGCGAAGCTGCCCAGCTCGAAGGCCGTCACGAACGTCCGCAAGACATCCATGTCCAGGTTGATCCGGGGGAGCATCGTTCGATTTCCTCGAACCCAGGCTTCCAGACTTCGGAATTTTCGGCAAGACGGGTCCGGGCTACGACGCTGAGCATGCCGGCCTCTCCTGCCCATCCTCGAAGCGTCAGGGTCATTCCATGCGTTGTCGCCACGGTGGCCGTCTGGATGGCTTCGACGGCGGCGCACGCTCAGACACCCTCCGCATCCCAGTCCTGGCCGCTGCCCCAACCCGCGCCCATGCCGCCGCCCATCGAGCCGCCGCGTGACACGCCCTTTCCCGGCACCATCCGCTTGCACGTCGACGCCACCGACACGGCGCGCGGTCTCTTCCGCGTCAAACAAACCATCCCGGTCGCGCCCGGAAGGCGGTTGACGCTGTTCTTCCCGCAGTGGCTTCCTGGGGACCATGGGCCCACCGGCCGGTTGGAAGGACTCGCGGGGCTGAAGGTCCAGGCCGGAAAGAGAGTCATTGCCTGGACCCGCGACGCCGTCCAGGTCGCGGCCTTCCACATCGACATCCCCGCCGGCGTGACGTCCATCGACGTGAACTCCCAGTTCCTTGGCGCCACGGAGCCGCGCGTGGGCCCGGTGGTGGCCACGTCCACGATGCTGGACCTGCAATGGCACAACCTGGTGCTGTATCCCGCAGGCCATTACGCCCGGCGCATCACCTATGTGGCCAGCGTGAAGCTGCCGCCCGCCTGGGAGTTCGCCTCGCCGCTGACCGTCGCCCAACGGGATGGCGGTGAGGTCCGGTTCCAGCCGGTGACGCTGGACACGCTGGTCGACTCACCTGTGATTGCCGGCCGTGCCTTCAAACGCATCCTGTTGAGCAACGAGCCCGTCCCGGTCCACGTGAACATCGTCGCCGACGACGCCGCGGGGCTCGAACCGCCTCCCGAATTCGTCCGGGGCTACCAGGCACTCGTGCAGCAGGCCTACCGGCTCTTCGGCTCGCAACACTACGACCATTACGACCTGATGGTCTGGCTGGCGGACGGCTTCGGCCCCAGCTACTTCGAACACCTCCGCGCGGGTGAGAACGCCCTGCCCGCCGACTTCTTCACGACCTGGAAGGACAGGCCGGAGCGCCGTGGACATCTGGCGCATGGGTTCGTTCATTCGTGGAACGGCCTGTTCCGCCGCCCCGCGGAGATGTGGACGCCGGACTTCAACACGCCGGAGCGCGACTCACTGCTCTGGGTATTTGAAGGATTGACGTCCTACTGGCAGGACGTGCTCACCACCCGGGCGGGGTTGTGGACGCGGCAGGACGCGCTCGACGACTGGGCCGCGACCGCGGCGGCCATGGCCAGCCGCCCCGGCCGGCGCTGGCGCCCGCTCCGGGACGTGACAAACGACGCCGTCGTGCAGCGCTGCAAACCGCTCTCCTGGCGGGGCTGGCAGCGCGACATGTTCGATGCCTACTCCGAGGGCGCGTTGATCTGGCTGGAGGCCGACACGCTGCTCCGGGAGCGCAGTGGCGGCCGCAAGTCGCTGGATGACTTCGCTCGCGCGTTCTTCGGCGTACGCGCGGGCAGCCAGGTGACGATGACGTACACGCTGGAAGACATCGTCACCACGCTCAATGACATCCTGCCCCATGACTGGTCAGGCTTCTTCCGCTCCCGGATTGAAGAGACGCGCGACGCCCCGCCCCTGGGTGGAATCACGCGAGGTGGCTACACGCTCGCCTGGAGCGAGGAACCCACGGACGCCGTCCGGCGGGCCGAGGCGGCGAGCGGGAACGTGGATCTCGGCGACTCCCTCGGCATGACGCTCGCGAAGGACGGCAAGGTGCTCCGGGTGGATTGGGAAGGGCCTGCCTTCAAGGTGGGTCTGCTGCCCGGCGAGGTGGTGACGGCCGTGAACGGGGGCCCCTACGACGCGCAACGACTGAAGGACGCCGTCAAGGCCACCGCGCACCGGGAGCCCTTGCGGCTCTCCTGGCGCCAGGGCACGGCCACCCGTTCCGCCCTCATTCCCTGGCATGAGGGGTTGCGCTACCCCCGTCTGCGGCGGGTCGAGGGCACACGGGCGATCCTGGATGAAATCCTGGAGCCACGCGACTGACACCCCTGCCCGCGGGGGTGGAACTGAATGTGGGCGTCCTCGACGTTCGCCTCGTCGTCGAGAGCAGGTCCACGGCCGGCAAACCCAGCCGCCAACGGCGACCCTTGCCGGCCCGAAGCGGCGGATCGCGGCAAGACTTGCCGTCCTCTCGGGTCGCTCCAGGGGAGACGGCCTTGAACGTGGATTGGCCCTGTCCTTGCTCTGTCGACGTCATGTTCGCCCTTCCGTCCTGGTCCACCTGGGAATGACCTTGACGGCAAGCGCAGCTCCGCGAACTGCGTCAATTCATCCCGCTGGGAGCCAGTGCCATGATGATGGGAAGAAGCTGCATCCTTGGAGCAGTCCTGCTGACGGCCGCGTGTGGTGTCTCCCCTCCTGAACAGGAGGTCGTGGAGGATGACGTCACGGCGAAGACGTGCCTCCCCAACTGCCCACCGCCGACGAAGATCGTCTTCGCGTCGAACCAGGGAAGCGACCCCACCCACACCCTCAATACCTACGACATCTTCGTGATGGGCACCGATGGCACCGTGTTGACCCGCCTCACGAACGACCTCGTGATGGACCGGCGCCCCAAACTCAACAAGGCGCGCACCCAGGTGGTCTGGCAGCGCCAATACGGCCAGACGTACCCGTACTTTGGCGACTTCGAGATCGTCACCGCGAACATCGATGGCAGCAACATGCAGCGGCTCACGAACTGGGACGGTGACGACGAACAGCCCGCCTTCAGCCCCGACGGGACGCGCATCGTCTTCGTCCACTGCACCTCCCGGTGCAGCCTCTACCTGATGGACGCCAACGGACAGAACCCGACCCTCCTGGCCACGGACCTGCAAGGCGCCGGCAGCTACCTCACGCCGAGCTTCAGCCCCGATGGCCTGAAGGTCGTGTTCGGCTACGAGGCGCTGAGCACGTCGGACATTCCCTTCCGGGGCATCTACCGCATCAACGTGGATGGGACGGGACTGGTGAGGCTGAACGAAGGCCCCTCCAACTGGACCTCGTTCTTCCCGGTCTACAACGCGGCGGGGACGAAGATTGCCTTCACCGCGAGCATCTCCGTGCAGGGCCTGTTCGAGCGGGACCTCTACTCCATGAACGCGGACGGGACGGGTCTGGTCGCGCTGCAGAACGGGCCGGAGGACGACCAATGCCCGGCCTACAGTCCTACTGCCGATACCCTGGTGTTCGAGCGCCTGCCGGGCGGCTCGAGCAGTAGCGAAATCTTCATGAGGTCCGTCAACGGCACCCTCAAGAACCTGACGAACACCGTGATCGCGAACGACGTCGAACCGTCCTGGCAGTGACGGAAGCCCGGTGAAACGGCGCGCCTACCCGACCCGATAGGGCGGCCCATGACACCCGGCTGCTGGCGCGCAACCAGGCCCGCCTCTCGCCTGCAGGAGGCGGTCGCGGCACGGACGTCAGTCGTTGACCCAGCAGAACCACTTGTTGAAGGGGCCATCCTGGCTGAATCGCGGATGCAGCAGCACCGAAGCTGGCGACACGCCGCCTCTGACAGGGCATTCCCGGCCAGAGGCGGTTGCCGCGGGAACTTCAGTTGCTCAAACAGACCCACTTGTTGAAGGGGATGTCCTGGCAGAAGCACTCGCCAAAGGTGCCATTGGCCCACTGGCAGCCCGTCTCCGCCCCCGGATTACAGCGGCGGGTCTGGAGCGTCTCACAGCTACTGAGGAGCTCGGCGGAATCCTGACCGGTCTGCACACCGCTCTCGACACCGTCCGTCACTTCAGCGCCACCACAGCCCATTCCGAAGATGGAGACGACGGCGAACATCGCGAGCCCACGAAGAAACATATGACACTCCTTTTCGCTGGTGAGGTGTTGATGCAACAGCGTGCGAGAATGCCGGTCAAGATTTACCTGCAACCCGCGATGTCACTGAAAATCTCCGTACGGAGCGGTCTCGGTGTTTGAGGTTGCGGAACGGGTTGTTGAAGGGCTCCGGGCCCTTCTTGTCTCCGCCAGGTCACCCTCCGGGCGCTCTACGAGATCGCCGTCCGCAGCGTGCCCGTCAGTGTTTCGCCGCAATAGGACGCGGCTTCGCACGCAGGCTCAGCAGAACGCCCGCGAGCAGCGCGGTGCCCCCCAGTAGCAGCCGCTGGGTGAGGGGCTCTCCGAGCAGCAGCACCGCGCCCACCGCTGCGATGACCGGGACGCACAGTTGCACCACCGCCGCACGCGCGCTGCTCAGGTGGGGCAGCGCTGCGTACCAGAGGCTGTAGCCCACGCCCGAGGCGAGCGCGCCTGAGGTGACCGCGAGCAGCAGCCCCTTCGACGACGGGTGTGGGGCCGCGTCCAGAGCGCGGGCGAGCATCACGAGTGCCAGGGCCAGCGGCACGCTGCGCACGAAGTTGCCGGCCGTTGCCGCCAGAGGGTCCGTGCTCCCACGCCCCCGCAGGCTGTAGATGCCCCACGCCACGCCCGCCGCGGCCATGAGCCCCGCGCCGAGCGCATCCGGCGCGCTCGCTCCAGGGAGCGTGAGCCCCGCGAACCCTGCGAGTGCCACCGCGAGCCCCACCCACTCGAGCGCGCGCGGCCGCTCACCGCGCGCAAGCCCTGCCGCGAGCATGGTGAGCTGCACGCAGCCGAAGAGCAGCAGGGCGCCCACGCCCGCCCCGATGCGCACGTACGCGAAGCTGAAGCCGGCCGCATACGCGAAGAGCGCGAGCGCCGAGGCCCAGCTCCCGTGCCCCGTTGCCCCGCGGCCGCCCCGTCGGAGCCGCAGCAGCAGCGCGAGCACCAGCGCCCCCGACGCAAGCCGCACCAGCGTGAACGAACCCGCGTCGATGCTGCGCGCCGCGCCACCCGAGAGGGCCGCGCGGCACAGCAGCGAGTTCGCGGCGAAGCCCAGGAGGGCAAGCAGGGTGAGGAGGGGAGTGCTCACGTGGCAGGGACATAGCGGGCCGTGTGACGCGCGTCACGTACCCTGGGCATCACCTCCCGGCGGAGGTGTTCCATCGGACGGCAGGCCCCACGCCGCGCGCCTTCGCTGCATGTCACGGGTGCCATCGGAGTCCAGCGGATCGGAGGGCGAGGTGACGGGCGGGTAGTCTCGGAAGGATGCGTACGTTGCTTCTCGTTGCGGTGCTGCTCTTTGTCGCTTCGTCGCCCCTTCGGGCCGAGGCCGAGCAGCTCGAGCCGGCGCGGTACACGCCCTCGCCGTGGGCCTCTTCCTGTGGTTCATCGCGTCCCGGCTGCGCGCGGCGGCGGGGTGAGGGCCCGGAGTCGCCGGGCCCTCGCGGCCCCCAACGCATCGGCGTGTGCAGCGCGTCAGGCATGACGCACACACGGCCTCGGGCGCGTCACAGCGCGCTGCAGGCCCAGATGCCGAGGGGCGTACAGAAGCAATTGGGATTGGGATGGCCCGTCAGGCAGCAACTCCGCGACGCGCCGACGGGCGAACACGGGGTCCCCGCGAGCTTGCTGCAGCGATTGTTCAGCCCACAGATGGGGATGGGTGTGAAGCAGATGTTGTAGAAGCCATCGCACTCGACGGAGTCCGCCTGCACCGAACAGGTGTTCCCCTCACAAGACACGGTCGAGCCATTCGGACAGGTCTGTGAGCACGTGACGAGGGCGCTCGACTCCTGCCTCAGCTCCGGCGCCTCGACAGGTTCCAATCCACCACAGGCCACCAGCACCGGGACGACGAGCACCATCAGCACACCCAGGAAGCTCTTCATGGCGTGTCTCTCCTTGAGGGGTTGAGCGGCATCGAATCACAAGATGCGCTCATTCCGCCATGGAGTCGCGCTTGCGGGAGTGCAGGGAATCCCACCTCACTCGCGAATCAGCTCATGGACTGGCTGTCCTTCCGGTCCCACGCCATCCAGCCGCACGAAGTCGACCGACAAGGGCCAGGACGTCTTCACGAAGACGTGCTCCAGCCGGGAGACGCTGTTGCCCAGCTTCGTCCATGCCTGGACCCGGCATTCGCCGTCGACCCGCGCGGTGGTGATGTCGATGGGGCGCGAGGGAAAGGCCCGCAGGCGCACCCGCACTCGCCAGCCATCCGCGGTGGCGTCGACCGGCTGCGGGTCCTCCAGTCCATACACGGGTTGTTCGACCCCCAGCAGCTCCTCCACCTCCGATGCCCCGCGCTCCAACATCCGCCAGTACACCTGCACGGGACGCGTCCCCACGGGGCGACAGGCTTCGTCCAGGCGCAGGGCGTAGTGGACCTGGTTCCGGTTCTCGCTCCGGGACAGGAAGAAGGCGGACTGCGATGGGAGGGGCGCCGCGGAGGCCAGGGTCGCGACGGTCGTCAGCGCGACGGCGGCGAGGTTGCTGAGCCCGGATTCAGGAAACATGGGGGGCCTCCTTTCATGGAGGAGTGACGGCGGTCAACCGCGTGGCCGTATCGGGATGACGAACACCCCGGGCCCCTGGAACTGTCACTCGCCCTGCGCACTTTTCACCGAACATGACGCAGGCTGCTCCGAGTACGTGCTCGTCGCTGCGGTGCCCGACAAGCGCGCCCGGTCTTTCGTGCGCATGCGCCTTCGTCAGGCTGCGCGCTTGCTCTCGACGGATGCACCCATCACCCGCATCGCGTACGACGTTGGCTTCAGGGACCTCTCGAACTTCGTGCGAACGGTCCGCCGAGCGGCAGGCGTCTCGCCGCGCGCATTCCGGCAGGCCTCGCGCGGAGAGCGCAAGATTCTCCAAGAGAAGAGGGTGAGCACCTCCTAATTAGAGGTGTGGCTCAACCCAGAAGGCACCCGTGTTCGACCACGTCGGTCTTCGTGTGACGGCACACTTCGAAGACCCTTGGGTCCAACATGCCAGGAGCACACAACATGGCTTCAATCCGCAAGGACATCACGACGAGTGCCGCGCCCGAGTGGGTATGGGATGCGATCCGTGACATCGGCGCTCTTCATACGAGATTGGTTCCCGGGTTCGTTGTCGACACGCGCCTCGAGCCGGGAGCCCGCGTGGTCACCTTCGGCAACGGGATGGTGGTCAGGGAGCCCATCGTGACGGTCGACGACGACGGACGGCGCCTCGTCTGGGGGGCCGAAGGTGGACCGCTGACCCACTACAACGGAGCGGTCCAGGTCTTCGCGGAGGGCACGGGGAGCCGGGTCGTCTGGACCGCCGATTTCCTGCCTCACGAAGCCAGCGCCGTCGTCGGCCCGATGATCGAGCACGGCATGGCCGCCATGAAGAAGGCGCTCGATGGGCTGGTGACCTAGCAGGCCGAACTCCGCCCTCGCGGTCCCGGTATTCGTGACCCGCGCTCACGGGCGCCTTCGCGTGAGCGCGGACGCGGGAGGCGCCTACTCCCCGCTGTTCCGGACGGTGGGGGCCCGCGAGGGTGCGATGAAGCCCGAGTAGGCCATCCGGTTCGGTGAGCAGTGCCCGGGGTTGGCCACCTTGTCCGGCGTGGCGTTGCCCGTCATGGCGGTGCTGACCTCCTGCGGCGCGGAGGCGGGATGGGCCTCCAGGAAGAGCGCGATGACGCCGGTGACATGCGGGGTGGCCATGGACGTGCCGCTCAGCGGTCGGGTCGCCGTGTCATTGCTGGCCCAGGCGGAGAGGATGCCTTCGCCGGGCGCGAAGACGTCCACGCAGTCTCCGTAGTTGGAGAAGGATGCCCGCCGGTCCACGCTGGTGGTGGCACCCACGGTAATGGCCTCGGCGGTGCGCGCGGGAGAGCGCTTGCACGCGTCCTGGTTCTCGTTGCCCGCCGCCAGCACATACGTCACGCCCGACGCGATGGAGCGGCGCACGGCATCGTCGAGCGCCGCGTCCTCCCCGCCGCCCAGGCTCATGTTGGCCACCGCCGGGGACTGGTGGTGCTCGGTCACCCAGTCCAAGCCCGCCACCACGCCCGCCGTCGTCCCGGAGCCCTCGCAGTTCAGCACCCGCACGGCGTGCAGCGACGCGCTCTTGGCAATGCCATACACGTTGCCGCCCACCGTGGCGGACACGTGGGTGCCATGGCCGTTGCAGTCCACGCCGTTGCGACCGTCGTCGACGGCATCGAAGGCGATGTCCGCCCGCCCGGCGAACTCCTGGTGCGTGGGGCGCAGGCCCGTGTCGATGACGTACACGTGCACGCCCCGGCCCTGCGTCTGGTACAGGTAGCGCTGATCGAGCGGCAGGTCGCGCTGGTCGATGCGGTCAATGCCCCACGTCGCATCGGACTGGCTCTCGGCGAGCGTCACCACGCCATTCTGTTGCACGTACTCCACCTCGGGCGCGGCGGACATGGCACGGGCCTGCTCCTCGCTCATGCGCGCGGCGAAGCCCCGCAGCGCGTGCGCGTACACGTGGAAGGTCTTGCCGCCGAAGCGCTCGGTGAGGTTCCGCGCGCCCATCACCGGCGTCAGCGCGGGGTCTGCTTCCCGGGGCTCCTTGAGCACGACGACGTACTCACCGGGGACCGGCTTCGCGACCGTGAGGAACTTCTCGCGCACCGGTGTCTGCACGGACGCGGTGCCACGGCAGGGTGTGTCATCGGGTGGCGGCATGGGATTGCCCGCGCTCCGGCACGCCGACAGCAGGAACAGCACGCAGGCGGACGCGACCGTCCGCGATAGGAGCTTCAGCGACATGGGTTCCCCCGGGGGTGGCACTTCCAGCTTCGGCCGGTAGCCGGGAAAGCAATGCTGACGCGGCCTTCCCAGTGAAGTAACGCTTTCTGACTCAAAGCGGTTGCTGCCCCGCGGGGCAGCGAAACGTTGGAAACCCCCGCCCGGGAAACAGGAGGCGCGGCAACATCGCCGACAGCACCACGTACATGGGCCCACTGCCGGTGTGGAGCGCGGCGAGAGTCGATGCGGTCGAGGCAGGTTGGCCTGATTGCGACCAACCCGGTGTCTCATCCATCCGGTGCGGTACAGATGCGCACAATGGGAGTCCTCTACTACTGTAGGCGCATGAGGACCGTGGATGAATGGAAGGCAACGCTGCGTGTCGCGCTGAAAGACGCACTGCGCAATCGAAATGCACCCGCTTCGGCGGTCCTTCGGGAAACGCTCGCCGCCATCGACAATGCCGAGGCGCCCGACATGAGCGTCGCGCCTGCATCGGTGGGTGGCGGCATCGCCGGCAGCGCGGGGGGACTCGGGAGTGGTGAAGTGGCTCGACTGCTCTTGTCCCCGGAGGCGGTGGATGCGCTCATCCAGCGCGAAATCCAGGAGCGTCGCGACGCGGTGGCGCTCTACGTCCAGCTCGGCAAGCCCGAAGAGGCCCGCGCGCTGAGTGCGCAAGTGGATGTGCTCCTGGCTATTTGAGAAGAAGCCCGGCCCTCTGTCTTTCGGAGGGCCGGGCTTCAAGGTGTGCCGAAGGCAAGAATCAGCAACGCGGAACTACAGCGGAGGGTTCGCTACCGGGGTCGTCTGGTATTGGCTGTAGCCGTCTCCAAGCTGACCGTACCGGGTCTGGCCCCACCTCTGGACCGTGCCGTCGGAGCGCAGTGCCAGCGAATGGCGGAAAGGGGTTGGGCCAACAGCAGAAGGGTTCTCCTCATGATGGATGGTTTGCCAGGGAAGGAAGGTCTGGTAAGCCGAGCATGAAGGCCTGGATTCGTCAGGGAATCAAACGAGGCGTCCCAGGTCCGCGTCTGTCATTGCGCGTTGTCGCGGGAACCAACGCCCCTCCATTCGAGGTCGAGCTAGGCGGCGGTCGCCTGCTGGATGCGGGCCTCGGTCTCGGCCGGGTTGGCAATCCAGGGCCAGAAGCGCTGCGGCTCTCCGAAGTTGTCGAAGAAGGTGTCGCCCAGTGCCGGCACCTTCGATGCGGCCCCAAGGTACTGCATCACGTGTGGCGGAGGCGGCTGGAGCAGCATGTTCGTGAAGCCGGTGATGTATTGGCCCTCGGTCCGCCAGAAGTACTCGAAGGTCTGCTCCATCCAGTCCGGGGTGAAGGGCTGGTCACCGTGCGCGAGGATGGCCTGGGTCACGACGTGGGCCTGCTTCGACGCGCTGTTGAGGCCCTGGCCCGCGATGGGGTCGTTGAGCATCACGACGTCCCCCAGCCCCATCACGGCCCGGCCCGAGGGGAGCCGTCCCACGGGCCTTCGCACCGTGGGCGTGAACGCGCCAGTGAGCCAGGACGACTCGTCCACGATGGCGGCGTCCTTCAGCCGGTCCTCCACCCACGGTGAGAAGTCGTGCATGACGTCCTTCATCCGCGCCATCGCGTCCCGGGCGGTGGTGAGGCCGCGGAAGCGATCCAACCCCTGGCCGGGGATGGCCTCCAGCAGGAGGCAGTGCAGGGGGCCTCGGATGCGGTCGAAGTACGGCATGGAGAAGTACTCGCCGTGGCCCGCGGCCAGGATGAACTTGAGCGCGGGGTAGGGTGTTTCGTGCAGCGGCTTCATGCCGCTGACAATCATTGCCATGAGGTTGCGCTGCGGCTGCGTGTGGGGGCTGCGCCCGGCATCCCGCTCGAACAGCGACATGAAGCTGTTGCGGCCCGCAGTCACGAGCATCAGGTCATGCCGTGGGGCGAGCGCCTCCAGGGCCTCCACGTCCACGTCGCGCACCACCACGGTGCCGCCGCGCCGCTCGAACTCCGCGAGCCAGCGTGAGTACTTCGCCCGCAGGTCCAGGGCCTTGCCCGCGTTGAGGATGCGTCCCTGCACGTTGAGCGCGCGCTGCCCGGGGGCCATGCAGATGTCGAGGTCGCCGCCCCGGGCGTACTCCCCCGGGCCCGGCCAGAAGTCGAGCCCCAGCTCCTGCTCGTACTGGTAGGCGCGGCCGAAGAGGTAGGTGGTGGCGGCGAGCCGGGCGTTGAAGATCTGCTCGGGGGTACGGTCCGAGTAGACGGTCACAGGGTAGCCCTTCGCGAGCAGGCCGAAGGCAAGCTGCAGGCCCGCCTGGCCCGCTCCAATGATGCCGATGTTCCTCATGGTCCCCCCCTGGGGTGATGCGAGGGCATGACGCCCTCCCGGAACACTACGCAGTGGGGGCGCGGTCCTGGCAATCCGTCCCGTGGGATGTGGGGAGGACGCGCCTGCTTCGCCCCTGGGATGTCGAGGACCCGGGGACGCTCAGGACTCCGGCTATCGCCCGCAGCGACTGAGCTTGGAGACGGTCAGCGTCAGGGCATTGGCGAAGCCGTGGGCGTAACAGCTCTCATGCCAGGACTGGGCAATCAGCGGATCATTGAGCTGGGTGGGCACGCGGGTCATCTGGAAGAACGACCGGAACTCGCCGCCCTGGAGTTGGGGACCATCGCGATCCTCGTAGTTGCGGGCGTAGTTCTCGAAGGTGATGCGGTCCGCTCCGCTCTCCGCGACCACTCCGCCCCAGTGGTACTCCCACACCGGTTCACTGTAGACAGGCGGCGGAATGGGCACCACCGGACGGGGAGCCACCTCGTCCCGCATCCGCATCCAGTTGCGGTGCTGGGCATCCTGATAGCGCTCCATGGCGCCCACCGAGTACGTCTGGAACGCATCGCCCACCCGTGGGTCCGCATAGGCATTGATGCCCAGCCGGAAGAGGAGCTGCTCGTAGCGTGTGCCGAGCGTGTGGGCGTTGAGGTTCACGCCGTTGATCGTCATGGCGGCATTGGCACGGACCCGGTTCACCATCCGGCCATAGTTGCGGCCGATGGGGCCGTAGTAGCCCGCGAGTGCCGCCATCTGGGCATTGGGGGTATTGGCACCCGCCAGCGCGTTCTGCAATCCCACCTGGTAGTCGTTGACCGCGTGTTGCCGGGCCGCGGCGGCGTTGGGCCCCTCTCCCTGTCCATGGAAGAGGAACGTGGTGATGAGGACCGCCAGCCGGAAGGCAATGTCGCCATGGGCCGGATAGGCAGGGCCCCACCCTCCGAGCTGCCAGCGCGGCAGATTGAGGAAGAGCTGATTGCCGGACTGCTTGAGCCTCACGGTGCGCTGCGAGTCCCGCTGCTCCCCCATGACCTTGCCGGAGATCTCATTGCAGTTCTGCGATACGGCGGGCTCGAGCTGCCCGTTCTCGGACATCGCCACCTGGAACAGTCGCTTGGGTCCCGGACCGTTCAGAAACGGCAGACAGCCCGGCTGCGCGGGGGGGCCGATTTCGAGGTAGCGCGGCCCGGGGACCTTGGCGATCCGATAGTTGGAGCCCGCGGACCTCAATGCGCGGTTGCACCGACCGATGGCGCTGTCCGTGGCGAAGAAGTACTTGGTCTGCTCGTGGTGGGGATCGGTGTCCTCGATGGCGAGCTCGTTGTCATCCGAGACCCGGAGCGTGACCTGATTGTGCGGCCGCACCATGACGTTCGCCGACCCGGCGTCGATGAGGAAGCTGTCCCCATGCGTCTTCGGGTGGGGGTGGGGCCGCAATCCGTCCCGCTGCGTCTCGAAGACGGCGTTGTGGAGATTGACGTCCTGGGCGACGAACTGGGCGTTGGGGATGACGCGGTACGCCTGAAGCGCTGGGGTGGGGGAAGCCCACCGGCCCCGGCCCGCCCCCGGAAC
>NZ_RAVZ01000115.1 GCF_003611635.1 Corallococcus terminator | reverse complement strand
GCGGTGTGGACCGGCCAGCGGGTGCTCGTCTGGGGCGGCGTGGGCTGCGGCGAGCGGCCCCAGCTCCCCTGCGGAGATGGGGCGGCCTACGCGCCGGACACGGACACCTGGAGCGCGCTTCCCACCCAGGGCGCGCCCTCCGCGCGCGGCTGGCACACGGCGGCGTGGACGGGGCGGGGGATGCTGGTGTGGGGCGGAGAGGAGCCCCAGCAGGCCCGCGTGCTGGGGGATGGGGCCCGGTACGATGTGGAGACCGGGACGTGGACGCCCCTGTCCGGCACCGGAGCACCTGTGGCACGCCGCTATCACTCCGCGGTGTGGACGGGGCAGGAATGGCTTGTCTGGGGCGGCAGTGGCGGTGCTGCTGTAGATGTGGCGCTGCGGGATGGCGCGGCGTACTCGCCCGCGACGGACACCTGGCGGCCGCTGGCTTCGGCGGGGGCTCCCGAGGCCCGCTGGGCGCACACTGCGGTGTGGACCGGCACGGAGATGGTTGTCTTTGGTGGTTTGGGCTGCGGCGGCGACGGGCCGCGCTACTGTGAGGCCGGGGCCCGGTACGATCCCCAGCGTGATGCGTGGTCACCCTTGTCGATGAAGGGGGCTCCCTCGCCCCGCACCGGGCATGTCGCGGTGTGGAGCGGGACGCGGATGCTCGTCTGGGGTGGCGCCGCCGCGAAGTGCGGCGACGGGGGCTCGGGCGCCTGCGCGGACGGCGCGGCGTATGACCCCGCCAGCGACACCTGGACGCCGCTGCGCACCGAGGGCGCGCCCTCCGCGCGGTCGGGGCACGCGGGCGTGTGGACGGGTCAATCCCTGTTCATCTGGGGTGGCCTGGGAGGGGCCGGGGCGGAGGTCGCCTTGTCGGATGGTGCCCTGCTGGTGCCCTGAGCGTGGCGCCGCCCATTTGATTCCTATCGCGGACCGTAGACGGGCAGGTCCGCGCCTGCCTCGAAGGCGCCCAGGTCCGGTGCTGAGCCGGCATGCCCCTCGTTGATGTTTGGCAGAGCCTGGCCTGCGTTCACCGCCGCCGAATCCGCGCGGATCCGCAGGTCGGGCTTCGCGTAGAGCGTCAGCGGCGCGGCGGGATACGCCACGGTGTTGGCGAACACCGTGAGGTCCACCTGCACGGCGTGCTGTTCGCTCGTGCCGGTGCGCAGGGTCTGGAGGTTGCTGAACGTGGTGGCCCCCAGGCGGCCTGTCACGGTGTCCGTGGTGGAGCCCACGCCGTCATGGTCGAGGCTGGAGCTTGCGACGTCCAGGTCGGGGACATGCAACACGCGTCCGGTGCCGCTGCTGTACCCGTTGAAGGTACCGCCGGGTCCTCCCAGGAAGAGGTTGTTGCGCGCGTAGAGGTTCGCCACCGGGCGCCCGGCATAGATTCCGAACGCATCGCCGTGCTTCACCACCGTGTTGTGCAGGAGCACGTCTCCGGTGCTGCCCCGGTAGAGTTTGAAGGCCACGTGCACCGCGTTGTAGATGGCATTGCGGACGAAGTACGTGGGCCCGCCCAACCCCGGCTGCGATGATACCGCGATGAAGTTGTTCGTCAGCCGGTTGCGGACGATCCGGCAGTTGTGGAAGCAGAAGTCCGCCTCGATGCCGTCATCCGCGTTGCCAGTCAGATCGTTGTTCAGGATGTCGATGCTGAACTGATCCACGGCCTCATCGTCCTCGAAGAGGGAGATGCCGTCCCGGAACCCCGTCACGCGGTTGTGCAGGATGACGTGCCCCGGACCGTTGACCGCGATGCCCTCGCCCAGGTTGTCCCCGCTGGCTCCGAGCGACGCCTCCGCCCACTGCGTCAGGCCCGTCACCACGTTGTCCGCGATGTATGCATTCTCCGCGCGGGTGAAGGTCACGATGCCGTCGCCGCCGTAGGTGCTGCTGGCGTTGATGGTGCAACGCTGGATGACGATGTGCTTCGAGCCGTTGAACCGGATGCGCCCGTTGACGGTGAGCCCCTCCAGGTGGACGTAGGCCTGGGCGAAGAGGTTGATGGCGCCGTTGATAACCACCCCCGCGGTCCCCCTCAGGACGATGGGCTTTCCCTCGGTGCCGCTGCGGGACCAGTCAAAGCCAGCGTAGGTCCCCGCACCCAACTGGAGGATGTCCCCGGGCTGAGCGCTCGCGGCGACGCTGGCGAACGTGGCGGGTGTCACCGCCTTGATGGGAGCGCTCGCCATGGGGACGGGCAACGGACGCGTGGTGGCGTTCGTGGTGCGCGTGGTCGTCCCGCCGTCGGGGTCCGTGAGCGTCAGCTCCAACTCGTAGGTCGTTCCCGGCTGGAGGTCGAACACGCTGCCGGAGTGACGGCTCGTCCAACTGAAGCCCTCGTTGCTGCCCGCGGCCACGCGGCGCAGCGGGAGTGCGTTACGCCAGACGGTGGTGCCCGCGATCCGGTAGCGGACCGTCACCACGCCATTGGCGTTGGCATCCCCGCTGAACGCCCACTCCACGGTCAGGTGGTGCAGCGTCGGGAAGGGCAGACTCGTCGCGCCGGCCACCGTGGCGTCGGCTCCGCCGCCTCCACCCGCGTCGTTGCCTCCACCCGCGTCGCTGCCTCCACCCGCGTCGCTGCCTCCTCCCGCATCGGTGCTTCCGCCATCGGTGATGTTGCCCCCATCCACCGGGTCCACGTCGTCCGGGGCACCGTCAGAACAGGCCACCGACGTCAGCAATCCAAGAACACAGGCCCAACGCGAGAATGGAGAGGTCATGGGGGTTTCCTTCAGCCAACCATGGTCCGACGCGGTACATGAGGGCAATGACCTGGGCGATTGTCCATGAACTCCCCAGATGGCGGACCGCGAGCGGTAATCTCGTGTTGAATGCGCTTCATGCCCCCGAACCGACTCGACGCCCTGGGTGAAGCGACGACCCTCCTGGAGGTCCGAACACGTCTGCGCTCGCATCGCTGGGCGCCGGAACTCGACATCTTCGAGCGCTCCCCCGGTGCTGTGCGGCTCCTCGACGCGGGCCTCGACGCACCGGAAGGACTCGACACGGGGAACGGCCCCTACGTCGTTCTGGTCGAGGGCCCGCTCAGGACGACAGGCCATCTGCACCTGTGGACGGACGACTATCTGCCCGGCCTTGTGATTGTCCGAGGCGACCTGGAGGCGCGGACCCTCTCGTTCGGCAACGGGGCGCGCGTCTTCGTCGAAGGCTCGGTGCGCGTTGAAGGGGAGCTCTTCGGCCAGTATGGGGACCGCAATGCCGCCCTCGTGTCCATGGGCGAAATCCGGGCGAGGGCGACCTTCCTGGAGACGACCGCCGGGCTGTACGCCGAGGGGGGTGTCCAGTCCCTGGTCTATGCGCCGCTGGGCCTTTATGAATCACTCACGCCAGACATCGAGAACGAAGGGGTCGGGGATGGAGTCCACAGCTTCGACCCGTCGGTGCTGGATGCCTATGGCGACCTCGACTTCCGCAAGGCGATCCAGGCCGCGCGTGAAGGGCGGCCCCTGTTCCTGGCCGGCATCGAAGAGCGCTTCCCCCTTCGACTGACACACCGCGCGACCCGGTAGCGCTCATCCCATCCTGGCCCGTCCGTCTCGCGGTAGGCTGTCGTCCCATGTCCTATCAACGTCCCCCGGTGAAGGCTCCGCGTCTGTCGGGCGTGGCCCTCAAGGCCTTCGTCAACACCCTGGAGCGCGGCGGCGTCGGGCCCGCGCTGGTGGAGAAGCTGCTGCGGGACAGTGGCATCGAAGCCTGGCGTGAGTTGTCCGCCGGAGATGCTCCGCCCATCCAATATCCGCTGCCTCCCGGTGCCCCGCCCACGGAATCCCAGACGTCGGAAGAACAGGCCGCGCGCGCCGTCGCCGCGTCCTCCCTGGAGCCGAAGCGGGAGACGGTCGCGGCCTTCGCGCGGGCCTACCGTGACGGCGGGACAGATCCCGTCGCAGTGGTCCGAAAGCTCCACGAGGCCATCGAGCGGCTGGACGGCGGCGCGGACCGCCTGGGCCTCTTCATCGCGCGCAAGCCGGACGAGGTGCTGCGGGCCGCGGAGGCCGCGGCGGAGCGGCTGCGCGCGGGCAGGCCCTTGAGCGTGCTCGACGGCGTGCCCGTCGTCCTGAAGGACGAGGTGGACCTGGCCGGCTTCCCCACGACGCTGGGCACGACGTTCCGCAACGAGGTGGTGCCCACCGACTCGACGGTGGCCGCGCGCCTGAAGGCCGCGGGTGCCCTCATCCTGGGCAAGGCCAACATGAATGAGATTGGCATCAACCCCATCGGGTTGAACCCTCACCACGGCGCCGCTCGCAACCCGTGGAACCGGGGCCACATCACGGGCGGAAGCTCCAGCGCCTCGGGCGCCGTCGTGGCGGCGGGCCTGTGTCCGCTGAGCATTGGCGCGGACGGCGGGGGTTCCATCCGGATCCCCGCCGCGCTCTGCGGCATCGTCGGCCTCAAGGCGACGTGGGGTCGCATCCCGGAGACGGGCGTGCCCCCGCTGTGCTGGAACGTGGCGCACGTCGGGCCCATGGGCCTCACCGTCGACGACGTGGCGGCGATGTATGCGATTCTCTCCGGGCCGGACGGGCAGGACGTCGTCGCGCGGCAGCAACCCGCGCACCACCTGTCGGGCTACGAGGACGGCGCGCTGAAGGGCATCCGCCTGGGGCTCTGCACGCCCTACTTCGAGGATGCCGACCCGGACGTGGTGGCCCGGTGCCGGGAGTCGGTGCGGGCGCTCACCGACGCGGGGGCCACGGTGGTGGAGATTCCACCGCCCGACCTCAACACGATCCTCTGGACGCACAGTTGCATCATCCTGAGTGAGATGACGGAAGCGATGCTCCCCCAGTTGAAGGCGCGCGCGTCGGTGTTCGGCCTCGACTCGCGCACCAACCTGGCGCTCGGGCGGCGCTTCCGGGCCACGGACTTCGTCCATGCGCTGCGGCACCGGCACCGGATGACCCGCGAGCTGCTGTCCCTCATGGCGGGCGTGGATGTCATCATCACCCCGACGACGGCCACCACCGCCCCGGCGATCCCCGAGTCCACGCTTCCCGACGGCGAGTCGAACCTGCCGGTGGTGGACGCGCTCATGCGCTTCATCCGCCTGGCGAACCTCACGGGTTGCCCCGCCCTGTCGGTGCCGGCGGGCTTCGACCGCGCGGGCCTTCCGGTGGGCGTGCACCTCATGGGGCGGCCGTTTGAAGAGCACCTGCTGTTGCGCCTGGGACGCGTGGTGGAGCGCGCGGCGGAGCGCCGCACGCCCGCCGTCCATGTGCGCGTCCTGGGCTGACGCCGCGGGCCCTCCCTGAACGTCGTGCCCTCCACATCCCGGGAGGGGCGCGGTGTCTCGGCCGCGCGGAAGCGCCCGCGCGGGGACCGCATTTGTTAGCCTCGCCTGCGTCCCGCCAGATTGGCGCGGACAGGAGGCGACACCGGGATGGATTCAACCGACGCGCGCATGGAGCGGCTGGAAGCCCGCATCCGGCGGTTGCAGGGACTCTCCTTCTCCGCGCTCGCCCTGGCCGTCCTCGGCCTGGGTGCCGCGGCCCTGCGGAGCCCGACGCCCCAGGCCGGAGAAATCGTCGCTTCCCGCTGGGTGCTCCAGGATGCGCAGGGCCGCACCCGCGCCACGCTGGACACCGACAAGAATGGCGCCGCGTCCCTGGTCCTGCGCGACAGCGCGGGCCGTCCCCGGGCGCTGCTGGGCGTGGGCCCGGATGACTCGCCCCGGCTCCGCTTCTCCACGGCGCAGGGTGAATCCCTGGCCGAACTCATGGTGTTCTCGGACGAGGCCCCCCGCCTGTCGCTGTCCAAGCCGGGCGGCGTGGACCTGTTCTCCGTGGGGCTCCAGGTGGATGGCTCGTCGCGGCTGGAGCTGGCGGATGAGCATGGACGGCCTCGCGCCATCCTGGGCGCGGACGAGCACGGCATGCCCGGCTTGAGGCTGGTGGATCGCCGGGGACAGACGCGGGCGTCCCTGCGCGTGGGCAGCTCGGACGTGGGGAGCCTGGTGCTGGAAGGCAGCGACGGCGAGGTGTTCCGCGCCCCTGTCGTGCAGTGAGCCGGACCTGAGCGGCGGGTGCCTGCCCTGTTTCGCACCCGCCCGCCTCGTCCTCAATCCCAGCCACGAAGCTGGACGCGCACGCGCCTCATCAGGAACTCCCATTCCTGGCGCTTGATGGTCGCCATCACCCGGCCTCCCACGATGGTGAGCCCGGTGAGCGTCATCACCAGGAAGCCGATGCGGTGGTCCCGGAGCCCCGCGTTGAGCAGGTTGGCCACCACGTCCAGCGTGAGAAACAGCGTGCCCAGCGCCAGATAGGCGCGGATCTGCAAGGCCATTCCCAGCCCCACGCCCAGCAGGCACACGGCTCCGAAGACGAGCGCATACGTCCCATCCTCCGACTCGCCCATCCGCATCGCCAGCTTCGCCGCCGCCGGCACGTACAGCAGCAGTCCCCCGAGGATGCGCACCGCGTTGCGGGCTGCCTGGGGCAGGCTGGACGTGAAGAGCTGTCCCATCATCAGGAACAGCAGGCCGAGCGGGGCCAGGTACACTTCCAGGCCCTCCAGGCCGAAGGCGAGCGCGGCGATGAGCAGCGCCAGGTTGCAGGCGGCCGCCGCGAACGCGCCGAACATCCGGCTGCGCTCCACCGCGCCCAGCGCCGCGTACAGCAGGCCGGAGCCGCCCGCGAGCAAGGCCGCCTCGCCCGTCGCGTCCCCGGGCAGCACCAGCGCCATGCCAATGGGCAGCAGCGCCGCGAACCGCCGCGTCGCGCGCTCCACGGGTTGTACGCCCGCCCTGCGCGCCAGCACCGTCACGCCCACCAGCACGAAGCCCAGGCACAGCGCGAAGAGCGCATCGTGTTCGGGTCGCAGGCCCTGCGCGTACAGGCCGCGCACCAGCGCGTAGACGCCCACCACCGACACCTGCACGAAGTACACGTGCCGTCCCGTGTGCTCGCGCCACGCGCAGTGCAGGGACACGCCCACCGCCAGCCCGATGGCCGCGAGCGCCAGGGGCAGCGCCTCCTCCGGCGCGCGGCCCTTCACGGCGACGATGGCGAGCAGCACCCCGGTCGCCACGAGCCACAGGTCGCGCCCCCAGCCCATTCCGCCCGCGACGTCACCCCTGCGCCGCGCCGTGGCGCGCTGAGCGATGTGCAGCGCCAGGGCACTGCCCGCGGCGGCCAGGGCCAGCGCCGCTCCAGAGACCGTGAAGAGGCTCCGGTAGCCCGGCACCGAACCGGATCCGCTCGCCTCCATCACGAGGGCGGTCATCAGCGCGGAGAGGACCGCGCTGCCCATCAGCACCGTCGCGGCGCTGGCGACGAAGCCCGCGAGCGCGCCCCGCCACTGGAACGCCGCCACCATCGCCGTCACGGCGATGAGCGAAAGCGTCACGGCGTAGGCTGGGGAGACCATCCACGACCCGCCCAGGCCCAGGAGCATCCGCCACAGGAGGCCGGGGACGGCCATCGTCGGCCACGTCTCTCCCGTCACGGCCAGCGCGTACGCCGTCGCCGCCAGGAGGTAGGGCAGCGAGGACA
This sequence comes from Corallococcus terminator, assembly GCF_003611635.1. GTDB lineage: Bacteria > Myxococcota > Myxococcia > Myxococcales > Myxococcaceae > Corallococcus > Corallococcus terminator. The sequence continues at coordinate 19,012 of NZ_RAVZ01000115.1, read as the reverse complement.
ACTGCGTGCGCAGCCGCGTCTGGCTTGCGTCCACGCCCCTGCGTCGCGCGACCCACGGACCGAGTGTCACCACCGCGAGCCCCAGCAGCGCGAGCGTGGGACCAGGCCATGCCTCGAAGAGGGAGGCCCTGTGGGCCTCGGCATGGATGAGCAGGAGGAGGCCCGCGCCCAGGACGATGCGCCCTGCCTTGCGGGCGCCTCCGCTGAACAGCACGGCCCCCGTGGCGAAGGCGAGCCCCGCGGCCGGCAGGCCGGGCTGGAAGAACGCCGCCGCCGCCACGAGCGCCACGGCCGTGAGGGACCATTGGCGCAGGATCTGGAGGAAGGGCTCGGGGAGGTCCTGGGCGGTGGGCCAGAGGAGGCGGCGCACGAAGGCGCGTGCCGCGCCCATGCCCGCCACCGCGATGGCGGCCCCGGCGTAGACGAGCCCGGCGGCGGCGATGCCCGCGAACGCGCGCTGCCAGGAGAAGAAGAGCGTGTCCCCGGGGGCAAGCCAGGTCGCGGGCTGGAGCCAGTCCAACTCGTAGGGCCCCATGAGCTGCACGGGATGGGCGAGCACCCATTGTCCGTCAGGCGGTCGCAGCGCCATCAGCGGCGAGCCGAGCAGGCCCTTCTGCGCGGCCCAGAGCGCGGCGCCGGGCAGCCCCAGCAGGAGGCCCAGGTGGGCCAGGGGCCGTGAACGGAAGGACGCCGCGAGCAACAGCCACAGCAACGCCGGGCCCAGCACCAGCAGCGGAGGCACCACGCCGAGCGCGAAGGACGGATCCGGCATCCCCACCACCAGGGCGGAGCGCATCAGGACGATGGCCAGCGCGGCCACGCCCACGTGGGGCACCGCATGGTAGAGCGGCCCGTGCCGGGGGTTCTCCAGCCGCCGTCCGAGCCACGGGCCGAAGCGCCGCGTCGCCAGCGCGAGCAGCCACAGGGCGATGCCGATGAGCGGGATGCGCCAGGCGCTCACGTCGGGCGAAAGCGGTCGGCCCGCGCGGTTGATGACCGCGGTGAGCGCGATGAAGGCTCCGCCCGTGGCGAGCGTCACCACCGAGCCGCGCAAGGCCAGCGCCACGAAGCCGCGCGACACGAACGCCAGGAGCGCGACGGCCGTGAGCAACCCTCCCGCGAGCAGGAAATCGGGCCGCTCGGCGCTGACGGGCGTGGGGATCCAGTTCAGGAGGGTGAGGGTCGCGAAGCAAACCTGTACGAGCGCCGCCGCCGCGAAGCCATCCGTGAAGAGCGGCCATCCCCGCGCTCGAAACGGCAGGGGGATGACGTCCAGCAGCCGGCGGCCCTTCGGCGCCGGGCCTTCACCCGCGGCCGGGCCGCGCCCGCGCAGGACCGCGAGGAGCGCGAAGCCGAGTGCCAGCGCCGAGGCCACGAGGGCGGCGCGTGGCGAGGTGAAGTCGGAGACCGTGCCCAGGCCCTGCGTCACCGTGACCGCGAGCCCCATGGCCGCGATGAAGGCCACCAACCGGCTGCCCTCCCTGCGCACGCGCAGCAGCAACACCGCCGTGGCCAGCGCCGTGGGCGCGCAGGCGAGCAGCGTCCCGGCCGGGCCCACGAACGCCGCGAGTGCCTCCGGTAGGGCAGGGGTGACGCCCAGTGCCAGCACCACCCCCAGCACGGCCGCTCCCAGCGAGACATCCTCCAGCGGCTTGAGCGAAGCGCTCTGGCTGACGGGCCGCGCCCACGCGTCCTGTGCGAGGCCCGCGAGGCTGTAGAGCCCCGCCGCGAGCGCGAAGACGGCGAGGTTCGCCGTGTTCGACGCGAGCCACGGCGTCCCCTCGATGAGCGCGACCCCTCCGAAGAGCGCGGCGATGCCCCCCAGATAGTGGAGCCCCCGCCATCTCCAGCCTCCCGCGACATGCGCCGCGACCGCGATGAGCAGGCCCGTCAGCGCCTTCGGCCAGGGGTTGCTCGGCCCATTGTCCCACGCCAGCACCGCGACGGCGGGCATCGTCGCCAGGGCCACGACGACGCCCCAGGCGAGCAGCCGGATGCGCAGGCCACTGGCCACGGTGGTGCGCGCCACGAGCAACAGCGCCGAGGCCACGGCCGTGACCCCGAAGCACCACCACGTGGACTCCAGGGGGGCCTGCGTGCGCGCGAGCAGGGCCCCCGCGAGCATCGAGGCCATGACGCCCGGGTGCACCAGCGCGCGGCGTCGCGGCTCCAGCATGAAGAAGAGCATCGCGGCCAGCACGGGCGCGCTCGCGGATGCGACCTCCACCAGGCCGTCGTCCCCTGGCATGACGGAGAACGCGCTCAGCGCTCCCGCGAGCGCGCCACTGGCCACCACCGCGTGCGCCAGCGTTTCGAGCACCGGGCCCGCGCGCGGATGGGCCTCCCGGACCGACTCCGAGGAGGCGGCCATCGCCACCACGGCCGCGAGCGCCACCGCCCAGAGCGTGAGGCCCGCGAACAGGGGGCTGCCCGGCTCCAGTGCATCGAACCCGGAGGGCGCGCTCGCCACCGCGAAGACGGCCAGACAGAGCGCGCCGTACAGCGCGGCACCCGCGTTGACGAACGGCGCCTTGCCCGTCGCCGCCCGCGCACGCCACGCCGTGGCCCCGAGCGCCACCACGCCCGCGCAAGCGCACAGCACCCGCAGCCACGGGGCCTCGTCCCATCCCATCAATGGAAGTCCCGCGAGCAGCGACGGGAACAGTGCCACCGCGAGCGACGCGGCGGACGCGCCGTGCAACAGCCGTCCCGCGATCCTCAACGGAATGATTCCGACCGCCGCGACCCCGAGCGCGACGGGGACGCCCACCACGGGCGCCAGCGCCACCAGCGACGACAGCGCGACGAACACCACCGGAAGCAACGCGAGCCCGATGCCCGCCAGGACGCGCCCGGCCGACAGGGAGCGCCGCGACAGGAACGCCCCCAGCCCGATGAAGGCCGCGTGGTAGCCGAAGAGCGCGCCCGTGACGATGAGCTGCCGGGGCACGCCTCCGAGGGCCCGCCACGCCTCGCGGACCCCCATGAGCGAGCCGCCCAGCACCAGCACCGCGCCGAGGAACCACCAGATGTACTCGTGGAGGCGGGGCGCGCCCTCGCCCTCATCGAGCGCGACCATGGCCTCCAGTCCGTTCCCCAGCGAGCCCAGGTGCCCCTGGGAGAACAGCGCCCGCCCCGACCCCAGCGCGGAGCCCAGGTCGTCCTCGCCGGAGTCCCGGGAGCCCACCGCCGCACGCCTCCGCGCCTCCTGCTCCCGCTCCGCCTTCGCCGCCGAGTCCAGGGAGTGCGCGAGCGCCGCCACCCAACCCGGACGCCATCCCCCCGCGCGCCGGAACGACGTGGCGACATCCTCCGCCCAGGCCTCCGCGCGAACCGACGAGTCGACAGGGGGGGCCACTGGCGGCGCAGGCATCGGCTCGGACACCGACGTGGCTGCTTCCGGGGGCGCGTCCAGCGAGGCGTCGAGCCGCTGCGCCGTGACGGAGTCGAGCAACCCGTCGAACCGCCAGCGCTCGATGCGCCGACGCAACAGGGTCCGCACGAAGTCTTCGAGAGGCTGCCCCGTGGCGGGCACGAGCGTGGTGCCACACTCAGGACACGGAGCTCCGGATTCAGTGGCGCGGAGTTCCGCACAGGCTGGGCAGATCATTGCGCGCCAGCATAGCGAGGGGCCCCCCACTTGGGATGGGCCCCCTGGTGACACTGTCACCGACGACCGGGCTCGCCAGGGCTGGCGCCGTCACCAACCCCGTGAGGGGGCAGGGCCCCCGGTGTTGATTCTTTGTGACGCAACGAGTTGAAGGTGTCGGAGGCGGGCTTTCAGTCGCAGTAGTACGTCGGGGCCAGCGCGAGGACGTGCTGCTCCGCCACGGGGGACAGTGCGCGCAGGCGTGAGAGGAAGAGGGGCGCCTTCATCCCCATTCCGATGAACCCCCAGACATACGAACGCTCCTGGGACGCGTGCAGCTCCTCGCGTTCGGCGTCCGTGAACGTGCGCCCCACCGCCTTCTCCAGCGTCTGGAGGTCCAGCGCGAGCTGGGCGACCAGGGTCCCCCGCAGGGCCTGGAGCAGCTCGGAGTACTCGGCCAGGGCCGCCTCCAGGGTCTCCGGCTGCTGTTCGAGGATCTTCTGCGCCTCCAGGAAGTCGAGCCGGGTGTGCTGCGCCTCCTCCAGCCAGTGGTGCTTGAGCATGTTGCAGAACAGCGGATCCAGCGTCTCCGTCTTGTTGCTGCGGACCGTCTCCAGGTAGTGCTGCTGGGTCATCAGCTCCAGGTGCAGGTTGAAGATCAGCACCCCCAGGTGCGACTTCGCCATGATGGCCCGGGCCACCTCGACCTGGTTGTCGAGCAGCGCCGGGGCGACCTTGAACCCCCGGGCGAACGCGCCGGTGTAGCGCGAGAAGAGCTGCTGGTGCTTGAGCTCCTCCTCGGTGAAGCGCAGGAGCGCGCGCATGTGGATCGCGTTCCCGTGGAGTTCCAGGCCGGCGCGCTGCGACGCCAGGGCCACGGCGTACTCCTCCAGGAACAGGAACAGGTGGGCATAGCTGTTGGAGCGGATCTGGTTGAGCAGCAGCCGCTCCTCGGCGTTCAAGAAGCCGATGGCTTCCGTCCCGGTCAGCGCATCGGAGAGGAATCTCCGGCTGAAATCGAGTTCGGTGTCCCGGGGCAACAACTCATCCAGACGCCAGGACACCTTCTCGGAACTCTGGATGCAGGACTGGTACTCCAGGGTTTGATTTTGCATTCGCGAATCAAACGGCCGTTGCCCGCTGCCCGTCAATCCGTGGCGGGATGAAAGGCGTTGCGCAGGGAGTCAGCCGCCCTGGGGTCGCAGCGATCCCAACCTCGGGAGTCGCTGGGCCCCATGCGCCCGGCTGGACTTCTTTCTCGAAGACCTGGTCTTCACGGTGCTGAAAGACAGCCGAAGGGCTGGGTCTTCCTCTGCGATGTCTCGGATCACCGGATGGCCTACGAGTCCATGGGCTGCCAGGCCGTTTCCTACACGGCGGGCATCCCCCCGGTCGCCGCCGCGATGCTGATTGCGTCGGGTGCGTGGGACGTACGCCGGAGGGCCAATGTGGAGGAGCTTCCTCCGCGGCCGTTCCTGGCGCCGCTGGACCGACTCGGTTTGCCTACACGGGCGCGGGGAGGGCGGAGGATTGTCCCGTCACTCCGTGAAACATGTTTATTCAGGCAAAGCCGGGATGGTGCCCCGGGGAGTCTGCAACACCCTGACCTGTACAGTCTGGCTCGTGAAGACAGTCGCCCTACCTGTTGATTCCGGTAGTGCGTGAAATCTTGGGTAGCATTGTTTTCGGGTCACAGTGTTGGTACTGTTGATTTCTGGATTCATTCCTCTTCCGTGGCGGTCGGCCCACCCCATGGCAATGGCTCACATTGTGAGGACGGGGGGTTCGTGTGTCTGTACTCCCGAAGGGTTGTGGTCCCCACCCATTGTCTCGCTGAGTTCCCATGGCCTCCGCTCGGAAGCGGCTGACCCGGAAGTTCCCCCCAGACAACCCCGTGTGTGAACCGGCTCCGCCTCGTGCGGGAGTGGTGCGCTGACGATGGGCCCGGGGGATATGACGTCGGATGCAACCGTGGAATGGGAAAAGGTGCTGGGCATCTTTTCGGACGAGGCCGAGGGCCTGGTCGCCTCCATGGAGGAGAACCTCATCGCGCTGGAGGTGGCTCCCGCGGATTCGCTGCTCCAGGCCATCCTGCGAGGAGCGCACACGCTCAAGGGCGCCGCTGGCTCGCTCGGCTTCCAGGCGGTGACGGATTACACGCACGGAGTGGAGGACCTCCTCCAGGCGCTGATCGACCGGCGCGTCGCGGTGGACGAGGAGCGGGTGTCGCTGCTGCTGGGCGCCGTGGACCACCTGCGGGACTTGAGCCGGGCATCGCTCGCCGGCGTGGATTCGCTGGGCGCGGTCCACCTGGCCCACCTGGCCCGGCTGAAACAGGGCGCCGGCCTTCACCCTGCCACGGAAGCGGTCGCCGCTCCGGCCCCGGCCAGCCTTCCGCGCATCCCGGAGTCCCCGGGAGGCAAGCGGGGGCGCTCGCGGATGGACCTGGAGCGCCTGGACCGCATCGTCACGCTCACCGCGGAGCTGTCCGTCGCACGGGGCCGGATGACGCAGTTCCTGACCCGCGCGGAGGACTCAGGCGCGAGCTGGGATGATGCGCTGTCATTGCAGCGGGAGATGGATCCGCTCTTCGAGGAGCTCCAGGAAGAGGTGATGAAGGTCCGGATGGTCCCCGTGGGGCCGCTGTTCCGACAGCACCTGCGCACCGTGCGCGACCTGGCTCGCTCCCAGCACAAGCAGGCGCTGCTGGAGTTGGAGGGCGAGGACGCCACCCTGGACACCGCGGTGCTGGACGCGCTGCGCGACCCGCTGCTCCACCTGCTGCGCAACGCGCTGGACCACGGCATCGAGTCCCCCGACGAACGTCGGGCCGCGGGCAAGGACCCCCGGGGCCACCTGCGGCTGCGGGCCTTCCACGACGCGGGCAGCGTCGTCGTGGAGCTGTCCGATGACGGCCGGGGCATCCAGCGCGAACGGGTGCGAGAGCGCGCCCGGGAGAAGGGGCTGGTGGCCGCCCCGGAGCGCCTGCGCGACGACGAACTCCTGCGCCTCATCTTCGAGCCCGGCTTCTCCACCGCCGCGACGGTGACGGAGCTGTCCGGCCGCGGCGTGGGCATGGACGTGGTGCGCCGGGACATCGAAGCGCTGCGCGGCTCGGTGTCCATCCAGAGCCAGGAGGGTCGGGGCACCACCCTGACCCTGCGCCTGCCCCTAACGCTCGCCGTCATCCAGGGCTTCGCCATGGGCGTGGGGGACCAGGTGTACGTCGTCCCCATCGAGGGCGTGCAGGAGTGCATGGAGGTTCCCTCCGAGGAGCGCACCTCGGAGGCGTCCGGCGTCCTGTCGCTGCGCGGCCAGCCGCTGCCGTACCTGCGGCTGCGTCAGGTCTTCGACCTGGGCGGTGGCACGCCGGCCCGGGAGAACGTCGTCGTGCTGAAGCACCCGGATGGCATGGTCGGTCTGGCGGTGGACGAGCTCCAGGGAGAGGGACAGCGGGTCATCCGACCGCTGGGCAAGCTCTTCCAGGGCATCCCCGGCATCTCCGGCTCCACCATCCTGGGCGATGGGCGCGTGGGCCTGCTCCTGGACACGCCCTCGCTGGTGAGACGGGCCATCCACCGGGCCTGTGAACACCCCGAAGCCTTCCATTCCCCGCAGGACCTCCTTCCCCCTACCGACGCGCCTCGTGCGCCGTCACGCCCGTCCCCCCTTCCGGAGTAACCATGTTCAACAACCTGAGCATCACGGCGAAGCTGGTGTTCGCCTTCAGCGCGATGGTCGCCATCATCATCGGCATCGTGGGGATGACCTACTCGACGCTGGTCAGGGTCGCCGCCTCCGCGAACGGCGACACCGAAAGTCAGCAGATGATGATCGCCATCCGCACGCTGGAGGGGGACATGGCCGACCTGGCGATGGGCCAGCGTGGCTTCCTCATCACCGGCGACGACAAGTTCCTGGAGCCCTACAACCAGGCGCGCCTGAGCGTGTCCCAGAACATCGACCGCATCCGTGAGCTCACGCAGCGCGACCGCCGCCAGCAGGATCGCCAGCAGGAGATCCGCGACCTGATGCAGCAGTGGGTGACCCAGCACCTGGAGCCCCTCATCGCGCAGCGCCGGGACATCAACGCGGGCCGCGGGGAGCTGGCGGAGCTCATCGCGGTGGAGCAGGCCGCGCGCGGCAAGGAGACGGCTGACCGCATCCGGATGTTGCTCACCAAGCTGGCGGACGACGAGGAGAACCTCCTCAAGGAGCGCATCACCCGGACCGCCGGCATGGCGGAGGACCTGTACAACGTCATCATCATGGGGGGCGTGCTGGGCGTGGCGCTCGCGGGGCTGCTGTCCTTCCTGCTCACCCGCAGCATCGTGCAGCCGCTCACGGAGGCCGTGAAGGTGACGACGCAGATCACCGCCGGCGACCTCACGGCGAACATCACCGCCCGGGGGACCGACGAGACGGGCCGGATGATGGGCGGCATGCGGGACATGATCCAGCGGCTGTCGGGGGTCATCAGCGAGGTGCGGGGCGCGGCGGGTTCGCTGTCGTCCGCGTCGCTCCAGGTGGCCTCCGCGGCGCAGGGCCTGTCGCAGGGCACCAGCTCCCAGGCGGCCTCCGTGGAGGAGACCACCGCCAGCCTGGAGCAGCTCAACGTCAGCATCCGTCAGAACTCGGAGAACAGCCGGGAGATGGAGCAGACAGCCCTGAAGGGCGCCCGGGACGCGGAGGAGAGTGGCCGCGCGGTGAAGGAGACCGTGGAGGCGATGAACGCCATCGCGGAGCGCATCTCCATCGTGGAGGAGATCGCCTATCAGACGAACCTGCTCGCGCTGAACGCCGCCGTGGAGGCCGCGCGCGCCGGGGAGCACGGCCGGGGCTTCTCCGTCGTCGCCACCGAGGTGCGCAAGCTGGCCGAGCGCAGCCAGAAGGCCGCGAAGGAGATTGGGGGCCTTGCCTCCTCCAGCGTGAAGGTCGCCGAGAGAAGCGGCCAGTTGCTGTCCGAACTGGTGCCCGCCATCCGCCGCACGTCGGAGCTGGTGCAGCAGGTGACCAACGCCTCGCGTGAGCAGTCCATTGGCGTGTCGCAGATGAACCGCGCCATGACGCAGGTCGATCAGGTGACCCAGCGCAACGCCTCCGCCGCGGAGGAGCTGTCCTCCACCGCCGAAGAGATGGCCACCCAGGCGGAGTCCCTCCTGCAGATGATGACGTTCTTCCGGCTGGTGGAGGGCTTCGGCTTCAACGTGCCCTCCAGCCCGTCGCGGCCCACGGCCCACCGGATGCCGGCCTCGTCCGCGCGCGGACTGCAGGCGGCGGCGCAGGGAACGCTCGGCGGGTCGTCGGCCCAGGTCTCGGCCCTGTCCCGGCTCCAGAACGGCGCGGAGTCCCCGGCCCACCAGGACTTCCAGCGGTTCTAGGGAGACAGCCCACCATGAACCATCCCATCGAACCGGGCAGCGGCAACCGGTCCAGCTACCTGAGCTTCATGCTCGCGGGCGAGGAATACGCCGTGGGCCTCCTGCGGGTGCGGGAGATCATCGAATACCGCCCCGTCACCCGCGTGCCGGGCATGCCCGTCGCCGTGCAGGGCGTCATCAACCTGCGCGGCAGCGTGGTGCCCGTCGTGGACCTGGCCGTGAAGTTCGGCCTGTCGCCCCGGCCCATCACCCGCTGGTCCTGCTTCGTCATCGTGGAGGTGGCGCTCGACGGCCAGCAGACGGTGCTGGGCTTGCTCTGCGACACCGTGCGCGAAGTGCTGGAGTTGGGGCCCGACGACATCGAACCCCCACCGGCCTTCGGCACCCGCGTGCGGCTGGAGTTCCTGCGGGGCATGGGCCGTCATGGCGACGCGTTCATCCTGCTCTTGGACCTGGACCGGGTGCTGTCATTGGAGGAGCTGCTGCGGCTGACGACCGCCGCCGACGAGGCCCCGGCCTCCGTGCTCGCCCCCGCGCCCTCCGCGTCCCAGCCGGAATCCCCGGGTCACGGGTGAGGGGATGAGCGGGCATGAGCCATGGGCGCAGGCGTTGCCGCCTTCGCTGTCGCACTCGGAGCTGATGCTGTTCCAGCACCTGGTGGAGTCGGAGACGGGCATCCACCTGTCCATGGCGAAGAACGCGCTGGTGGCGAACCGGCTGTCCCGGCGGTTGCGCGAGCTGGGCCTGGATTCGTTCGCCGCGTACTACACGTACGTCACCTCGGGGGGGAACGAGGCGGAGAAGGTGCGGATGCTCGACAGCCTCTGCACCCACGAGACGTCCTTCTTCCGCGAGTCCCGCCACTTCGATCTGCTGCGCGACCACGTCTTCCCGGAGTGGGTCGCGCAGGGCGCGCAGGGCCGGCGTCCCCGGAGCCTCCGCGTCTGGAGCGCCGGGTGCTCTACCGGCGAGGAGCCGTACTCGCTGGCGATGGCGCTGCTGGAGTCCTTCCCCCAGGACTCCGGCTGGCACCTGGAGATCGTCGCCACGGACCTGTCCACCTGGGCCGTGCGGCGCGCGGAGGAGGGGCTCTGGAACCTGGAGCGCTCCCGGACCATCCCGCCGCTGCTCCTGCGCAAGTACATGCTGCGCGGCGTGCGCAGTCAGGAAGGGCTGATGATGGCGGGCCCGGAAGTGCGGCAGCTCCTGCGCTTCGCCCGCGCGAACCTGCATGACCCGGCCACGTGGCCCGTCGGGAAGTTCGACATCATCTTCTGCCGCAACGTGCTCATCTACTTCGGCGCGGAGGCCCGGGTGCGCGTCATCCAGGGCCTGCTCCAGCGCCTGCCGGAGACGGGGTACTTCTTCCTCGGGCACGCGGAGAGCCTCATCGGCATCACCGCGGCGGCCCGCTCCGTGAGCGCCAATGTCTACACGCCCCGCCCGGGCCCCGCGGAGCCGTCCCGCGAATGAGCGGGGTCAGCGCCTCCCGATGCGCATCAGGAGGCTGTCGACCACCGAGGTGACCCGGAACTGATCCATCCAGTCATCCAGTTCGCTCAAGCCCGTGAACGCGGAGAACCTTCGCAGCGTGTCGGCGGCCTGGTAGGCGGACTGGAGGCCGAGCAGTTCGAACAGGTGCGGCCGGCCCCGCTGATACAGCGCCGCGTCCAGGCGCTTCCAGGGCTCCAGCTCCGCGGGCTCCGTGAGCGGCCAGATGTCCGCGCGGGGCGCCCGGGAGCCCGCCCGGTCCAGGATGGCATTGGCGGCCCGGCGGCCCCCTTCACACGCGCCTTCCATGGTGGCCAGGTCCGTATGGGTGCGCACGTAGTCCCCCGCGAGGCACAGGTTGGGGATCGCGCTGGCCGCGTCGGGGCGCGCCTCCCAGGAGCGCGGGGGGTGGACGAGCAGCCGCGACGGGTTGGCCGGCGGCAGGCCGGCGCTGTAGTCGAGGTCGGCGTCCAGGTGGAACGAGTGGAGCAGGGCATCCGTCAGGACCTGTTCGACCACGTCCCCGCCGTTGAGCGCCGCCTTGAGCTGTCCCCAGACCTCGGTCTTGATCTCCTCCGGGGTGCAGTCCTTGGCGCGCTTCGGCACGAAGGTGCCCGGCGTGTCCCAATCCGAGATGTCGATGGAGAGCAGCCCGCCGACCTGCCCATCCCCGAACTGGGTGCGGAACAATCCCAGCTCGCGCCAGAACTGCGGCTGCGAGATGGACGTCAGCGCCCAGGGGGAGTCCGGGTAGAAGATGTGGCCACGGACCAGGGGCACGTCCTCGTAGAGGAAGAACTGGATCCCCACCATCCACGCCACCAGCTCTTCCACGTCCGTCTGGCGCAGGCGCGCAAGCGCGGGGTCCAGCGCGGCGAGCTCCGGGGTGATGAGCGCGTGGGCCGCCTCGACGGGCACCGCGAGCACGTAGTGGTCCGCGGTGCGCGGCCCGCCCTGGTCGAAGCGGGCCCGGGAGATGCGTCCTTCGGACACGTCGAAGCCGGTGAAGCGCACGCCGGCATGGAACTGGACGCCCAGGCCGCGCAGGTGGGCGACCCAGGGGTCCAGCCACATCTGGCTCGTGGGCCCGCCCATCGTCCGGTCGTTGTTCACCCCGCTGGAGGCGAAGTCGAGGATCAACTGCATGGAGATGGTGCCGAGGGTTCGCGCCGAGCCTCGGCGTGGATCCATGGCGACCATCGTGCGTGGCACCGCGCGCAGTTGGCGCTGGAACTTCGGGGAGTAGCGGTCGCCCTGGGTGTAGTCCCACCACGACAGCTTTTCGTACTGTCCCAGCCGGCGCTCGTCGCTCGATGAGAGGAATTGGAGCATCTTGAGGCCGAACAGGCTTCCGTCGGACGGTTCGAAGTCGAGCTTCTGGAAGAACAGCTCCAGCGCCTCCAGGACGTCATAGGGCTTGTCGAGCCGCCGTCGGGAGAAGCGGAACCACGTGTCTTCATCAATCAGGGCGATGGCGCTCTCGGTGGTCGCCTTGAGGTGCTGGTCGACGGTCCGGCCCGGAGTGCCGGCGGCGGGAGTCCGCTGCATCTGATCAATCACGTGGCGGTAGAAGCGCGGGTAGAAGCGGAAGCCGTGCTCCCCAGGCAGCGCGCGTCGGTTCTGCGTGCCGGTGCCGGGCACCGGCTGGGAGCGGGCCTTGCCACCCCAGGTCGCCCGTGAATCGAAGACATGGACCTTGAAGCCGCGCTCCACCAGTTCGTGCGCGGCCGTGAGGCCCGCGATCCCGCCACCTACGACGATGACATCCGGCATGCAGCACCCCTGTTCCCGCGGTTGGTGCCAACGATGAAGTCGCCCGCCATCTTCGCGGCGCGTTCGCGGCACCTCCATGCGGCCACGCCGCCTCTGTCTCGCGGCATGCGGATGGCCTCATGGACAGGACAGAAGGTGGCCCCCCGGGGCGACGGACGTGCCGCGGGAGCGGGTGCGAGCGCATCCGCTCCCGCGGGCGCGGGGGCTACTTCACGCAGTGCAGTGCCGGGCCGGTGGGGTGTGCATCCCATTGGCCCACGCTGAGGTTCGCGATGGAGGAGTTGTTGGACGTGATGGTCTCCAGGCAGCTCACCGGCCACAGCCGTCCGTCATCCAGCCGGAAGGCGGCGGGGCGCCCGGGGGCTCCGTAGACGGTCGCTCCCGAGGTCATGGACGCCCCGTAGGGGATGCGGTGGAACACGTCCGATGAGACGGCGATGGCGTTGCGCGACAGGGTCTGCGCGGGCGCGGCCAGCGCGAACTGGAGCCGCATTCCGCCGCGCGCCAGCGTGAGCGGCAGTCCCGGTGCCTGGAGGAGATAGCCCTCGTACACGCGGCCGTGCGGCACCTGGTCGCACGTGCGCCCCGTCAGCAGGTCCACGCCGCCGTGGGCCAGGTTCCAGGTGTCGGGCCCACCGGGGCCCACCGAGCGCAGGATGTCCACCGGCACCGTGCCGCACGTGGAGGACGCCAGGGCGTGCTTGTCCGGGCGGGACACGATGGCCGGGCCTTCGGTCCACGTGCCGCTGATGTCGAACTGGTCCACCTGCTGGCTCAGCGCGCTGTTGAAGAGGAAGACGCGTGTGGCGCTGGAGGTGGGACCGTCCACCGCGATGGCGAAGGTGTCATTGGCGTCCACGTACTGCCAGTCCACGGAGAACGCGGCGAGCAGCGAGTGGCGCGTATGGTTCGCCGCCGTCCTGGGCGCGAAGCCGGTGGCGGTGAGCTCCTCGACGCCCGTCTGGAAGGTGGGGTCCGACGAGCGCAGCACGAACTGCCCGCCGCCGTTGCCGTCCACGGCGTACCCGGTGGAGTCGGTGAAGATGAGGTGGAACTTCCCGTTGACGTGCGTGACGCTCGGCTGACCCGCGCCGTACTTGTTGGGCAGGGGGCGGTAGTCCCGCGCGGGCACGATGATGGGATTGCCGCCGTTGAGCCGCGTCCAGTTGAGGCCGTCCGGGCTGGAGGCCACGCCAATCATCGTGGTGCCGGTGCCGTCGCCGTAGCCGCCGTAATACATGTAGTACGTGGCGTCGACGCGGATGACGGACGGATCGCACACGTGGATGCCGTCGAACTGCGCGGCGTTGCCCGTGGGACGGAACACGGTGTTGTAGCTGTTGGCCACGGAGGAGCCCCGCGCATGCCACGGGCCGCTCAGCGAGTTCGCCTCGGCGTAGAGGATGTAGTCGCCCGCGATGCCGCCGCACCACCACATGCGGTAGACGCCGTCCTTCATCACGCTGGGCACGTAGTCATACGAGGTGCGCGAATACACCGGCGTGTTGCCACCGCGATAACCGGTGACGGTCGCCGCCCGGGCCACGGGTGACAGCAGTCCGCTCGTCACGACCGCCAGGGCGAGTAGCAACGTTGCACGTCTGGACACAGGGAGTCCTTTCCTTGGGCGAGGCAGGGTGCCTTCGCTGGAAAGTGGCTCTATCAGGAAATACTGGAATTTGTGTGGCGATGGAGTGTGGTGTGCCCTAGCCTCGGGGTCTGTCACTTGAGACATCCCGCGCCGGAGCTTGTCGTGAAATCCCCTACGAGTTCGTTCTTCCATTCCTGCATCACGGCTGTTTCTGCCGCCACGCTCGTCATATCCGCCCCCGCCTGGGCGAGCGTGACCTCCAGGGCCGTTCCCGCCGTCTCGTCGGTGGCGGGGATTGCCACCACCGTCACGGAGATCAACCAGCAGATCGCGGCGGCGCTGCCGGGCGGGGAGGTCGTCGTTCGCGACGGCACCTACGACGGCGCGAGCATCAACTTCACCCAGCACGGCACGGCGAGCCAGCCCATCACGCTGCGCGCGCAGACGCGCGGGAAGGTCATCTTCACGGGGGCATCCTCCCTGACGATCTCCGGCGAGTGGCTCATCGTGGATGGGTTTGTCTGGCGGGGAGCGCGCAAGCAGAACGTGATTTCATTCAACCGCGCCAAGGACTGCGAGTTCCGGCACAACGCGCTGATTGATTCAGGCCCGGAGCCCACGGTCGCGGACGGAAGCATCAAGCTGCAGAACTCGAGCGCGCGGAACAAGCTTCTGCGCAACCGCTTCGAGAACCTGCCGGCCCAGGGGATTCGTCTCACCTGCAACGCCACCAACTGCGGCAACGTCGACAACCAGATTGCCTACAACCTGTTCTACGGCAAGAAGTCCTCCGCCGGCAGCAACAACGGGGAGTCCATCCAGTTGGGCTCCGGCATCATCGGGACCGTCAAGACGGTGGGTGATTTGAGGACCGTCATCGAGTCCAACCTGTTCGAGAACATCGCGCCGTCGGCGGAGATGATTTCGAGCAAGACGAACTACAACATCTTCCGCTTCAACACGTTCCGGAACACGGAGGACCGTCTCGTCCTGCGGATGGGCACCCACGCCGAGGTGTACGGGAACTGGTTCACCAACGCGATGGGCATCCGCGTCCACGAGTCCTTCCACTCCCTCCACGACAACCACTTCGAAGGGGTCAACGGGCCGGCGATCATGCTTCCCAGCGGGAAGAAGACGGACGATTGCTACCACTGGCCCGCGGACTCGGTGCGGATCGTCGCCAACACCGTCGTGGGCGCGTCCGACAACGCCATCGAGATTGGCGGCAACAAGATGGAGTCGAACGGCTGTACCTATTCGGAGCTTCCGCAGAATGGGTACTACGAAGAGAACATCCTGGTGAACTTCACCGGGAACGCGTTCTGGCTCTACGCCCCGTCGAACCAGACGTATGTGGAGAACATCGCCTGGCCGAAGGTGGGCTCCGCGACGGGGGTGTCCTTCGTGGATCCGCTGCTCATCCGGAACGCGATGGGCGCCTACATCTCCAGGAAGTTCCCGGCCCGGGGCGCGGTGATGCAGTGCCGCGCGCTGACGGTCGCTGACGTCGGGCCTTCGAGTACCTATTCCTGCGAGTGAGAGCCCTCGGGCACCCTACGGGAGCTCAGACACGGGCCAGACTTCGTCGTAGGGGGCCGTGGTAGAGTTCACGCCATGTCCTTGTCCATCACCGGATTGGGCCTGGTGTGCGCGGTGGGCCATGACGTGGTCACTGGCTGTGCCGCGCTCCGCTGCGGAATGTCCCGACCCCATCCGCTGGACCTCCGGGTCGCCTCCACCGGGGATGAGCCCGGGGTGGAGTCGGTCGTAGGACATCCCCTCCGGGGACTCAGCGATGGCTTCGTGGGGTTGGGCCTGTACGGGCTGCTCGCGGAGGGGGCGATTCGGGACCTCCTGGCCTATTCCAGGCTGGACCCCGGCGATGACCGCTTCTGGGGTGACACGGGGCTGTACCTTTGTCTCTCTCCGGCACGAACCCCCTGAGCGGGAGGAACTCGAAACGCTGCTCCACGAGCGGCTTGCTTCCCTGATCCTGCGGCGCACCCGGCTGGGGATTCGCTCTGAGGAACAGCGCGTTGTGCCTCATGGGCACGTTTCCGTACTCGCGGCGCTGGCGGCTGCCGCCGAGGCTCTTTCAGCGGGTCGGATTCAAAGGGCGCTCATCGTCGCCGTGGACAGCCTGACGAGCGACCTGGAGGTGCTCGAAGGCCTGGCCATGAGCAGACGTCTCAAGACGCCGAACCATCCGGTGGGGCTGATGCCTGGGGAGGCGGCGGCGGCGCTCCTGGTGGAGAGTGAATCCGCGGTGCGTCGGCGTGGAGGTCGAGCCGAGGCGATTGTGGAGGCGCTTCGTGTGCGCGAACTTCCGGTGCAGGAGGTCCCTCCCGCGGGTCCGTCACCTGTACTGCGCCTGGCGGAGGTCCTCGACGACACGCTGGCGGGCGCGACCCGGATTGGAGACGTGTACGGCGACCTCAATGGAGAGCCGTCACGTGCCATGGATTGGGGCGTCGCCCTGGCCCGGTTGGATGCGAGGGCCATGCTGGCTGACGCCAGGACCCACTGGCCGGCGATATCGTTGGGGGATACGGGGGCCGTCAGTGGCGCGATATCGGTGGCCGCGGCCACTCGCTCGTTTGTAAGGAACTACGCCCATGGAGACGAGATCCTCGTATGGTCCAGGTCTGATTCCGGCAGCGTCGCCTCAGGCCTCCTCATCCGCCCACGGGAGTGAACACGCATGGCATCCAGCGACAACCATCTGGCCTGGGACCCGAAGACCCTCAACCACACGGACCGCCCCTCCGGCTTCGGCTGCCTCTGGAGGCATACCCTCACGGACAACGCTGGGTGGAGTTCCCATCCCTGCAACCATATGGCCAATGGTTACAGGGTCTCCCTGTCCGCGCGCAGCACGCTCTACAACAAGGACCACCAGAAGATTGCCCGGCGGATGCGACTCGTGGGGGAGGACTTCGGGCTGAGAAGCAAGGCCCTGAAGCGCACCTGGAAACGCTTCCCTGCCAGTGCTGGCACGAAGCGCAAGCTCACCTTGTCGGACTTCCTCAAAAGGGCGCGAGGCTCACTGTATTGGCTGAGTCGCGGACCCGAGGGCTGGCACATCGGGGCGAAGCACCTGTCCCCTGTTCCCAACCAACGGCTGAAGATCGGCGGTCGTCCGCAGTTCCAGCCTCGCCAGAACAAGGTGCAGGGTGGATATGGTGCCTTCTATCCGTACGAGCACAACTACCACCACCTCATTCCCATCGGTGCTGTCGAGGAGTGGGTCGTCGGAAATGGAGCCCCTGGCGGGGAAACACGCTCCGACACGATCGTGAAAATGATCCTCATCTCGCGCTGGAACATCCACAACGAGAAGAACATGATCCTGCTGCCTCAGCAGGAGTTTGAATCGCTCATCGTGGGGCTTCCGGCTCACTGCCCGTGGGGTGTTCCGAAGCACGCGGACTATCAATCATCCCTCAAGAGCCGGTTGCGCAAATTGCGACGGATGATTGATAAGAAACTCAAGCAAGAAGAACATCCCAAGGAACTCAAAGCGGCGATCCTTGACGAATTCAATTCCCTGTCGAAAACGCTTTTAGAACAGGTCAAGAGCATGCCGGCGGGCGCGAAGCTCACGGCCGCCACCCTCTGAGCTACGAACCCATGCCCTATTCCTTCTATACATTTGGACACGCGCTGGATTCTCGCGCGGTGGAGATCGTCGACCTCCCGGACAAGGTCGAGGACTATTTCTACTTGAGCGACGGTGTTCCGATGGCGCCCTACCTGCCACCGACGACCGAACTTCGTCTGTATGAAGAAGCTGGCGATATGTTCACGGACTTCATCGACAATCCTGATGGTGTGCTCTACGTTTCCCCTCAGGTGTGCGAGGTCCTGTCGAGTCGCGGCCTGGTTGGTGCTGCCGTCGAACTGCTGCCCTTTGTCCTGCTGGACAAACGTGGGCGACGCGTCCGGGAGTCCTATGCCATCGCAAATCCACTGGTGAGTGTTCCATGCCTGGACTTCGAGCGCTCGAAGTATCGTCGCCGTGCAGGCAGTCCCATTGAGCTGGCAGAGGTCAATCTCTTGCACCTGCGCGAAGATGCCCTCCCCGAAGATGTTCAGCTCTTCAGGGTCGCGGAGTTCACGGAGATGATGGTGCTGCGCTCCGATCTCCTGGACGCCTTTCATCAAGCGGGGCTCACCGGGCTCGCGGTTCATCCCACCGGCACAACCATTCCGGGCTGAGGCCGTTTCTCATGGAGATCGTTCTCGACAACCTCCTCTTCCTGCTGAGCCAGCGGATGCCCCGGCTTGAGTCGCCGTCGGCGACGCCGGACGCGAAGCTCGCCCTGGAAACAGCAGCTCTCTGGCGTCAGTATGGCTGTGGCCTGCTTCTGTCGGAGTTGGACGAAGAGGGCTTTCGCGATGGCCTCGAACAGGCGGCGACGCTCTACCGGGACCTGCTGGTGCGCCGGAACGACTGCCCGGAATCCGAGCACTACCATCTCGCACGCAGCAAGGGGGAGCCGCTCTTCGACGCCCTGGCCGTGGGCGCATGGGAGCTCGCACGGCAGATCGCGGCGGAGATGACGCCTGCCTGGATGAAGCGGATGGAGTCCGAAGAGGACTTCCATTACTTCGGTGCGCTCATTGGACTGCTCCTTCATCGTGACGATCTGGACGCGGAGCTGGCGGCTTATGAGCGCTGCCTCCAGGGAGGGCAGTCCTTCCGCTTCGACGTGATGAAGGCTCTGGCCACCGCGGATGACGGTGCCTTCGAAGCAGGCCTTCAAGGGATGATCGAGGAGCAATCGGCCTGGGTGGCGCGGCAACAGCGCTCCGGAGTCTTCGACCCCTATCGACAGAAGACATCCGCCTTCGTCTTCGTCGAGGGTGTCGCGCTGGTCCGTCTTGCGCGACACAGGGCCTTGAAGACCCAGCAATGGTATCGCCTCATTCCCGCGCCCGCCCTCGACGCTGGCGTTGCGGAGGCCCGCCCCTGAGCCGGCGTTTTGATGGGAAGGCCCCTCACTGGCATCTGGACGCGGGGATGACTCGTCCCTACTGCGTCGTCTTGGCCTTCCGTAACCGTCCGGCCAACGACGTGCCGGATCGCTTGAGGGCGGACGGGAAGCGTGCGTGACGAGCGGCGCGACCGATTGAAACGCGAGGCTTCAGGCCGCGTCAGCGGCGCGCAGGCGCTTCCACTCG
>NZ_RAVZ01000114.1 GCF_003611635.1 Corallococcus terminator | reverse complement strand
GAGACAGTCCCGGGCCTCCTCGCCGGCCCCCGTGGCCGTCTCCGCCGAGCCTTCCCCTGGCACCGCCCCCGCGGCGCCCGCTGCCTCCACCCTCCCTCCGGGCGAGCGACCGATGCCGCCCGGCCTGGACGCCGAGGTGATGGACCCGTCGGCCAACCCCTGTGACGACTTCTACGCCTACGCCTGCGGTGGCTGGCTGAAGACCACGGAAATCCCCGCCGAGCGCGCGCGCTGGAGCCGGGGCTTCGAGACCGTCGCCGAGCGCAACATGACCGCGCTGCGCGACATCCTCACCCGCGCCGCGGAAGGCAAGGGCGACGCCTCACCGGACGACACGCTGCTGGGCGCGTACTACGGCGCGTGCATGGACGAGCCGCAGTTGGAGAAGTCGCTGCCCGCCCTGCGCACGCACCTGAAGAAGCTCACCACGCTCAAGAGCCCGCAGGACGTGGCGTCGGCGGTGGCGTGGCTGCACGCGCGCGACGTGAACGCCATCTTCCGGGTGACGTCGGATCAGGACCTGAAGGACTCCACGCAGGTCATCGCCATGGTGGACTCGGGCGAGCTGGGCATGCCGGACCGGGACTACTACCTGAAGCCCGACGTGAAGATGCGCGAGGCCCGCGCCGCCTACCAGGCGCACGTGCAGAAGGTGTTCGAGCTGTTGGGCGACGCGCCCTTCATGGCCAGCCGCAAGGCCACGGGCATCCTTGCCATCGAGACGCGGCTCGCCTCGGCGGCGCTTGCCAAGGAGGAGCGGCGGGAGCCGGAGAAGCTCTACCACCGGCTGGAGCGCCAGGGCCTGAAGAAGCTGGCGCCCGCGTTCCAGTGGGACACGTACTTCGCGCAGGTGGGGCTGCCCGCGGGCGAAGCGCTCAACGTGACGCAGCCGAAGTACTTCTCGGAGGTGTCCGCGCTGGTGCGCCAGCAGCGGCCCTCCGACATGGGCCCGTACCTGTCGTACCAGCTCGTGAGGAGCGTGCAGACGGCGCTGCCCAAGGCGGTGCGCGACGAGTTCTTCCGCTTCGAGTCCACGGTGCTCACCGGCGCGAAGGCGGACCTGGCGCGCTGGAAGAAGTGCGTGGAGGCCACCGACGACGCGCTGCCGCACGCGCTCGCCCGGCCCTTCATCGTGAGCACCTTCGGCGCGGAGGGCAAGGCCACCACCCTGGACATGGTCCAGCAGATTGAGCAGTCCTTCGAACGCAACCTGGGCACGCTTTCGTGGATGGACGCGGACACCCGGGCGCAGGCCCTGGCCAAGGTGCGGAAGATCACCAACAAGATTGGCTACCCGGACCAGTGGCGCAGCTACGCCGGCCTGGAGATTCAGCGCGACTCGTTCCTGGACAGCTTCCTGGCGGCGGACGCGTTCGAACAGGCGCGGCAGTTGCGCAAGGTGGGGCAGCCGGTGGACCTCGCCGAGTGGTTCATGTCGCCGCCCACGGTGAACGCCTACTACAACGCGGCCACCAACGAGATTGTGTTCCCCGCGGGCATCCTCCAGCCGCCCTTCTTCAACCGGGACGCGGCGGCGCCGGTGAACTTCGGCGCCATGGGCATGGTGGTGGGCCACGAAATCACCCACGGCTTCGACGACGAGGGCCGCCAGTTCGACGCGGACGGCAACCTGCGCACGTGGTGGACCCCGGCGTCCGACAAGGCCTTCCGCGAGCGCGTGGCGTGCGTGCGCAATCAGTACGACGGCTACACGGCGGTGGACGAGGTGAAGGTGAACGGAAAGCTCACCCTGGGGGAGAACGTGGCGGACCTGGGCGGCCTCAAGCTGGCGTACGCGGCGATGGAGGCCTACCTGGCGAAGCACCCGGACCAGGCGGCGAAGGCGACGTCGTACCGCTTCACGCCCGGGCAGCAGTTCTTCCTCGCGCACGCGCAATCGTGGTGCTCGAAGATTCGTAATGAGGCTGCGAGGCAGCGGGCGATGACGGACTCACACTCGCCCGCGTTCCTGCGCGTCAACGGACCGGTGACGAACCTGCCGCAGTTCCAGCAGGCGTTCTCCTGTCAGGCGGGGACGAAGATGGTCGCCCCCGCTGCGAACCGTTGTGAGGTCTGGTAAGGGCTTCGGCTCTGTTACCGGGAGGACGGCATGTCAATCTGCTCGTGGCTGGTGTTGGGTGGTATCGCGGGGTGGCTGGCCAGCATCATCAAGGGCACCAATGCCCGGATGGGGATGTTCGCCAACATCGTCGCCGGCATCGTGGGTTCGATGCTGGGGGGCGCGGTGTTCAGCTTCTTCGGAGGCGCAGGCGTGACGGGTTTCAACCTGTACTCGCTGCTGGTGGCCACCGTGGGCGCGGTCATCCTGTTGTCCATCCTGCAAGCCATCCGGAAATAGCCCGCGCCTAGAAGAGCGACAGTTGGGGCGAGGTGGACAGACGCGTCGGACGCCGGAAGGTGTCCGGCGCGTTTTCCGTGACGGAGGAGGCGCGCATGCCCACCTTGCGCGCCGACGCCGCGAAGAGCTGGTGGATGGTCTGTGCGTACAGGCCTTCGCCGCGCATGCGGTGCTCGAAGCGGCTGTCGGTGAGCTTGCCGCCGCGAATCTCGCGGATGCGGTGCAGCACCCGCTCCGCGCGCAGGGGCAGCTTCGTGCGCAGGCGCTCCTCGAACACCTGCTGCACGGGACCGGGCAGCCGCAGCAGCGTGTAGTGCGCGCGCGTGGCGCCGGCCTCGCGAGCGGAGGCGAGCACCCGCGCGATGTCCTCGTCGTTGAGCCCGGGGATGATGGGAGACACGGACACCGCCACGTCGATGCCGGCCTCCGAAAGCTTCCGGATGGTGCCCAGCCGCCGCTTCGGGGTGGCGACCAGGGGCTCCATGGCGCGCGCCAGCTCCTCGTTGTGGAAGGGGAGGCTGATGCTCACGGTGAGTCTGGCCTCACCGGCGAGTCGCTGGAGCACGTCCAGGTCGCGCTCAATCAGCACGCCCTTGGTGATGATGCCCACGGGGTTGCGGTACTCGGCGCAGACCTCCAGGCACCGGCGGGTGAGGCGCAGCGAAGCCTCCAGGGGCTGGTAGCAGTCGGTGATGCCGCTGAAGACGACGGTTTCGCCCTTCCAGGAGGGGCGCTCGAAGGTGTCGCGCAGCAGCTCCGGGGCCTGGGGTTTGACGACGAGGCGCGTCTCGAAGTCGGTACCCGCGCCGAAGTCCAGGTACTGGTGCGTGGGCCGCGCGTAGCAGTAGGCGCAGGCGTGGAGGCAGCCCCGGTACGGGTTGACGCTCCAGGTGAAGCACACGTCGGGGCTGTCGTTCTTCGACACCACCGAGCGGCTGTGGTCCTCGTAGATCTCCAGCCGGGCCGGAGGGATTTCGTCCAGGTACTCCACCGCGGTGCTCACCCACGGGTTGGGCGGATTGTCGACGGGACGGGGCTTCACCCGCCCACGGTGCGACTGAATGCGCGTTCAGTCAAGGCGCGCGAGGCGGACGGCGCCGCCCGATGAAAGTCAACCTGCGGGTCGGTAGCATGAGGGGTTGACCTCCGTGGAGAGTGCCCGTGTACGCGAAGCTGTATCAGACCCGTTACAAAGCGGAAAAAGTCGCCCTCATCAATGACCTCACGAAGTGCGCGATCAGGCATGGCGGAGCGCTGGAGTGCGGCTTCTGCCAGGGATTGGAGGACTTCACCACGGGCGTCTCCTCCTCTTCCAAGGACTTGGTCAAGGATGGCGTCTGCTTCGGGCTGGTGCTCATGTGGCTGCGGATGAAGTTCGAGAAGAATCCCGACAGCGACTTCCATGCCTGGCTCTTCGCCAAGGACGTGGCAGGCCGAAACGCCAAGATGGCCGCGTGGATGCGGAACCAGCTCATGGCCATGGTCCTGGGCAACCCGGCGCAGGAGCGGAACTACTCAAAGGTCATGACGAAACAGAAATACGAGGGCTTCCGTGAAGAGTTCAAGACGAAGTACCCCCAGGTGGGCCTCCCCGCGTTCTTGAACTTCGTCAACGAGAAAGGCGATCTAAAATCCCCTCTGGACCGTTCTTACGACCCGGAGGGCTACGCGGGGACGCAGCAGCGGGCGCGATACGTACTCGCCGCGCAGCCCCTCGGCTACAAGTTCAAGCAGTTGAATGCCCGCATGGGGCGTCTGCAGATCTGGGAAGAGGCGGAAGTCAGCCAGCGGGAGGTCTACGCTCACCAACTGGTGGCGAGCAAGATCACCAAATCGGCCACCAAGGCCAACCGCCTCTCCATGAATGACCGGATCGTCTCCGGCAGGCTCCGGGCGAGCTACAAACCCGGCGAGGACAAGGAGGGGGTCGAGAAGCGGTTGGAGGCAGCGCGGCTGATCGTTGATGCCATGATCAAGTACAAGAACAAGCTCAAGAACGAGGATGCGTTCGTTATCATCTCCATCCCCAAGCATACCATGGGCGTGTTCTTTTCCCGCTCGCCCTTGATGGGCCACGGCGTCCTCTCCTTCTTTGATCCCAACTACGGCATCTGGCGCTTCGAGAGCAGCTCCCTGGTCGATCGCTTCGAGAGATTCAATCAATTCTTCGCCGCGTTCACCTGCGTGTATCCGGACATCGACTCGCTCTCGATCAATATCCTCTCAAAGAATTGAGTTGGCCTTCGGAATGGGAACGCCGGGCGAGGTGCGTCTCAGCGGTGCGAGCCGTAATATGTCTTCCGGGTCTTGAGCTCCGGAACGCCAGCGTCGGCTCCGGTGAGCTCGGCGGGCCACAGGCAATTCCTGTCAACGCCATCAAGACATCTGCCGTTGTCGTCGTGCGTGATGGCGGTCATGACGGCGGAGATGATGCCGTGGCGGCACAGGTCCTTGTACTCCTCCGTGGAGTCGGGCTTCGCCTTCACCTCCTCCAGGCTGTACCAGAACCGGATGTACCACTCGAGCGCCCGGGTCACCTTGGCATGTCCCGCCGGGCTGAACAGGGTCCAGACATCCACGTGGGGGGCCGGCTGGTCACGGGCGACATCGAAGTAGCCCGCCACCCCCGCGGTCATGGCCGAGCAGCGGTCGCTCAGATACTTGTGAGGAGCGTTCGCGTGCGCGATGGCAATTGCATCCTCGATGCGGCCCGGGCCCGCTGCGGGGACCTTGAAGGTCGTGTAGTCGCGCAGGCTCACCGCGCCGCCGACGCCGGGCCCGACGCCCGTGTCCATCGCGTACCCGCCCACCTTGTACATCGTGTACAGCGACCAGACGTTCTTGGCATTGACGATCTCACGGATCCGCGTGGCTGAATTGGCGGCCGCTCCCATGGACGTCTCGATGATGTGTTTGACCACCAGGTCGATGTCCCAACTGAAGCTGGACTTCACCCAGTTGAAGCCCGATTGCAGCAGGCCACTCCGGCTGCCGCGGCGCACGCCGACGTTCTTGTTCAGGAACGTCTCGATGCCTCGCACCTCGAGCTTCTCGCGATTCTGGACGCTGAAGTTCGAGCCCTTGAAGTAGTTGCGGTAGGCCCAGACGTGCGCGTCGAGACACCAGAAGTTGATGACGTAGCCCGAGGCCTGCGCGTCACTGCGAGCCTGCATCAGGGCTTTCGGTCCGCCGGAGTCCCTCGCGTCGAAAGTCGGGGGACCGAACCACGTGTAGTTGACTTCCAGCAGAGCCATGGTGTCGCCTCTTGAGCGGCGTGGGCCATTCACTCCGGCCAGCACGCCGCAGGTTGAGTGCCGAGCCTCGTAATACACCGCCACGCGGACGGACACGAACCGGACAGAGCGCATTCGGCGGTGTTCGTTTCCACCCGGGCTCGGCGTCGTGACGCGAGGGCCGTGGAATCTCTTGCTTCGAGGAAGGGGCCTGCGCGCTTCAGCGCAAGGCCGCCCGGTCGCCGCTTTGCTCCTGGGACCAGGGGACGAACGGGATAGGGTCCTCCGCTGGCGACAACAACCCGTCGAAAGAGACCGCGTGGCTGGACACGACCTTCGCATCGATGACGCAGCACTCCCCGGGACGACGCGTGCCCCGCATGCGGGCCTCACCCTGTTCGCGCTGGCGATGGGCGGCTTCGCCATCGGGACGACCGAGTTCGCGTCCATGAGCATCCTGCCCGCCTTCGCGGCGGGGCTTCACATCGACGAGCCGACCGCCGGACATGTCATCAGCGCCTATGCCCTGGGCGTGGTCATCGGCGCGCCGGTGCTGGCGGTGCTGGGCGCGCGGATGTCCCGTCGCATCCTGCTGATTGCCTTGATGGCCCTGTTCGCCGTCGCCAACGGCTTGAGCGCGTTGGCGCCGACCTACGGCTGGATGCTTGTCTTCCGCTTCCTGAGCGGGGTGCCGCACGGCGCCTACTTCGGGGTCGCTGCGCTGGTCGCGGCCTCCGTGGTGCCGCGAGCGCGTCGCAGCCAGGCCGTCTCACGTGTGCTGCTGGGACTGACCATCGCCACGGTGATGGGGGTTCCGTTCGCCAACACGCTCAGCCTGTTGCTCGGCTGGCGTTGGACCTTCGCCACGGTCGCGGTGCTGGCGGTGCTGACCATGGTCCTGGTCTTCGCCCTGGCGCCGAAGGATCCGCCCCATCCGGAAGCCAGCCCCCTGCGCGAATTGGGTGCCCTCAAGCGTCGTCAGGTGTGGCTCACGCTGGGCATCGGGGCCGTTGGCTTCGGAGGCATGTTCGCGGTCTACGCCTATCTGGCCTCCACGCTGCTCGCGGTGACGGGTGTCCGCGCGGAGGTCATTCCCGCGGTGCTGGGTGTGTTTGGCGTGGGGCTCACCGTGGGCAACCTGTTCGGGGGCTGGGCCGCGGATCGCTTCCAGATGCGCGCGGCGGGCGGTCTGCTGCTGTGGAGCGCGGCCTCGCTCGCGCTGTACCCGATGGCGACCGCGCACCTGTGGTCCATCACGCCCGTGGTCTTCCTGGTGGGCTGCGGAGGCGGGCTCAGTTCGGTGTTGCAGACGCGGCTGATGGACGTGGCGGGTGAAGCGCAGACGCTGGCCGCCGCGCTGAACCACAGCGCCTTCAACGTCGCCAACGCGGTGGGGCCGTGGCTCGGAGGCATGGCCGTGGCGGCTGGACTGGGCTGGCCGTCCACGGGATGGGTGGGCTGTGCCCTGGCGCTGGGCGGCTTCGCCATCTGGCTGATGGCGTCGGCGGACCCCCAGGGGAAGCTGGAGGAAGCACCGCAGTCTTGAGCGGCCCTTCAACCGTCTCGAAGGGCTCACTTCCGTATCGCCCAATCCATTCCGTCAGGCCTTTCGAAGAACTGCTGAGCCCTCCGGCCCGGCTTTGGCATCATCCAGGGCGCGTCCATGGCGTCAGGCCGTGGGCCTCGCGAGAACGAACCCAGGGGAAAGGCACGGCGCTTGAGCATTCGGAATGTCATGGTCGTCGGAGGTACTGGCGACATCGGTCGCGCCGTCACCCACAAGCTGCGTGCGGAGGGCCTGCGCGTGCTGTGCGCCGCGGATGACGTGACGACGGAGACCCCGGACACGCTGCGGGTGGATGTCACCCGCGAGGACTCCGTGAGGTCGCTGTTCGACAGGGCGGAGGCGGGGCTGGAGGGCCCCCTCTCGGTCCTGGTGAACTGCGCGGGCGTTGGAGTCTTCACGCCCGTCCACGAGACGTCCCTCGCGGATTGGCAGAGGTGCCTCGACGTGAACCTGACGGGGACGTTCCTGTGCGCGCGCGAGGCCTTCCGGCGGATGAAGTCCCGAGGCGGTGGTCGGATCATCCACATCGGGTCCGTGAGCGACCACCTCACGCTCCCCATGAACGGGGCCTATGCCGCGACCAAGCATGGGGTTCGTGGGCTGACTGGCGTCTTGAATGAGGAGGGCAAGGCGTTCGACATCCGCGCCACGCTTCTGTCCCTGGGGGCCGTCTACACCTCCTTCTGGAGATCCCGGCCGGAGTTCAGTCCCGCTGACATGCTCTCCGTGGAGGACGTGGCCCAGTGCATCTGGGAGATCGCCATCAAGCCCCTGAACGTGCGGGTCGACGAGGTCCGCCTCCTCCCGCCCCGCGGAGTCCTCTGATGGAAACGCAGTCGAAGGCCCCTGTCGCCGTCGTCACGGGGGCCAGCCGAGGGATTGGCGCGGCCATCGCCACCGTGCTGGCCCGCAACGGGTTCGAGGTGACCCTGCTGTCTCGCGACGCTGTCGCGCTGGCACAGCTCCAGGAGCAGTTGAGCGCGGCCGGGGGACGCGCATGGCCGTTGGCCTGCGACGTCGCGGACCAGGACGCCGTGACATCAGCGCTCGACCGGCTCGAAGCGCGGCTGGGCGTGCCCCGGGTGATCGTGAACAACGCAGGAATCGGAGGGCCGTTTCATCGCGTGGACGAGGTGAGCGTCGCCGAGTGGAACCTGTTGTTCGGCGTGAACGTGGAGGGCGTGCGCAACCTGTGTCACTGGGCGCTGCCTCGCATGAAGGCCGAAGGGTACGGACGCATCGTGAACATCGCGTCCATCATGGGCCTCTTTGGGGGCGCACAGTCCTCCACCTACGCGGCCACCAAGCACGCGATCGTGGGCTACTCGAAGGCCATCGCCGCGGAGTGGGGGGCCTACGGCATCACTTGCAACGCGGTCTGTCCTGGCTACATCGAGACGGAGATGCTGGCGAATGCGCCCCCCGCCTCACGCGAGCGGCTGCTGGAGAGAATCCCCGCGAAGCGCTTCGGAACGCCGGAGGAGGTGGCGGGCCTGGTGGCGTTCCTCGTCGGGCCCTTCGGCGGCTATGTCAACGGGAGCAGCCTGGTGATGGACGGTGGGCTGTCGTCGCATCTGGCCTCCGACCTGCCCTCGTTCTGATGCGGGCCCCTTCAAGGTTCCTACTCCGGGCATGGAGGACGCCGCTGGGGCGTCAGAGCATGGGAGAGAAGGGCTTCTTGAGCGTCAGCGTGAGACCGACCTCCCGGCCATACGGGATGCGGCCCATCCGCTGCCCCCCGTCCTCGAACGGGACGCTGAATCGGACGCCCACGGAGCCGTAGACGAAGCTGAGGAAGGGCGCCAGGTGGAGCGACGTCGTGGCCTGATGGACCGCCGTCCCCGTCTCGTGGGCCACGCCCGCCTCCAGGCCGAGGAACAGGAAGGTGCCCTGGACTCCGCCACACAGCCGCGCGTGGTCGCCGTCCATCCACTGGGCCTGTCCGAAGACGCCCACCGCGCCCGACTTGAAGGACTGCGAGCTGTTGTTGTGCATCGCCACGTTGAGCGTGGACTCCAGTCCCACGCCCCAGGCGGTGTCCTCCTGGCGGCGGCTCACGCTCAGCAGTGGTCCCACGGTGAACCAGGGCTGTGGAGAGCCATCCTCCGGCGTGGCCGGGACGATCAGGGTGAGCAGGGCGAGCGCGTTCATTGCTCCAGGATACGCGGGGGCCTTCACCGCGCCTTGGCTCCACTCCAGACACTGTCCGTGCCCGGCCCTGGAGTGCGCCGGGACCTGGGCGTTCTTCGAACCGGTGGGATCCTGCGCCAGGGCGGGGGCTGGGAAACGCAGCACGTGCTCGAACTCGGGTTATCGGCGGCGAATGTACGTGTGCAGGCGGCGTGACGCCGGCCTCGCTTCGCTACCGGGAGAAGAAGACCCATGACGTGCATGCACTGGCGTGTCGCCACCACGCAGCGGGAAATCGATGACGCGGCTCGCATCCGCTGGGCTGTCTTCGGCGGAGAGTTGGGATTGCTGTCCGGTCAGCCGTCGACGTCGCGGCGGGAGGTGACGAGCCTGGACACGCTCGACACCACGGTGCACGTGGTCGTCTATGCCGACACCGAGCCCGTGGCGACGGTGCGGCTGTTGCTGCCCAACCCTGAGATGGCGGCGAGCCTGGGCGGGACGGTGGGGATCGACCTGGAGCAGCGGGTGGACCTCTCCGGGGTGATCCGGCCGGAGATGGTGATCGCGGAGCCCTCGCGCTTCTGCGTGCTGGAGTCGTGGCGGCGCGCCGATGTCGTCACGTGCCTCCAGGCGGGCATGTACGTGGAGAGCCTGCGGCGCGGGGTGACGCATTGGATCGCGTCCGCGAACCTGGACACGGACTCCCGCGAGGACGCGCTGCTGTCGTGGCAGGTGGCGGCCTCCCGTGGCTGGCTGAGCCCGCATTGGCGGGTGTCCGTCCCCGACCCGTGGCAGGCCCCGTCACAGCCCCGCAGCCCCTTCTACACGCCGGAGGAGCGGGCGAAGGCGGAGCAGGGGGCGTTGGACGGATTGCGGATGCCCCGGGCGCCAGCGCTCTTCGCCAGGTCGCTGGGGGCGCGCTTCATCGCGGAGCCGCTCTTCGACACGTACTTCCAGTGGTTCACGCTGCCGCTCATCATCACGCTCAATGAAGTTCCGGTGGACTCCGTGGCGCGCTTCCTCGCGCTGGAGAACGCCGCGCGCCCCGCCGACCAGGCCTGAGGCGGTTTCTTTCCTTCCCTTCACCTTCAACACACAGCAACCGGGAGCCCATGGCACCCCGGACAGGAGACGTACGTGCAAACACAGACGGAGAGTCAGGCGGGGACGCAGTGGGTGGCGCTGTTGGACGAGGAGGCGCGCGGGCTGGTGGCGGCTGTGGATGCGCACCCCGACGCCCGCCGCGTCTTCAATGGCACCATCGACGCGGAGGGCTATGCCCACTACCTCATCCAGACGTATCACTATGCCCGCTGGAGCACGCCGATCCTCGGCGAGGCGGGGGAGCGGTTGAAGCAGTCGGGGCGGCACCCGGAGCTGGCGGAGCTGTTGATCCAGAAGGCGGGCGAGGAGCAGGGCCACGAGAAGTGGTTGCTGTCGGACCTGAAGAACCTGGGATGGCACCATGACCAGGTGGAGACGGCGCGGCGGAGTCCGGCGGTGGATGCCTATACGGGGTGGAACTTCTTCACGTCGCGCTCGGGCGTGCCGACGGCGGTGCTGGGGACCGCGTACGTGCTGGAGTACCTGTCGCAGACGCGGGCGGGCGTGGGGGCGGAGCGGCTGCTGGCGACGGCTGCCATTCCCAACATCCACAAGTCGGTGACGTTCCTGCGCAGCCACGGGGCGCTGGACGGAGACCACGTGGCGGAGATGGCGAGGATCCTGGAGGGGCTGACGGACCCGGAGGAGCAGGCGGCGATCCTCTTCTCGGCCCGGGCCACCCGGAGCATCTACCCGGGCATCTTCCGGGAGGGCACCCCCTCCGGTCACCTGCTCGCGAAGTAGGGACAATCGCAAGCAAGAGGGGAGCGCTCCCCGTCCGGACGTGGGGGCGCGCCTGTCTTTTCAGACGGGCTTGTTGAGGCGGGCGGCCTGGTAGAGGAGGTCCGCGCGGCTGTCGATGCCCAGCTTGTCGCGGATGTGTCGCACGTGGGTATCCACGGTACCGACGGCGATGACGAGCTCATCGGCGATCTGTTCGTGATTCCAGTTGCGGAGCATGTACATCGCGACTTCAGCCTCGCGAGCGGTGAGCTTGCTCCGCATGTCCACGGGGAGCGGGATGGACATGGGGATCTCGTTCATCAGGAGGGCCCATTGCCGAGGACCTTCGCTGGCGGGCAGTTCGATGAACCGGACCGTGCGGTAGCCATCCGCCTGGAGAGAGACCCAGACGTTCTTGTCGAGCCGTGCATCCGCGTCCATGCGAACCAGGGCATCCAGCCGCTCCTTGAGGGGGAGGGGGAGTCCGGAGGAGTGGCGGTCGGAGGGCGCGAACCACCGCTCCAGGAGGACCGTGGCGTGCCTGGAGCGCTTCACCAGGCGGGCAGAAGGCTCCACGACGAGATACGCGGTGTCGGAGCCGCTGTGGAGCTCTTCCAGGAGGTGGGCGCCGGTAGTCATGGCCTGGACGTCACTGCAGTTGCGCACCGCGTTCACCAGGTGCGCGGTGATGCTGGAGAGGACGGCGGCGCACCGGGAGGAGTAGGAGCGTCGCCGGGTCCGGTAGAGCGCGAAGGCGCCGAGGAAGTCGGGGCGGATGGGCAGGAGGACGGCCATGACGTGATCCAGGCCCAACCCCAGCTCCCGGCTGCGTTGGTAGAGGAGGCTGTGTTCATACTCCTTGCGGGGGAGCATCTCGTCATCGCGGAGGACCACGTTGGGCTGGGCGAAGATGGGGGCCCGGACGAAGTCATGGTCGGACACGCTGGCGTACTGCTCAAGCAGGGGGATGGAGTAGCCCGGGACCAGCCATTGGAAGTCGAGGACCGGCGTGGTCCGCATGAGGCACAGGGCCAGGGAGTCGGACGGCGCGAGTTCGAGGAGGGGCGCTCGCGTGGCTTCGAGGACCTGGGGAAAGGACAGGGAGCTGTTGAGCGCCGTGATGACACTGTCCCTGAGCATGTGCTCGTGGGTCGTGAGCTTCAGTGAACCGGACATCCGCCCTCCCGTGGTTGGCCGCGCCGCAGTCTTGCACGTGACGCCTTCTCATCCATAGGCACGGACTGAATACCTGTCCCTCACTCTTCCGGGGGATTGACAGTGGCATCCAGGCCTGCCCATGGCCTGGATGCCACTGGGGGCGTCCATTGGGCGGCGTTTGAGTTACGGTGTGGCCAGGACGAGCTGCGTGGTGTTCGTGGTTTCCCAGTCCCAGAGCTCGGTCCAGGCGCCTTCCTTCACGTACCCAAGGTTGCCCGTCTTGACGATGCCAATGCGTTTGCCCGCGAGGGAGATGGACTGGACGTCACCCGTCACCAGGTTCCACGACGAGGTGAGGGCTCCCTCCTTGAGGACGAACTCACCGTTCAGCTTCAGCACGCCCACGCGGTTCTCCGTCAGCGCGATGGCCTTGCTGTTGCTGGACACCTGCGCGACCCAGGCCGCGTCCCATGCGCCTTCCTTCACGTGGGAGTCGCCGTTCGTCTTGACGATGCCGATGCGTTGGCCCGACAGCGCGATGGAGGCCACATCCCCCGTCACCAGATTCCACAACTCGGTGAGGGCGCCGTCCTTCAGGTAGAACTGGCCATTCTGCTTCAGCATGCCCACGCGGTTGCCCGCGAGAGTGATGGCCGCGACGTCACCACTCATCAGGACCCAGGCTGCGTCCCAGGCGCCTTGCTTCACGTAGGCCTGGCCGTCTGTCTTGACGATGCCGATGCGGTTGCCCGACAGCGCGATGGAGGCCACATCCCCCGTCACCAGATTCCACAGCTCGGTGAGGGCGCCGTCCTTCAGGTAGAAGTCGCCGTTCTGTCTCAGCACGCCGATGCGGCTGCCAGACAGGGCCACCGCCTTGATGTCACCACTCTGGTGGACCCAACTGGAGCTGGCGCCACCCTCCTGCACCTCCGCGGCGCCGTCCGCCTTCAGGATACCCACCCGAGGCAGGGCGGGCAGGGTGTCATCCATCTTCTCCTGGAGAAAGACCGTCATGACGGCGTAGCCCGTCTCGTTGGGATGCGCGGTGCCCGTGGTCTTTTCCTCACTTCCGTCCGGCCCCTGTGTCGAGGATGCGTCGTATCCATTGTTCACCCAGCGGTTGCTGGGAGAGGCGCACAACCCGTGGCCCACGCCACTGCCGACACCCGCGAACGCGTCGGAGATGCCAGACACATAGTTCCAGCCATGGCGTGCGGCGGCTTCCTGCATCATGCTCAGCAGCGGCACCCGGACATAGCCATCCAGGTACACCAGCTCCCCGTAGGAGACATCCATCCCCGTACCGGCGTAGAGGTTCGTCTCCTCCAGGATGGAGGAGCAGGTCTGCCCGGAGTTGCCGCGGGCGAAGTCCGGATACTCCATGAGGTACGTGCTCCGCACATCGAGCCCCTCCTGCTTGATTCGCGCCTGCAGTGCGTCGTAGCTCGAGGGCAGGGCGGCCTTGAGCCCGTCGACCTTGGAGCGCAGTTTCTGTCCGTCATTGTCCTGATGGCAGTTCGTATGCACGACGCAGAACCGGAGGATGTCGCCGAAGCCCACGTCATTGCCGCCGGCACTGAGGACGAGCGCGTCGATGGGGCGGTTGCCCACCAGGGCCGCGAGCCGGTCGAGCTGCGAGGGCATGTAGTCCTCGGGATTCCAGGCTCCGTACGAGTAGGCCGGGGGCTCGATGCCTACGTAGCCGCCGAGCATCCCCGAGCCGCCCTCTGGCCCGTCGGCGCTGGTGGCGAAGCCGTCGAAGATGCTCCAGAAACCACTTCCGTCCCAGTTCTCATCCGCATAGGTCGTCCGCTGGATGGTCGCTCCAGAGCACGCCAGCGACAGGAAGGTCACGGAGGAGTGAGGGTCGCTCTGCTCCAGGGCCAGAGCCGCCCGGGCCGCGGGAGACTTGAAGGAACGGTGGCACCGCGAATTCGCCCAGACCGGCCCCTGGTCGTTGTCCCAGTTCGCCGAAGTGTCCGGAGCCCCTTCGCCCGAGCCATAGGAGTCGCCCAGGCTGACGATGAGGTAGTCACGGATCGTCACGAACCGCTGGTACTCCGCGACCAGCGCCGGATGTCCAACGACAGGATTCATGCCGGTGACCGTCAGGCGCACGTCATGGGCACCCTGGGTGGGGAAGAAGTGGGGGAGGAAGCAGATACCGCCCATGTTGATGGTCGTGCCGTCGATGGTCCAGGTGAAGCTCATGCCATAGAGGACCTGGACCGGATCCTCTATTCCGGGGGGACAACCATTCAACTCGGCGTGATAGCCATTGTTGGACTCAGGGCGAAGGTAGGGCGCGTCCTCGCGCTCCGCTCCCGCGAAGCGAGATGACTGGGTCCATTGAATGCCAGAGGGCAGTGGATTGTATGGCTCGGTGAGGCCCTGCCCGGTCGTGGTGACCGCCGCTTCCGGCGGCGTGTCCACGGTTTTGGAGCCGCAGCCTCCCAGCACCAGTGTGGCGACGGGTAGAAGGCAAGACACGAATCGACGCATCATGAAGAACTCCAGGTGACGGAAGGGAGCCGTCGGGTCGGTCGGAGCCGCGCTTCCAACGGGCACGACCGTCACCCCGCGGACGCGGCGTGTTCCCAAGGGTTACCGTCAACTGAAGCGAAGCGACAGGCTCATGCCGCCAATCGCATCCAGCGTGGGGCGAAGCGGCCGGACAGGCCCGTGAGCCGGTCAGGTCCGGAAGTCGCTCCGCCAACGCGTCGGGCCCGCTACAGCAGGCCGTCCAGCCAGGTGAGCTGCGCGTCAATCGTCTCCGAGACGGCGAGCGGTTGATCCGACGCGCTCGGGTCCGTGTACGGGTTGCCGATCTCCTTGTGCTGCCACTTCACCCAGGTCTGCTTGTACCAACCCCAGTCCAGGTTCGTGCCCGTGGACGGAGGCGTGGTGCCCGAGTACCCGGAGAAGGCGCGGATGCCGGCGGCCGGCACGACCTCCTGGCCTCCGACCACTTGGTACAGGTGCAGCCGGGCACGGCGGGGGAACTGCGCGGACAGGTCGGTGGCCCAGGCGCCGTAGAACGTGCCCCAGGGGCGCACGGGGTTGTTGATCTTGGTGTCCTGCGTGCCCAGCTCGCCCTGGCTGTTCCTGCACACGCCGTCGAACGACGACACATAGATTTCGATGCCATCCAGCGCCGTGTTGGCGCGCAGCGCCTGCGCCATGCGCATCACCAGACACCCGCCGCGGGAGCTGCCCGCCAGGTAGATGGACCGCGTCTCGGGACGGACCTGGGCCTGGAGCCACTTGGCGAACCCGTTGACGATCCGCTGCTTCGTGTCGCTGTCGAACAGGTGGTCGAAGTTGTTGTCGTTGACCACGGACAGCTGCGTCCTGCCCGGGGGAAACCAGCCCAGGGCGTTGAGCTTCATGGCCAGGGAGCGGCCATCCAGGAGCACATTGGGGCAGGAGACGCTGTCACAGGTCGCGTCCCAGTTGGAGGACTGGCCCGTCACGCCGCTGGAGTGGCCACTGCTGGAGATCTTCTGCCCGGCGGTCATGAAGACGAGGGCCTCGCGCACGCTCGGGGCCTCCACCTGGGCGATGCGGATGGTGTGGAGCGTGCTGTCGGAGGCGCCGGCCGCGCGGAACTGCTCGAAGCCCGGTGCTGGCTGGTAGGCGCCAGAGGCGTCCTTGTAGACGACGCGCCGGGACACCACCGTGCGGCTGCTCCCGTTGGGATAGGACAGCGCCTGGGATTGCGAGTCCAGGGCCGCCTCGGGTTCACCGGGTAACAAGGCTTCGGTCTCTGGCGGAGCACAGCCCGTGAGGGTGCCCCCCAGCAACAGGGCGAGGCCTGCCCAGCGGGTCATGCGACGAGGGAAACCAGCGGCGTGGACCATGGAGTGCTCCCGGATTCTGGAGGGGGCCGCGCGGAGCGCAGCGGGAGCCCATGTCAGGTCGGATCCTGGCCTTTCGCGAATTGTTCGACGCTAAAAGGGGAGCCGAGGCCCGGAAAAACGAAGGCCGGTAGTCCTGGGTTTCCTCAGGAACTACCGGCCTTTACGAGTGAGCGGCGGAAGGGATTCGAACCCTCGACCCCGAGCTTGGGAAGCTCGTGCTCTACCAACTGAGCTACCACCGCAGGCGAAGCGAGGCCCAAAGTAGGGGCGAGGCCCTGCCTTGTCAACGGGAAGAATCAGGCCCTGTTCGCTGGCGGGGTGGAGGCCCTGCTAGCGGGTGCTTCCACAGGCGGCGCAGTACCGGGCTTGCGGTGTGCGCAGCGGCTTGCCGCAGGCGGTGCACGGGGGGCCGTACATGGAGATGCGGTGGTGCATCACCGCGTTGGGGTGGCAGCCCACGCAGCCCGTCATCCGCTCATACGCGAGCGTGACGGGAGCGAAGCGCTCGTTGACGGAGTGCTGCCCCGGCGGCGTCGTGCGGAAGGCTCCGCCATAGAGGCGCGCGACTTCCGCGAACTCCACCTCGTCCAGCATCGGCATCTCCTGCTGGCATCGCCAACACCACAACCTCTTCATGCGCGTCTCCCCCGGTTCCTAGAACGCAATGTCTTCATCGTCGAGGATGGCAGGCAGCTCCTTGAAGCAGGGGGAGCAGAGCGGTCTGGCCACGGAGGTCTTCTTCGGCGCTCCGCACCCGTGGCAGAACTTCTCGGGATAGTCCTTGGCCCCGTACTGCTTCCAGACGCCATGGCAGTCACGGCACAGCGGCCTGTCCATGTTGAAGTCGAGTTCATCGCCACAGCGGATGCAGTGGCCTCCCTCGAAGATGACGATGTCGTCACTCTTGGGTGGAGGACGGCTCTCTCGGGTCGAGGCGGCTCGCGGTGGGCGCTTCGGAGCGATTGGCTCGGATGGTTGCGTCGGCGGGGAGGGGGCTGGCGAGATTGCGGGGGCCGCGACCTTGGTGGCCGTGGGTTCGATCTCCCTCTTCAGGAACGTGGCGACGGCTTCGTATTCGGGAGTTCCCGCGAGGAGCCACGTGCCAATCTCGATGCTGTTGTTGAACGAGGACTCGAGGAGATTGAGCGACGTGATGAGGGCGTGCTTCTCTGAAAAGTAGATCTTCGCATGAAGGTCTTTCAGCTCCTGAACGTCCAGCCCGTCCTGACGCAACTGCGCCAGCGCTTCAGAAGCCATCACGTCTTCATTGCCGGTGCTGAAATCCTTCACCCGCACGAACAGCGACACCTGCACCTTCCTCTTCAGTGCGCTCTGGATGTAGCGCACGAGGTTGCGCAGTTTGTCGATGCGCACGTACGGGCTGACGAGCACGATGCGTCGCTCCGCCTCATCAATGAGGCGGAAGAGATGCGTCTGGATGTCTGATGGATTGAGGATGGCAATCCTCGCCTGCCTGGGTCCCGCTTCGGCCAACGTGCTCTCCTGGCAACGGTGCGAAGCCAGCGTACCAACACGAGGATTCACGGCGACATGCCTGTCCAATGACAGTGCGATGCGGTCCGGTCAGACCTGGGGGGAGGAGGAGCTCCCGGTGACGGAAGGCACTGCGGATGTGAGCCACTACCGCCAGAAGAGCTTGCGACGCTCCACGTTCGCGGACGCATCCCAGGGCGCACCGCCCGCTTCCGCGGCTGCGGCGAAGAGCGCTGCATCCATGTCGTCCGCGTCGAGGGTGTCGTCCCGGGAGTCCTCGTGGATGGGGGCCTCCAGCCCGAACTCATCCATCAAAAGGCGGTCTTGAGCACCTGCACCGAGCTGAACGCGGCAGCGGACGCGGAGGTGTCCTCGCCTTCGCCGTAGGATCGTTCGACGACGTGCTCCCAGCAGGTGCTCCAGAGCTGCTCCGCTTCGGAGGTCTCCATCGTCCCGTGAAGCACGGCTTGGCTTGCCGCCAGGGCTCGCCACGGGTGCAGTCCTTCGGATACCGAGCACTCCACAGCGGAAGGACCCGCAGGGCACTCACGCGGGTCAACTCCACCCGCCGGTGATGGCCAGACCCCTGGAGGCCCGTCG
Organism: Corallococcus terminator; assembly: GCF_003611635.1. Lineage (GTDB taxonomy): Bacteria > Myxococcota > Myxococcia > Myxococcales > Myxococcaceae > Corallococcus > Corallococcus terminator. The sequence goes on along the minus strand of NZ_RAVZ01000114.1, from coordinate 8,443 downwards.
GCCCCAGGGCCCTCCAGATGCGCCGACGCAACCCCAACGGCAGGTCATGATCGCTGGCGGTGGCGACGATGCCACCGGCCTCTTCCAGGAGGCGGTTCATCACCTCCTGGGTTCCGGCTTCGTTCACGTCGCTTCCCGTGGGGCTACTCCCCCTCTTCGACCGTCAACTGGTACGAGTCCTGGAAGTTGGCCTCGCGGTTGCGCGCATCGCGCACCTCGAAGAGGTAGACGCCCGGTTCGGCGCTGTAGCGGATGGTCTCTGGCTGGTCACCCTTGGCGCGGTCGGACGTCTGCACCAGGGTCAGCTTCCCGTCCGGCTGCACGCGGTGCAGGTACAGCCCCACGTCCACCTTGAGGATGCCCAGCAGGGTGGCGGTGAGGGACGTGCGCACCGGCCGGTCGGACAGGTCCACCCGGAAGTAGTCCACGTCCTTCGCCGGGTACACCGTGCCGCGCACCGCCTTGCCCATCGCCAGGTCCTGCGCGCGCTCGGCGGTGTTGTTCGGTTCCCGCTCCTCGCTGCCGTTGTCCGGCACCGTCGTGACGGTGATGCGGTAGGGCTGCTCCGCGTTCTCGAAGTCCTTCACGAACTTGCCGTCCACCTTGCGGAAGGACCCCTCCACCCGGAAGTAGCAGGTGCCGGTGCACGCGACGTTGTTCAGCCGCTCCGGCTCCTTGAGGGCGCCGTCGTTCGCCTTGAGCAGCACCGTCTCCTTCTGTCCGTCTCCCTGCGGCGGCTCCACCATGGACAGCGTGAGGTCCAGGCGGTCCACGCCCGTCAGCTCCACCTTGGCCAGCACCGGCTCGCGCGTCGTCAGCACGTAGTGGTCCACGTCCGACTTGGGCGACAGGAAGCCCTCGCGGTAGCCCGCGCTCGTCAGCGGCGTCGCCTTGAGCAGCTCGTCGTTGGGCTCCAGCTCCGCGTGCGCCCCCGCCTCCTCCTGCGACACGGTCAGCGTGTAGGGCACCTGCGCGTTGAACGTGCGCCGCTGCGCCTTGCCTGTGCCCACCCAGCCGCCCTTCACCACCAGGTAGACGACCCGGTCCGTCGCGCGCACGCCGATGTTGCGCAGCGCCAGCGGTTCGCCCTCCTTGCCCTGCAGCGTGAACAGCGGCGCCTCCGCGGCGGACAGCACGGAGATCTCCGGACGCACGCCCTCCACGGCGGACAGCTCGATCTTCAGCGCGACCGACGGCACCTCGGGCGGCAGCGCCACGCCCGCATCCACCACCGCCGAAGCCGCCGCCTCACCGGCGAGCTCCCCGGCGGGCGTGGGCGGATTCGCCGGAGGCGTGGCGGGAGGCTCTCTGCCCGCGAAGGTGCCTTCCGGGGAGGGCGCCGTGCTGTCGTCGATGACCGGCGTCTCGTCCGGCACGGACGGAGGCGGCACCGCCGCGCCCGTGGGGGCTGGTGCCCCCGGAGCAGGCGTTCCCGGAGCCTGCGCGGGAACCTCACCGCCCGGCGTGCCGGTGTCGGGCAGCTCCACCCGGTACCAGTCCTCATCCCCCGAGTGCCCCAGGAACGCCGTCACCGTCTGCCCCAGCGGCAGGGCCGCGGCGTCCACGGCGCGGTCGTTGGGCTCGCGCTCCTCGCCGTCGTTGGGCGCGCGGTACTTCACCTCCAGCGTGTAGGCCCCGCCCATCCCCTTGCGCACGGGCGACACCACCACCCAGCGCTCCTTCTCCACGAAGAGGTTGGGTAGGCGCTCGCCCTTGCCCTCGCCGTCGCTGTTGACGCCCACCAGCCGGTTGCGGTCCTGGTCGTAGACATCCAGCTTGATGTCCCCGCCCGGCAGGCCGGACACCGTCACGTCCGCGATGCGCGGCGCGCCCGGTGCCAGCCGGTACCAGTCCTCGTCCAGCTTGTTGGGCTCCGCCGCCAGTCCTCCCGTCACCACGCTGTCGCGCGTGACGGCCAGCGACTGGTCGGGACGCTCATTGGGCTCCTGCTCCGTGAGCGCCGCCGGGCCCGTCTCCACCACGCCCGCATCCACTTCCTGCGGGACGTCCTTCTTGCAGGCGGCCACCCCCAGACCCAGCCCCAGCACACAGACCCAGCCCCAACGTCGATTCACGTCTTCCTCCTCGGTCGCTTCGCCTTGTCGGCCCGGGGGTGTCCGGGTGTCAAGCACCCCCAACCCGCGCCGGGGCGCTTTCATCCAGGCCCCCGGGAAGGGCCCCGGGTGGAATCGAGGGGGGGCGGTGTCCGGTGACGGCGGAAGGTGCGCACCTGGACTGGAGCCCCGGGCCAGGGACGATCCAAGATGCGCCCCATGCGAAGCCTGTCCGTGGCCTCCCTGCTGCTCGCCGCTCCCTCCGTCCTCGCCGCCGCGCCGGCCGCGCCCGGGTACGCCCAGGCGGAGGCCTACGTGGAGAAGGATGCGCGTCCGGAGCACTACTCGCCCCTGAACCTGCTGGATGGCCGGGACACCACCGCGTGGTGCGCCGAAGGGGAGAAGCCCGCCCACGTCATCATCGGCTTCAAGGAGCCCGTCACCCTGGACGAGGTGCGCGTCTACACGGGCGACGGCACCTCCCGCGACGCCTTCAAGGCCAACGGCCGGGTGCGCAAGTTCACCCTCACCAGCGTGGAGGCCTCGCGCAGCGTCACCGTGCAGGACAAGCGCGGCCTGCAGGCGGTGCCCCTGACGCAGCCCCTGTTCGGCGCGCGCTTCGTCCTGGAGGTGGCGGACCGCTTCCCCGGCACGAAGGAGGGCGCTCCGGTGTGCATCACCGACCTGGTCCTCTACTCGGGCGGCAAGCCCCTCAACGCGCCCGCGCTCGCCACCCGCTTCAAGTACGAAGCCCGAGTGGCGCCGCTGTTGGGCACGTGGTTCGGCGGCCATGAAGGCGCCCCGGAGCGCTTCCTGTCCTTCTTCGTGGACGGCACCTGGCGCTTCTCGCTGGAGCCCCTGGAGACGCCCGAGCCCACCACGGTCGTCACCGGCACCTACACGGTGTCCGGCGGCCGCGTGACGCTGGACATCCCCAAGAAGGGCAGGGTGCCAGTGGCCTTCGAGCGGAGCCAGGCCGAAGAGGGGCCGAAGGCGTCCGCCTCGCTGTCGCTGAAGGGTGCGCTCCCCGAGGAGTGGGGGAGCGACTTCCGCAGCCATCCCTGACGACACCCGGAACAGGGCCCGGGCGTCGGCCGGCTAGATGGCGGCCCGGGTCTTCCGCTTCGCGTCGAAGTTGCGGAAGAAGGTGATGATCTTCGCTTCCGCCTGCTTGGCGTCGGCCGCGTCCGCGAACTCCGACTCCAGGAAGATGCCGCCGCACGACTCGCAGGAGTCGAAGTGCAGGGGGTGCTGCCGGTCGCCGCCGTCGACCCGTACCAGGTCGACCTTGCAGTCCGGGCAGTTACCGGTCAGGGCCTCCGCGTCCACCTTGCCGCCCTGGCCTTCGAGCCCGAGCAGGTTGTTGTGCAGGAGGATCCGGTTGAGGTCCGCGACGTTGATCCACAGCCCGCCGCATTCTTTACATTCCCGCAACGTCTCGTGATCTCCCTCGAGATCAGCCATTTCGACGTCGCAACCAGCGGGGCAATCCATGGGGCGGCTCATTCTCCTGAAAAGGGGAGCGATGCTCCCCGGTGAATGGAGAATGATAGGTCGCCCAAAAATTCGGATGCAACCCATGCGGCTGCTTCTGTTGGCAACGGGCGTTCGACCAGCCCCCAGGGCTCAGGCCCGCTCCTTCACCCGCCGGATGTCCGCCCCCAGGCCGCGCAGCTTCCGCTCCAGGCGCTCGTACCCCCGGTCCAGGTGGTAGACGCGGCTCACCTCGGTTTGCCCGTCGGCCCGGAGGCCGGCCAGGATGAGCGACGCGCTGGCCCGCAGGTCGGTGGCCATCACCTGGGCGCCGCTCAGGCCCTTCACGCCCTTCACCACCGCGGTGTGCCCCTGGATGGTGATGTCGGCACCCAGCCGGTGCAGCTCCGGCACGTGCATGAAGCGGTTCTCGAAGATGTTCTCGGAGATGACCGACGTGCCGTGGCTCACCGTCATCAGCGCCATCAACTGCGCCTGCATGTCGGTGGGGAACCCCGGGTGCTCCGTGGTGGTGATGTTCACCGACTTGAGCGATTTGGGCGCCTTGCAGCGCAGGCCGCCACCCTCGGCGGTGATGGTGCAGCCCGACTCGCGCAGCTTGTCGATGACCGCGTCCAGGTGCTCCGGCCGGGCGTGCTTCACCAGCACGTTGCCCCCGCTGATGGCCGCCGCGACCAGCAGCGTGCCCGCCTCGATGCGGTCCGGCAGGATGGCGTGGTCCACGGGGTTCAGGGACTCCACGCCCTCGATGGTGATGACGGACGATCCCGCCCCCTCCACCTTCGCGCCCATCTTGTTGAGCACCCGCGCCAGCTCCTCCACCTCCGGCTCGCGCGCGCAGTTCTCCATCACCGTGCGGCCCTTCGCGAGCACCGCCGCCATCATCACGTTCTCCGTGCCGGTGACGGTGATGACGTCGAAGTTGACCATGCCGCCCTTGAGCTGCTTCGCCCGGGCCTCCACGTACCCTTCGGTCAGGTGGATTTCCGCGCCCAGCGCCTTCAAGCCCTTCAGGTGCTGGTCGATGGGCCGCGCGCCAATGGCGCACCCTCCCGGCATGGACACGCGCGCCCGGCCGAAGCGCGCGACGAGCGGCCCCAGCACCAGGATGCTGGCGCGCATCGTCTTCACCAGGTCGTAGGGCGCCTCCGGGGTGATGTCCCCGGTGATGCTGATTTCACAGGTGTCGGCCTTCTTGCCCGTCAGCCGCTCGGCCTCGCACCCCATCGTGCGCAGCACCGCCAGCATCGTCTTCACATCCGCCAGGTCCGGCACGTTGCGGAAGGTGGTGGTGCCCTCCGCCAGGAGCGCGGAGGCGAGGATGGGCAGCGCCGCGTTCTTCGCGCCGGACACCTCCACCTCACCGTGCAGCGGGGTGCCACCCTTCAGAACGATCTTGTCCATGTCTTCCCGTGCCTCTTCCCAGCCTCGGCCCTGTGGCCGTCAGGCCGCGGGCTGTGTCCCGAACGCCATGCGTTCACGCCGTTCCAGGTCCTTCTCCACACGCGCGTCCGCGTACCCCGCGGCCCGCAGGAGCTCCAGGACGGCGCTTCCCTGGGTCTCCCCCATCTCCAATGCAAGCAGTCCGCCAGGCTCCAGCACCCGCCGGGCGCCCTGGATGACCCGCCGCAACGCCGTCAGGCCATCCGGCCCGCCATCCAGCGCCAGCCGGGGTTCGCGGCGCACCTCCGCCGACAGCCCGGCGATGTCGCCCGAGTCGATGTACGGCGGGTTCGACACCACCACCTGGAATCTCGCGTCCGGGGACAGGGGCCCGAACAGGTCGCCCTCCAGCACCAAGACGCGGTCCGCCACACCCAGCGCCTGGGCATTCTCCTTCGCCAGCGCGCACGCGTCCGGGGACAGGTCGGTGGCGAACACGGTGGCCTGGGGGCGCTCGGCCGCCACGCTGATGGCGATGCAGCCGGAGCCCGTGCACACGTCCAGCACCTTCGAGGGCGCGTCCTTGGGCACCGCGTGGAGGATGGCCTCCACCAGCAGCTCCGTCTCCGGCCGGGGGATGAGCACGCGCGCATCCACCTTGAAGGGCCGGTTGTAGAACTCCTTCGTGCCCGTCAGGTAGTTGGTGGGCTCTCCGGCGAGGCGGCGCTCGATGAGCGCGCGGAACGCGGTGAGCTCCTCCTTCGCCAGGGGCCGGTCCAGGTCCACGTACAGGCGCACGCGGCCCGTCTTGAGCACGTGCGCCAGCAGGATTTCCGTCGTGAGCCGGGGCGCGTCCACCTGACGCTTCTCGAAGTGCTGCGTCGTCCAGGTGAGGACCCGGCGGATGGTCCAGACGTCGCTCATGCTTCGCCGGAGGGGCGCCCGCTGCCCGTCTGCGCCTTGAGGGCCTCCGCCTGGTAGTGCGTGCGGCAGGCGGTGATGACGTCGTCCACGTTGCCCACCATGATGGCGGGCAGGTTGTGCACGGTGAGGCCGATGCGGTGGTCGGTGAGCCGGTCCTGCGGGAAGTTGTACGTGCGGATCTTCTCGCTGCGGTCGCCCGTGCCCACCTGCCCGCGGCGCATGGAGTCGCGCTCGTTGCGGATGCGCTCCTGCTCCATGTCATAGAGCTTCGCGCGCAGCATGCGCAGGGCCATGGCGCGGTTCTTCCCCTGGCTCTTCTCCTGCTGGCACTTCACCACGATGCCGGACGGCTTGTGGATGAGGCGCACCGCGGAGTCCGTGGTGTTCACGCTCTGGCCACCGGCGCCCGTGGAGCGCATCACCTGCATCTCGATGTCCGCCGGGTTGATCTGCACGTCCACGTCCTCCGCCTCCGGCATCACCGACACGGTGATGGTGGAGGTGTGGATGCGCCCTTGCGTCTCCGTGGCCGGCACGCGCTGGACCCGGTGAACACCGGACTCGTACTTGAGCTGACTGAACACGGCGTCGCCGGACAGCGTCACGGTGGCGTCCTTCACGCCGCCTGCGTTGCCCGCGCTCATGTCCAGGATGTCCGCCTTCCAGCCCTTGCGGTCCGCATAGCGCAGGTACATCTGCATGACCTCTTCGGCGAAGAGGGCCGCCTCGTCGCCGCCCGCGCCCGCGCGGATCTCCAGGATGACGTTCTTCTCGTCATTGGGATCCTTGGGCAGCAGGAGGATTTTCAGCGCGGACTCCTGCACCTCGCGCTGTTCCTTCAGGGCGGGCAGGGCCTCGCGGGCGTAGGCCTTCTCGTCGGGGTCGGAGCTGGCCAGCCAGGTCTCCACCTCCGACAGATCCGCCAGCACCTTGCGGTAGGCCCGGAACGTCTCCACCAGCCGCTCCAGGGCGGCGCGCTCCTTGGAGACCTTCTGGAGCTTCGCCGTATCGGCGAGGATTTCGGGGTTCGACAGGTCGGCCGTGAGCCGCTCGAAACGGCGCTCGACCTCTTCCAATTTGTCAATCATGCGTGGGTCCCGGGGCGTCTTGCCCCTTTGGCCGCCCCGTGGCAAGGGCCGTGGGCGTCAAGGAAAACCTTGGCCGTCTGGGCATGGGGATGTAAGAACGCCCCCCGTCGCCGCCCGGTGCGGCCCGATTCACGCCCAACACGGAGCCTTCGATCATGCCTGCACAGAAGGGTAATCGTTCCAAGAAGAAGCTCGCCAACCGCGCCAAGACGCGGAAGGCGCAGTTGAAGCGCCGCCGCAACCGTTTCAAGCGCGGCCAGCGCAACAACAAGTAGCACCCAGGCTACTCCCCCCCTCGGACATCCGAGGAGGGGGGCGGCCGGGCCCCTGCCCCTGACTCACCGGCTTCCGAGGGGTTCAACGCGGGCAGCATCCGCTCCAACCCCCGTCCCGGCACCTCCGACGCGGTGCGCAGCAGCGTCATCACCCCTTCGGCCTCGGCACCCGTCACGGGCACCGGCTGGACGGGAAACTCCGGATAGCGGTCGGTCCTGAGCGGCAGCACGTCACTGGACAGATAACCCGTGGAGCCGAAGCGCGCCCTCCACAGGACGCTGCGCTTGTCCCGGGGGTTCCAGTTCCCGCCGAACACGAAGTTGCCCAGCGAGTAGACCACCGGCGCGTTCCGGTACAGCTCCATGGATTGGAGCACGTGGGGGTGGCTGCCGAGCACGCCCGCCGCGCCCGCGTCGATGGCCGCGTGCGCGAGCCGAACCTGGTACGGCTCAGGGGTGGTGTTGCCCTCGATGCCCCAGTGGAAGAAGGGCAGCACCAGATCCGCCTGCGCCTTCGCCGCGGTGATGTCCTCCACCATCATCCGCTCCATCACCTCCACGTCGGAGAAGTGCCCGGCCACGCCCGGTGTGGTCTCCGTGGCGTAGACCTGCCGAGGTTCGATGTTGCGGGTGCCCAGGAAGAAGTAGCCCAGGAACGCGATCCGCAGACCGCCCACGGTCAGGATGGCCGGGCGGCGCGCCTCCGCGAGGTTCTTCCCCGCGCCGAAGAAGGGGACGCCCGCGGCCTCCAGCGTCGTGAGCGTGTCCAGCAGCCCCTGCGCGCCGTAGTCCATCATGTGGTTGTTGGCGAGGCTGACCACGCCCACGTTGCCGGCCTTGAGCACGTTCACCAGCTCCGGCCGCGCCTTGAAGTTGAAGTTCTTGGGCAGCTTCTCCGCGCTGTCCGTGTACGGGCACTCCAGGTTCACGACGAACAGGTCGCCGGAGTCCGCGATGGGCTTCACCTCGCGGAAGCCGTACGCGTACATCTCCTCGCGCGAGCGGCCCTTGCCCACCTGTTCATCGAAGTACGTCTGGTAGTGGTGGCCCACCGTCACGTCGCCGCCGACGACCAGCGTCACCGGGCGGACGGGCGCCAGGGTGCCCGGCTGTTCGGGGGTGGTCGCAGTGGGGTGTCCTGTATCGGACCCGCCGGAGTCGTCCTTGTTAGGGCCCGTTCCAGGGCCTCCGGAGGCGGGCGGCGTCTCCAGCCCAGGGGGCGGAG
>NZ_RAVZ01000113.1 GCF_003611635.1 Corallococcus terminator | reverse complement strand
CGCTCCACCTCCTTCCGCGACCTCCCAGGACCTGGAGGATCAGGAGGACGAGGGGGACGGCAGCGAACCGGCGGTGCCCGCCAAGGCCCAGCGCGCGTTCCTCACGCTGCGCACGAACCTCCCGGCGCGGGTCTACATCGACGGCGCGCGGGTGGGCCGCACCACGCCGCTGGTGAACTTCCCGGTCCGCGTCGGCACGCGCGACATCCGCGTGGTCGCGCTGTCCACGGGCGAGCGCAAGGACTTCCAGCTCCGCTTCTCGCGGGGCCAGCACCAGAAGCTGGAGGAACAGTTCCAGCCTCCCCCCACCAGGCGGTGAACGTGGAGCGCACGCGCATCTTCGTCGTCGAGGACCAACCGCAGCTCCTGCGCAACCTGCTCAAGGTCCTCAACACCTTCCCCGAACTGGAGCTGGTGGGCACGTCGCAGGACGGCGAACAGGCGGTGGAGGACATCGTCCGGGAACGCCCGCAGCTCGTCCTGCTGGACCTGGAGCTGCCGAGCATGCACGGCATCCAGGTGACCCAGAAGGTCAAGCGCCGCGCCCCGGAGGTGGAGATCCTCATCCTCACGTCCTTCGAGGAGGAGCAGAAGGTCTACGAGGCCATCCAGGCCGGCGCGTCCGGCTACCTGGTCAAGCGCGTGGGGCCGGAGAAGATCCGCTCCGCCATCCAGGAGGTCATGGCGGGCGGCACGGTGCTGGAGCCCATCATCGCGCGCCGCTTCTGGAACTACTTCCAGTCCGTCCAGGCGAAGCCCGCCCAGAAGCCCGCGGAGCTGCCCTGGGGACTGTCCGCCCTGGAACTGGACGTGCTGCGCTACGTGGCCAAGGGCCTGTCCAACGCGGAGGTGGGGCAGGTGATGACGCTGGAGCGCCGGACGGTGCGCACGCACCTGTCGCATATCTACCGGAAGATGGGCGTCAACTCCCATGTGGACGCGGTGGTGATGGCACTGCGTGAAGGTGTCGTGGATCTCTAGGCCCGCCGTGGTTACGGTGGGGCACCTATGGCCAAGGCATCCCCGCGGTCCCCCGCGCGCGCGGTGGACCCCATCCTCCACGCCCTCTTCGACGTTCACGAGGCAACGCTGCCCAACGGTCTGAAGGTCCGCCTGCTGGCGAACCATCAGGCCCCGGTGGTGAGCCTCTACACCTTCTTCCAGGTGGGCAGCCGCAACGAGCGGCCCGGCATCACCGGCATCAGCCACCTGTTCGAACACATGATGTTCAACGGGGCGAAGAAGTACGGCCCCAAGATGTTCGACAAGACGCTCGAGTCGAACGGCGGCCGCTCCAACGCGTACACGTCCAACGACATGACGGTGTACTACGACGACTTCTCCGCCGACGCGCTGGAGACGGTGCTCGACCTGGAGTCGGACCGGATGCGCTCGCTGAGCATCTCCGACAAGACCCTGGCCAGCGAGCGCGAGGTCGTCAAGGAGGAGCGCCGCGTCCGGGTGGACAATGAGATCCCCGGGATGATGGACGAGGAGCTGGGGACGCTCATCTACAAGGCGCACGCGTACCGCTGGCCCGTCATCGGGTGGATGGCGGACATCGAGAACATCACTCGCGAGGACTGCCAGGAGTACTTCCGCACGTACTACGCGCCCAACAACGCGGTGCTCTACATCTGTGGGGACATCGACCCGAAGAAGACGCTCGCGCTGGTGCGCCGCTACTACGGCGACATCCCGCGCGGCCCGTCGCCGCTGCCGGTGATCAACGCGGAGCCGGAGCAGAAGGGCGAGCGCCGCGCCGTGGTGCGCCACCCCGCGCAGTCCCCGTCGGTGATGATCGGCTTCCGGGGCCCCTCCGCCAGCCAGGAGGACACGCTGGTGCTGGATGTGGCCCAGTACATCCTCACCAAGGGCGAGGGCAGCCGGCTGGTGAAGTCCCTGGTGTATGACCAGAAGGCCGCCGTGTCGGTGATGCTCGACTGGAGCTGGCGCATCGATCCGGGGACCGTGATGTTCTACCTGGAGCTCAAGCCGGACTCGGATCCGGCGAAGGTGGAGGCCCTGCTGTACGCGGAGCTGGAGAAGCTCTCGCGCGAGGGTGTCACCGAGAAGGAGCTCCAGAAGGCGAAGAACAACCTGCGCGCGGACCACCTGCGCGAGCTGTCCACCAACAGTGGCCGGGGCCACGCCCTGGGCCACTACGAGGCCCTGCTGGGCGACTGGCGTGAAGGCCTGTCCCTGCCGACCTTCTACGCATCCGTGACGCCGGAGCAGGTGCAGGCCGTCGCCGCGAAGTACTTCGCCCCCGAGCGTCGCTCGGTGGTCACCCTCCAGCCCGAAGCCGGCGCCATCGAGCCCGGCGACGACGCGGACGCTTGAAGCGTCCCGCGAGGAAACCCCTCCCGCGTATGGCCACCCGAAAAATCGCCTCCGTGAAGAAGACCGTCCGCAAGGCTGCCAAGGCCGTGCGCAAACCGGCCGCCAGCGCCCGCAAGAAGGTCGCGGCCGTCCGCGCCAAGGCCCCGGCGCGCTCCAAGCCGGCCAGGAACAAGAAGACGAAGCTGACCCTGGTGCCCCAGACGGCGGCCACCGGCGCGCTGAAGCTGCCGGAGCTGCATGAGAGCACCACGTCCACCGGCCTGAAGGTCATCGCCGCCGAACGCGGCCCGCTGCCGCTCGTCTCCGTGCGGCTCATCATGCGCGCGGGTGGCGTGTGGGACCCTCCGGGCAAGGACGGCCTGGCGGACTTCACCGCGCGGCTGATGCGCCGGGGCACCCAGAAGCTGGATGCCGACGCCATCAGCGAGGCCGTGGAGTTCGTGGGCGCCAGCCTCTACGCGGGCGTCAACGAGGACGTGCTGTCCGTCTACCTCACGACGCCCGCGGAGCACTTCTCCGCGATGCTGGATGTCCTGGGGCAGGTGGTGCGCGAGCCCACGTTCCCGGAGCAGGAGGTGCTGGACGCGAGGGACCGCGCGCTGGCGCAGTTCGCCAACGACCTGGACGACCCGTCCGCCATCGCCGACCGCGCCTTCAGCCGCGTGCTCTGGGGAGACCACCCCTACGGGCGCGACCTGGGCGGCATCAAGCGCACCGTGTCCACGTTCACCCGCGACGACGTGGTGCGCTTCCACGCGGAGCGCATGGGCCCGCGCGTGTCGATGCTCACGGTGGTGGGCGCCATCGCGCCGGAGACGGTGGCCGCGGAAGCGGAGCGTGCGTTCGCCGGCTGGACGGGCGGACCGGACGCGCCCACGGAACTGCCTCGCAAGCAGGAGCCGCTGGCGAAGGCCGGGCAGGTGCTGCTCATCGACAAGCCGGACCAGACGCAGTCGCAGGTGCGCCTGGGCGGCCCGGGCTTCTGGCTGGGTCACGAGGACTACTTCCCGGCGACGGCGATGAACATCGCGCTGGGCGGCGGGTTCACGTCGCGGCTGATGAACGAGATCCGCGTCAACCGCGGCCTCACCTACGGCGTCAGCTCCTACTTCGACACGATGAGCGCGGGCGGCGTGTTCGCGCTGTCCACGTTCACGAAGACGGCCTCCACGCGGGAGATCATCGACGTGGCGCTGGAGCAGATCCACGGCGTGCGCGACGGCGGCCTGAAGCCGCGCGAGCTGAAGGACGCGCAGAGCTACCTGGCCGGCCTGTACCCGCTGCGCACGGAGACCAATGAGTCCGTCGCGTCCGTCATCGCGGATGTCCGCATGCACGGCCTGGGGGATGACTGGGTGGAGAAGTTCCGCGACCGGCTGCGCGCGGTGACGCCCAAGGACGTGGCCCGGGTGGCGAAGAAGTACGCCTTCGCGGACGCGCCCGTCATCGTCGTGCTGGGCAAGGCGTCGGAAGTGAAGCCGCTGCTCGAAGGGCTGGGCCCCATCACCGTGGTGTCGGCGTCGGAGTACGAGTGAGCAGCGGCAGCGCCCGCATCCTCTTCGACGGCGCGGGGGTGATGGTGGTGGACAAGCCGGCCGGGGTGCTCGTCATCCCTGGCCGGGAAGGCGGCCCGTGCCTCCGCGACACGCTGGAGGCGGAGCTGGGCCGCAAGGTGTTCGTGGTGCACCGGTTGGACCGCGACACGTCCGGCGTCCTCGTCTTCGCCCTGGACGCGGCGGTGCACCGCGCGCTCTCCCAGGCCTTCGAGGCGGGCAAGGTGCGCAAGCGCTACCGGGCCCTGGTGGAAGGCCGGCTGGAGGCGCCGCAGTGGGTGGACGCGCCCCTGGTGGCGGGCCGCAAGGGCCGCATGCGCGTGGCCCGGCCGGAGGAACCGGACGCGAAGCCTTCGCGCACGCGGGTGCGGCCGGTGGAGACCTTCGCCCAGGCCTCTCTGGTGGAGGCGGAGCCGGTGACGGGGCGCACGCACCAGATTCGCGTGCACCTGCTGGCCCTGGGGCATCCGCTGCTCGTGGACCACCAGTACGGCCGCGAGGCACCCCTCACGGAAGCGGAACTGGGAGGGCAGGGGGCGCAGGAGGTGCTGACCCGTACTCCGCTGCATGCCGCCCGCGTGGAGTGGCCGGCGTTGCCGGGCGTCCCAGCGCGCGCGGTGGAAGCCCCGCTGCCTCCGGACATGCTGCGGGCCCTGGAGCTGCTGCGCGCGGCCGGGTGAGCGGGGGCAGCGTCTATTGGTAGTGGTTCAGCATGAAGCTGTTGGACGTGCCGCCCACGCCGTAGCTGTCCAGCGCGGAGAGCTGCACGGGGCCCTCGGTGGCGTCCACGGTGACGATGGCGGCGCACACGCCGTTGTCGCAGGGGCCGATCTTCGTGGGCGTCACCTTGCCTCGCGAGGACGTCAGCTCCACGGAGCCGTCGAAGTGCGCGGCCCGGGGGCCTTCGGCGCGCACGGTGATGGTGAACGACAGGCGGCTCGTGCGCGCGCCTTCGATGGCGTCGAACGTGAAGCCCGTGATGTCGCCCGCGAGGATGGGGGCATCCGGATCAGCGCCCGCATCCCCTGGCGTCCCCGCGTCCTCCATGGAGCCCGCGTCGACCTCCGCGTCGTCCCCGCCCGCGTCGAAGGCGATCAGCACCCCGGCGTCCCACTCCTCTTCGGGATCCGCTTCCTTGTCTTTTCCAGGAGGCTTCAGGGTGAGGGTTCCTTCGTTCTCCGCCTCCCGCCCGTCGTCCAGCCGCAGCTTCACCGCGTGCGCGCCCGCACCCAGGCCCCGGGGCACCGTCACGACGACGACGCCTGAAGGATCGAAGTGCGTCACCGCCGCTTCCTTCTCATCCACCCAGACGGTGCCCGTCGCCGTCACGCGGGTGTTCACCTTCTCCTCGCCGTAGTCCACGGACACGGCGTAGCGCGCCTCGAAGCGCACGGTGAGGGACTCGTCCTTCTCGTTGACGAGCAGCGTGTCCGGTTCCACCGAGAGGATGCGGGGCTGCGGCAGCGAGGAGCTTCCCGAACAGGCCCACGCCAGCAAGGCCCAGCCCACGAGCGCGAACGTTGCCCGCTTCACGGGGTGAACCTCAGCCCCGCGGACACGGACACGCCACCCAGTTCGGCCCGCAGGAGTTCGGTCTCCACGGGAGCGAGCGCGGCGCGCACCTCCGCGAGGACGCTCCAGCGGCCAATGTCATACGCACCCTGCGCGGACAGGAATCCCATGGCCGTGACTCTGCTCTCATCCTCGGTCGTCGGGAAGCCGTCCGAGGTCTGAGATGCCTTCACCGACAGCCGGTGGCTGAAAGGCAGCACTCCTCCGCCTGCTCGGCCGTCCAGTTGGAAGGAGCCATGCTGGAAAAGGATAACCCGCGCGGACAAAAGCAGGGGAATGCCCCACACGCGCGAGTGCACGCCATCCTCCTGCGCGTCGAACGTCGCGTAGCGAAGCCCCGCTTCGGCTTCCGCCGCCAGCCGTCCATTCCAGACAGGCAGCGGAACGGAGACACCCAATGACAGCAGCGGTCCGCCATTGGCGCCGCTCGCGAACGTGGCGCCGCCCAACAGGAACAATGACAGCCGTTTGTCCCTCCTGCGCGGAGCCTCGGCCAGCGGGGGCAGGGAAGGGGAGGCGGGCGCGGTGACCTCCACCGGCTCCGGAGGCCGTGGCCGCGCGGGCAGCACGCCCGCCTGGATCCGCACGGCTTCGGTGGTGGGCTCCACGGTGGGATCCACCTCGCGCCAGCGCACCGTGACGGAGACGCGGGTGGCCCCTTCGTTCGGCCGCACCGTGAAGCGCGCCCGGTTCTCCGGAGGCTCGGCCTTCACCGTGGCGTCCTCCGCGGCGACCTCCAGCTCCGACGGCGGCACCGGGCCCTCCGTGCCCGCGAGGATCAGCCAGCCCCCGTCCTCCGGCGACAGCGGATCCGGCGTGAGCGCGGCGACCAGCGGGCGTTCGGAGGGAACCTCCAACGGGGCGCTGCGGTCCGTGGTGAGTGTGCCCCGCGTCGCGAGCACGCGCGCCTCCTTCGCATCCGGAGGCACCTCCACCGGGACCTGCGCGCGGCCCCGCCCGTCCGCCTTCACCGGCCCGAAGCGCGCCTCACCGACGGCGACCACCACCTCCGCGCCCGGCGCGGTGGACACGTCCAGCGTCGTGCGTCCCAGCAGGGCAATACGCACGGGGGTGACTTCCGGGGGTCGTCCGTCCTCCACCCAGAAAGCCAGCACTGCCCACAGCGGATGGCGCACCGGCGGCGGCGTCCAGCGGAAGACGCGCTCCGCGCCGCCCTCCACCCGCGTCGCCTCCCAGGTGCCGGAAGAGGCCGCCGCGCGCACGGGGCCGGCGCCTTTCGGCACCCGCACCCGTACGACCACGGTCTGGTCCTGCCCGAGCACCACGCGCCCGGGTGTTGCTTCCACCTCGGGCGGTTCCGCCCGCGCCACGGCGGCGAGCGACACCCAGAGGAGGACTGCGAGGAGGAGCGGCGGACGCATACGGGAAAACCCGTCTAGCAGTTGACCGCCGCTCCTGCCTTCGGGTCAATCCTCGGCAGGCGCGGCGTTGTCCAACTCCTCATCCGAGGGAAGGATCGCGACCTCGGGCAGCTCCTCGTCCATGGGCACTTCGGCCATGGGCTTGTCCGCCGGGCCCGAGTTCATCTTGGACGGCGGGCTGAAGGCGGGCCGGTCCGCCGGCGCGCCGCCTCCACGGCCGTGCACCAGCGTCTTGGTGTCGGAGCGGAAGGTGAGGTCCACCTTGTCGCCGCGCACCGCGGTCACCAGCCCGACGCCAAAGGTCGGGTGGTGGATGACCTGATCCACCCGGTAGGTGTCCTTGGGGCTGTACTTGGGCGCGCTGGCGATGTCCTTGCCCGCGAGCTGATCGTCGAAGGAGATGACCACCTTCTCCGCGCGCGTGGTGCGCGTGGTGCCGCTGGCCGCGCGCGCGGCCTTCGCCGTGGCGGCCTTCGTGGGACGGTCCGTGGTGCCGGGCTTGCCGCGGAACGCGTGTTCCCCGTTGCACGTGTTGCAGCGGACGCGTGCGATCTTCGGACCGACCATCGCCAGGATGGTGTGAGCGAGAGACATCTTGCAGCGGGTGCAGAGGGAATCCACCTCGCCGCCGACCTTCAGGGTAGCCATGCTGTTGTTTCGCTCTGGCCCGGCAACTCCCCTGAAGGGCGCGCCGGGCGTGGAAGGAAAAGGGTCGCGGAACATAACGGCCAGCCCCTGGAGGAGGAAGCCCCATCGCATCCCACCTGTCCGCCACGCGCGCGGCCCCCTGCCAACCAACCATGGCGGTGGGGGTGGGATAACCCGGCAAGGGACTTCGCTTGTGCGCGCGGCGGGGGCACGTAGAGTAGCCGGCCTGAACGCATGACCACCGAGACCCCCAGCAAACCGAACCGCCTGACCGGCGCCTTCGTCCAGTCGGTGGAGGGCTTCGGCAAGGGCCTCATCGACGTCGTCGCCACCATTGGCGGCGTGGTCGCCATGGGCCTGGACATCTTCCGCTGGAGCTTCCGGCGCCCCTACCGCCTGCACAACCTGTTCACCCAACTGGATTTCGTGGGGGTGGGCTCCATCTTCATCGTCGGGTTGACGGGCAGCTTCACCGGCATGGTGTTCGCCCTCCAGACGTCCACCGCCTTCGCCCTGTTCGACGCCGAAAGCCTGGTGGGCCCCACCGTGGCCCTGACGCTCACCCGCGAATTGTCCGCCGTGTTCGCCGCGCTGATGGTCACCATGCGCGCCGGCTCCGCCATGTGCACGGAGCTGGGCACCATGCGCGTCTCCGAACAGGTGGACGCGCTGGAGACCATGGCCGTCAACCCGGTGCAGTACCTGCTGGTGCCCCGGGTGCTCGCGGGCCTGTTCATGGTCCCCGCGCTCACCATGCTCTTCAACACCACGGGCATGACAGGCGCCTACATCGTCGCGGTGTTCGGCCTGGGCATCTCTCCCGGCACCTTCCTGTCGCGCACCCAGCAGTGGATGTCGCCTTCGGACGTCTATGAGGGCCTCCTCAAGGGCGCCATCTTCGGTCTGGCCGTGGCCCTCATCTGCTGCTTCAAGGGCTACAACGCCTCCGGCGGCGCCAAGGGCGTGGGTCAGGCCACCACGGAGGCGATGGTGTCCAGCGCCCTGGCCATCTTCATCCTCGATTTCATCGTCGGCATGATGATGCACTGATGGGCCCGCCGGACTCCCCCTCGGCCCGGCCCGCGTCCCCCGGGTCGACGAAGCCGATGATCGACATCGTGGACCTGCACAAGACCTTTGGCTCCACCAAGGTCCTCACCGGCATCAACCTCACCGTGCCGGCGGGCAGCACCTGCGTCATCCTGGGCGGCTCCGGCTCCGGCAAGACGGTGCTGATGAAGCACATGATCGGCCTGCTCAAGCCCGACACCGGCAAGGTCATCATCGACGGGGAGGACATCGTTCCCATGAGCGTGCAGGGCCTGCAGCAGGTCCGCCGCAGCTTCGGCATGGTGTTCCAGGCCGCCGCGCTCTTCGACTCCATGACGGTGTTCGAGAACGTCGCCTTCCCCCTGCGACAGCACACCTCGCTCTCCGAGGACGCCATCCGGGAGAAGGTGCGCAAGCGCCTGGACCTGATGAGCCTCAAGCCGGAGGTGGAGAACCGCTTCCCCGCGGACCTCTCCGGCGGCATGCGCAAGCGCGTGGGCCTGGCGCGCGCCGTGGTGTTGGACCCCAAGGTCGTCCTCTACGACGAGCCCACCACCGGCCTGGACCCCATCACCACCGACTCCGTGGATGAGATGATCCTCACCGCGCAGAAGGAACTGGGCGTCACCAGCGTGGTCATCAGCCACGACATCGCCTCCGCCTTCAACGTGGCGGATCAGATTGCCTTCCTCTCCAAGGGCGTCATCGTGGAGAACGGCCCCCCGGAACAACTGCGTGAATCCACGCAGCCCGCCGTCCAGGTCTTCCTCCAGACGTGGTTCGGCAAGAACTAGGGACCGCAAGAATTTCCGCCTCCCATGAAAAGCTGGCACCCGGCATGCAAATCGTTAGAGTCGCGCGCGGCCGGTAGCGCTCGGAGTCACATCAGGTGAAGAAGCTCGTCACGCCCTTCCGTGTGGGCCTGCTGGTCATCGCCGCGGGGGCATTCCTCATCACGTTCGTCTTGTTCGCCACCAAGGGCGGACTGAGCGACCGGGAATCCACCCAGGTGTGGGCCTATTTCCGGGACGCCTCCGGCCTCGCCGTGCGCGGCCGGGTGCAGATCGCCGGCATCCCCGTGGGGGAGATCAGCGACATCACCCTGGAGGGCACCCGCGCCAAGGTCTGGCTGAAGATCCGCAAGGGCGTGGATGTGCGCCAGGACGCGGCCATCACCAAGCGTTCGGAGTCGCTGCTGGGCGACTACCTGTTGGATCTGAACCCCGGCACCGAACAGGCGCCCGCGCTGGAGAACGGCGGGCAGATCCGCCGCGTCATCGACACGCAGGGCGTGGAGGCGGTGTTCGAGTCCCTGTCGCAGATCACCTCCGACATCCAGCAGGTGACGGGCGCGCTGCGCGAGGTGCTGGGAGGGGAGAAGGGCGCCGGCTCGCTGGAGCGCATCGTGGAGAACATGGTGCGCCTGTCGGACTCGGTGGACGCGACGGTGCGCCGCAACACGGACCGCCTGGACACCATCATGGCGAACGTGGAGGGCGTGTCCTCCGACGTGCGCGCCATCACCCAGAGCAACGGCGCGGACGTGGGCCGCATCGTCAACAACGTGGAGATGATCACCAAGGATGTTCGCGAGGTGCTGGGCACCGTCAAGAACATCGTGGGCAGCGGGGAAGGGGAGTTCAAGGAGAGCGTCTCCAGCCTCAAGCAGACCCTGGGCCGGCTGGACAACACGCTCGCCAACCTGGAGGACATCACCCGCAAGGTGAAGGACGGCGAGGGCGCCGCGGGCGCGCTGCTCACCGACGAGCAGTTGGGCCAGCGCGTCAACGAGGCTGTCTACGACATCTCCGACTTCGCCACCCGCCTCACCAACATCCAGACGGAAGTGAGCCTGGTCAGCCAATACCTGGTGTCCCAGGGCGCGTCGAAGAATGGCCTGTCGCTGCGGCTCATCACCAGGCCGGACAAGTACTACCTGCTGGAGATCATCGACGATCCTCGCGGTTCGGTGAGCACGCAGGTGGTGCAGACCAACCCGCCGTCGGAAGGCGACCCAGTCATCCAGACGCAGAAGGTGACCAAGGAGTCCTTCAAGGTCAGCCTCCAGTTCGCCAAGCGCTACTACTTCACCACGCTGCGCGTGGGTCTCATCGAATCCACGGGCGGTGTGGGCGCGGACCTGCACTTCTTCGACGACGCGCTCACCCTGAAGATGGACGCGTTCAACTTCTCCGCGGACGAGCTGCGCTACCCGCGCCTGCGCGCCACGCTGCGCGCCCAGGCGTTCGACCACCTGTTCGTGGTGGCGGGCATGGACGACATCATCAACGCCCAGCAGCGCGACACGGCCACCAAGCGCCTCATCGCCGGCCGCGACTTCTTCTTCGGCGCGGGCTTCTTCTTCACCGACGACGACCTGAAGTCCCTCATCGTCACCACGGGCATCCCCGCGCTCTAGGCCCGGGCCCCTCCGGGCCCTCGGGTCTCCCTTGTCCCCTTGACCTTGCGGGGCAGGTGTCGTACCCGGCACGGGCACGGGGTTTCCCTTCACGAAGCGCCGTGCCCTGACGCCAGCCGTTCGCGCCCGGTCACTCCCCAGGAAGCCCGCATGTCCCTTCTCGTCGTCGGTTCAATCGCGCTGGACTCGCTGGAAACGCCCTTCGGCAAGAAGGATGACGTGCTGGGCGGTTCGGCCACCTACTTCTCCACCACCGCGTCCTTCTTCGGGCCGGTGCAGTTGGTGGCGGTGGTGGGCGAGGACTTCCCGGAAGCCCACCTCCAGTTCCTGCGCGGGCGCGGCATCGACCTGGAGGGGCTCACCCGCGAGGCCGGCCGCACCTTCCGCTGGAAGGGCAAGTACGGCTGGGAGCTCAACGAGGCGCAGACGCTGGACACCCAGTTGAACGTGTTCGAGTCCTTCTCGCCCAACCTGCCGCAGGCGTACCGGGAGACCCCCTACGTCTTCCTGGGCAACATCCACCCGGAGCTCCAGTCGCGCGTGCTGGACCAGGTGAAGGCGCCCAAGCTGGTGGCCGCCGACACGATGAACTTCTGGATCCAGGGCAGCCGCCCCGCGCTCCTCAAGACGCTCAAGCGCGTGAACCTGCTCTTCATCAACGACGCGGAGGCGCGCCAGTTGTCCGGCGAGCACAACGTCGTGAAGGCCGCCCGCGCCATCCTGGCCATGGGCCCCACCCGCGTGGTCATCAAGCGCGGCGAGCACGGCGCGCTCCTCTTCGACCACGACCACATCTTCGCCTGCCCGGCGTTCCCCCTGTCGGAGGTGTTCGATCCCACCGGCGCGGGTGACACCTTCGCCGGTGGCTTCATGGGCACCCTGGCCACCGCGGCCTCCGACAAGGTGGACGGGCCGCTGCTGCGCAAGGCCATGGTCATGGGCAGCGTGATGGCCTCCTTCACCGTGGAGAAGTTCAGCCTGGAGCGTCTGCGCGAGGTGCAGCGGCCGGAGATCCACGCCCGCTTCGCCGAATTCAAGAAGCTCACCCACTTCGACGACCTGGGCCCCCTGGGCTGAAGCCCTCCAGGCAGCCGGGAAACACCGGCGATCCGGTGTGGAACTTGACGGGTCGCTCCCACCTTTCCTAGGCTCGCCCGAACGCAGTGGATGAATAAATCCGGCACGGCCACCCTTTTTCAGCCCGACCGTGGGTGGAGAGGCCCCTGCCGGGAGGTCACGGGTTGAGCGAAAACCGAAAGCACGCGCGGGTTGGCACCCACCTGCGCTGCTGGTGCGAGGGTGAGAACGTGACCCTGTATGCGCGCATCTCCAACTTGAGCGAGGGCGGCCTCTTCCTGCGGACGAGCACCCCCCTGGCGAAGGGTTCGCGGGCGCAGGTGCGGTTGTCGCAAGAGACGGACGCGGCGTTGCGTGCCGAGGCGACCGTCGTGTGGTTGCGCGGGGGCGAGCAGCCGGTTGGCCGTCCTCCGGGCATGGGCTTGAGATTCGAAGCGTTGGACGCGAACGCGCTGGCGAGCCTGCGGCGCATCATCTCCCAGCAGCAGACCTCCCCATAGGCTCCCCATGCGCATCGCCGTCATCTCCGACATCCACTCCAACATCGAGGCCCTCACGGAGGTCCTGAGGGTGGCGGAGCACCAGAAGGTGGACCGCTTCGTGTCGCTGGGGGACATCGTCGGCTACGGCGCGTCGCCCAATCCGTGCTGCGAGCTGGTGCGCTCGGTGGCGGAGATCACGCTCTTGGGCAACCACGACGCCGCGGTCGCCGGCCGGATGGACTACTCGTACTACTACGACGCCGCCCGGCACGCGCTCGACTGGAGCGCCAACGTCCTCTCCGACGAGAACCTGGCCTGGCTGCGCAGCCTTCCGTACACGTACCGGATTGGAGAGGTGGGCTTCTGCCACGGCTCGCCCATCGATCCGAAGGCGTACGAGTACATCTTCGCGCTGGAGCAGGCGCGGGAGCTGACGCCGTACGTGGCGGAGCTGCCGGAAGTCACATTCATCGGCCACAGCCACCTGTGCCGGGCGTTCGCCATTGGCAACGGCGAGGTGAACGACGTGGTGGCCCAGAAGTTCGTGCTGCGCAAGGGCTACAAGTACATCGTCTCCGTGGGCAGCGTGGGGCAGCCGCGCGACTACGACAACCGGGCCTGCTTCGTCATCTGCGACACGGACGCTCGCACGGTGGAGTACCTGCGCGTGGAGTACGATATCGAGACGTCCGCGCAGAAGATCTTCGACGCGGATCTCGCGCTGAACTTCGGCAAGCGCCTGTTCCTGGGCGTCTGAGGACCTGACGCCCCCGGTACGGAAAAGCGGCGCAACCGGGCGGAAGGTGGCATAAACCGGGGCTGTGCGTCCCCAGGTCCTCCGTCCGATGCGGCCCGTCATGGGCCTTGGCCTCGCCGCCCTCCTGTTCGTGCTCGGTGCGTCCGGGTGCCGTCGCGCTCCGGCGCCGCCGTCACCCGAATACGAGCAGGCCACGAAGCGCTGGAGTTCGCTGTACGCGCAGAAGCTGGACGACGCGTACCTGGACCCGGCCATCGGGGAGATTGAAGCGCTGCTGCAGCGCGTGCCCGCCGACAGCGTGGACTCCGCCGCGTCGCAGGACCTGCTGCGCCGCATCGACGAGGGCCGCACGCGGATGATGGCGACCGCCGCGGAGCAGCAGCGCGCGGTGGAGAGCGCCCAGGCCCTGCCCACCACCGACCCCTCACAGACGGGCATCGCGCAGCCGGAGGCCCTTCCGCAGGAGGCGCCGGTGGATGCCGGGCTGGGAGACGCGGGGATGAGCGGTCCGCAGGTGGGAACCCCGGCGTCCGAGCTGGTGGCGGGCTTCCAGGGCTGCTTCCAGCGGGGCATGCCCATCGACGTGCAGGGGCGGGGGATGCGGGATGGCTGGAAGCTGAGCGACCGGACGTCCTGCCGGCTGGAGTACCCCAGCCATGTGGACACCATCGTGTTGATTGAAGACGGCCGCGTGCTCTCGCTGTTACCCACCAGCGGAATGCGGACCGTGAAACGCTACGCGGACGGCGGCCTGGTTCCCGAGGACGCTGGCCGTTGAACCTCTTTTCCCTTCGTGACTGACGACCTTCGATGAACGAACAAACCTTCATGAAGTTGATGCGTGTGCTGCCCAAGTCGGCGGTGTCCTCCGCGGTGGGCCTGGCCACGCGCCTGCCCGCGCCGGCGCCGGTGCACCACTGGGCCATGCGCACCTTCGCCAAGGCGTACAACGTGGACATGGCGGAGGCGGAGCACGCCTTCGAGAGCTACCCCACCTTCGCCCAGTTCTTCACCCGCGGCCTCAAGCCGGGCCTGCGCCCGGTGGACCCGGGCAAGAACGTCGTCGTGTCGCCGGTGGATGGCCGGGTGTCCCAGGTGGGGTACTCGGACAACGGCCGGTGCCTCCAGGCGAAGGGCATCGAGTACACGGTGGACGAATTGCTGGGGGACGCGCAGGCCGCGAAGCCCTTCCACGGCGGCGCCTGGACGACGATCTACCTGTCGCCCCGGGACTACCACCGCATCCACGCCCCGCTGGGCGGCACCATCACCGGGTACGCGTACATCCCGGGTGAGTTCTGGCCGGTGAACCCCGCGTCGGTGAAGAACAAGCAGTCGCTGTTCTGCGTGAACGAGCGGCTGGTGACGTACCTGGACACGCCCGCCGGCAAGGTGGCGGTGGTCAAGGTGGGCGCCACGTGCGTGTCGCGCATCAAGGCGTCCTACGAGGACATCACCACCCACCTGGGCCAGCCGGGCAAGGTGCACCGCTACGGCGCGGGCATCCCGGTGGAGAAGGGTGGGGAGCTGGGCCGCTTCGAGATGGGCTCCACCGTCATCCTCTGCTTCGAGCCGAAGCGGGTGCGCTGGGACGAAAGCCTCCAGCCCGAAGCGGTGGTGCGCCTGGGCACGCGCATCGGGGAGTTCGTGTGAGTCAGAAGATCAACGGCGTGAAGGGGATGTACGACCTGCTGCCCGGCGACATCGAGGTCTGGCAGTTCGTGGAGGGCACGGCGCGCACGCTGTTCGGCCGCTTCGGCTACGGCGAGGTGCGCACGCCCATGGTGGAGGACACCGCCCTCTTCGTGCGCAGCGTGGGCGAGGAGACCGACATCGTCGGCAAGGAGATGTACACCTTCGAGGACAAGGGCGGCCGCAGCCTGTCCCTGCGTCCGGAGGGCACCGCGCCCGCGGCCCGCGCGTACATCGAGCACTCGGTGAGCAACGCGGAGCCGGTGTCGCGCTGGTTCTACATGGGGCCCATGTTCCGCTACGAGCGGATGCAGACGGGCCGCTACCGCCAGTTCTCCCAGATTGGCGCGGAGGCGTACGGCGCGAAGGAGCCCGCGCAGGACGTGGAGCTGATGGACCTGGTGGTGCAGTTCCTGGAGGCGCTGGGCCTCCAGGACGTCACCCTGAACATCAACTCGCTGGGCGACGACGCGTGCCGGCCCGCCTACCACGCGAAGCTGGTGGAGTACCTCAACGCGCACCGGGAAGAGCTGTGCGCGGACTGCCAGCAGCGGCTGGAGCGCAACCCGCTGCGCGTGCTCGACTGCAAGAACGAGAAGTGCCAGTCGGTGGCCGGGGCCGGGCCCAACGTCCTGGAGTTCCTGTGCGAGCCGTGCAGCGCGCACTTCAGTGACTTGCAGCGCAAGCTGGGCCTGCTGGGCATCCGCTACGTGGTGAACCACCGACTGGTGCGTGGCCTGGACTACTACACGCGCACCGTCTTCGAGTTCATCGCGTCGCACCCCGCGCTGCGCACCGCCAGCACCGTGGGTGGCGGCGGGCGCTACGACAAGATGATGAAGGGCCTGGGCGGGCCGGACGTGCCCGCGGTGGGCTTCGCCATGGGCCTGGACCGGCTGGTGCTCCTGCTGAAGGAGGGTGGCAAGACGTTCACCGCCCAGCCGGACCTGTTCATCGTCGCGGCGGATCAGGACGCGGCCTGCCAGGACGCGGCGCTGGCGCTGACCAGCCGCCTGCGCCGCGAGGGCTTCTACGTGGAGATCGACACGCGCGGCGGCAGCATCAAGAGCCAGATGAAGCGCGCGGACAAATCCGGCGCCCGCTTCTCCCTGGTGCTGGGCGGCAACGAGCTTGGCAGCGGGCAGGCGAAGCTCAAGCCGATGGCGGGCGGAGACCTCATCCCGGTCGCCCTGGACAGCGTGGGCACGACCCTGCGCGCCCAGCCGGCGGGACCGCCAGCAGCACCGCGGGGATGATCCGCCGCTGATCCTCCGACCTGGCGCACCGGGTCGGAGGGCAGGCGGCCGGCCTGTCTTCCCAGCAAATCCAGGAGTAAAGGTGTTAAGCATCGTAAGTCCCGGGAATCGCTGGGGGAATGAGGCCCCAAGGATTCGCGGGCGTTGAGAGGCTGGAGTAGATTCGGTCTCCGATGGCGAGCGTTCCCCGCACCGCATCCGTGATCGATGGCCCGCGCTGGATCCCCGTGGATGGGGACAGCATGTGGCCGTCGTTGCGCGCCGGTGACGTGGCGGAGGTGGAGCCGCTGGTGGAGGCGCCGCGTCCGGGCGAGGTGGTGCTGGCGCGCTTCGAGTCCTCGCTGGTGCTGCACCGGGTGCGCTGGTGTGACGGCGACGTGTGCGCGCTTCGCGGGGACAATGGCGAGGGTGAAGATCCGCCGCTGCCTGTCTTCCGTATCCTCGGGAAGGCGCGGCGCGTGCGCCGTGGGGGCACGGTGCTGGAGATGGAGCGCTGGGACGTGGGCCCCCGTCTCCTGGGCCGCTGGCGCGCGACGGTGAAGCGCCAACTGGCGACGTGGCTGGGAAGGACGGGCCGCTCATGAGCTTCGCGGAAGCCAGCGTTCCCCGCCGACGCGCGGGTGCTTCAGGCGAGTGGTTCGGGGCGGACTTCCTCGTGCTGGACGCGGAGGGGCGCACGCTGCGCGGCCTCAACGCGACGGCGGCTCGCATCTGGGCGTTGTGTGACGGCCAGAGCACGGCCCGGGCGGTGGCGGAAGCCGTGGCCCGGGAGTTTTCAACCGACGTGGGCCCGGTGTTGGCCGACACGCTGCGCTTCCTCACGGAATTGCAGCGGCGGGGGCTGGTGGATGAAGTGCGCGCGCCGGCCGGTGCCGCGCCTCGGGAGGTTCGATGATGCGAGGGCTCGTGGCCGTGCTGGCGGGAGTGGTGGCGCTGTCGGGGTGCTCGGAGGGTGTGGCCCCCCGGCCGCCTCCGACCGTGACGCCGGGGCAGGGAAGTGACAGCGCCGGACCGCTGGAGCCGACGGACGTGCTGAGCGGCGGCGGAAGCGTGGCCCGGCCTCCGCCCGAAGCGCCCGTGGCGGAGGAAGTGTCTCCGGTGGAAGTGCCGCCCCCGTCCGGGAGCGCTCAGGTGGTGGGGGCCGCGTCCGGCCCGGTGGGCCTGTCCCAGGTGGAGCAGGTGGACGTGGACTTCGTGGTCCGGGGCGTCCGGGGCCGGGGCCAGGTGGACGTGGAGTTCATCTCGCCCACCGGGCGGCCGTACGAGAAGCAGGGGCAGACGGTGGAGGCTCCGCCGGAGGAGTCCCGCACGCTGCGCTTCTCGCTGCCGGTGGCGGGCACGCTGGTGACCTCGTCGCGGATGACGGGCACGTGGCAGGCGCGCTTCTTCCTGGATGGCGTGCAGCTCGCCACCACCACCTTCACCCTGGAGCCGTGACGTGAGCGCCGCCATGAACCTGCGAACCTTCGCGCTCCTCGCCAGTGTACTGCTGCCCGCAGTGGGCTTCTCCCAGACCTGGACCGCCCGGATGGTGCCGTCGGCGGGAGAGACCGTCGCGCGGGTGGTGATGGACGAAGCGTCCGACCTCGTCGTGGAGGTGACGAACACGGCCTCGGCCGCGTACGACAACTCCCGGCTGTCGGAGGTGTCCTTCGTGCTGCCGGACGGCTACCAGTTCCTGGGCGGCCTTCCCGCGGCGGAGACGCCGGACTGGAAGATCGAATACTTCGACGTGCCGTCGCGGCGGCTCACCTTTCAGTCCGTCGTGGGCTGTTCGGAGGACGCGGAGCGGGGGCTGGCGCGGGGCGAGAGCGCGCGCTTCGTGCTGAGCGTGGTGGCCCCGCTGGACCGCGCGAACGACAAGGCCAATGAGCGGCTGGTGGCGGGGACCTATGGCCGCGACCAGTGCGATGGCACGGACTACACCATCAACCTGGCCACCTATTCGTGGACGCGCTCAAGCCTGTCCTCCACGGTGACGATGACGCCTCGCGGGGTGGCCACCAACGGGGCCGCCGTGGCCCGCGTCGTGGTGGAGAACCGCACCAACGCGAACACGGGGACGCTCACGGTGGACAACCCCACCTCCACGAGCGCGGTGCCGCTGACGACACTGACCAAGGAAGCGCCGTTCAACAAGACGGTGCCGCTCCGGGGCGCTGGCGTCTTCGTGATCAACGTGCGTCCGACCGCGGCCGGCACGGTGGCGGCCCGGGTCCGCGCGCGCGCGACCAGTGGCACCGTCACCGCGCCGCTGGTGGACTCACCGATGGTGGACGTGGGCGCCTTCGTCGCGGCGGCGGACATGGACGTGGTGGATGCGTTCGCGGACGAGCAGGTGACGCTGCGCCTCACGGTGCTCAACACGTCCACCGCGAACACCTACGCGAACGTTCACCCGCGCGCGCCGGTGCTGGTGGGCAACGCGACCGCGACGCTCGTGGCCGGGCCTTCGCCTGAGACGGTGGCGCAGTTGGCCCCGGGGGCCTCCGCGCAGTTCACGTGGCGCTTCCAGGTGTCTGGCGCGCCCGGCGCGAGCTTCCAGTTCCAGGCGCGGGCGGACGCGACGCTCAATGGCGCGGCGGTGGTGAGCGATCTGGTGACCGCTCGCAAGGGGCGCATCGTCCAGCAGCGCGTGCGGTTGAGCCACGAGGCGGTGTCCACCGCCGCGACGAACGTCACGTTCGCGTACACGGTGCAGAACCGCGGGCCGCAGCCGCTCATCGAGGTGAAGCTGTTCAAGCCGGCGGTGAACTACTTCGCCATCGCCGCGTCCGGGCCGCAGCAGGTGGATGACTGGACCCTGTACTACGACGACGCGTACTTCCTCTGGGAGTCGAACTCCGGCGAGGGCATCCCCCCGGGCGGCGAGCTCACCTTCCGCGTCACCTATTCGGGCTTCACCGCCGTCACCGGGGACACGGCGTTCCGCCACCGGTTGGAGCTGAACCAGGGCTACAACGATCCGCGCATCCACGTGAATGTCCCGGTGACGCTGCTCGCGGTAACGAGCGCGCCGGATGTCCAGCGCGTCACCGGCGTGGCGCGCGACGGCAGCGTGACGCTGACGTGGGACAACCCCTTCAACCACGGCGGCACCGTCGTGCTGCGCGCGCAAGGGACGACGGCGCCCAACACCGTGCCCGTCAGTGGCACGCAGTACGCGGTGGGCGACGTGCTAGGCAACGCGACGGTGGTGTACTCGGACGAGTTCAGCTCCGCCTCCAGCTTCACGGACACCTCCGTCACCAACGGCACGACGTACGTCTACCGCGTGTTCAACGCGGACGATGTGCTCCGGTATGGTCCGGGCACCCAGCCCACCTCGTTGGGTTTGTTGGCCACGCCGCGCGCCCGGACGGCGGGGCAGCCGCTGTGGTGCTACTCGGTGGGCCTGTCCTCGCTGTTCCAGCCCGTCACCGCGCTGGGCGAGGGCCTCTTCAGCTCCTTCAACGATTCGGTGGTGGGTAACCTCACCAGCGTGGCCAACCCGGCCGAGGACGGCGCGGAGCGCTTCCGGCCGGTGAAGCTGTCGGGCTCGGTCGGCAGCCGCTTCCCGGTGGTTCCGCTGCTGGGCCGGCCGGGGCAGCAGTTCCTCGTCGTGGGCGACCAGGCCGGTGTCCCGGCGGTGATCAACGCGGCCACGGGCGAGTTCCTGTGGCGCAACACCACGATTGGCCTGGGGAACATCAGCTCGTTCCCCGTCACGCAGTTGCTCGACTACGCGAACCCGGCGTACCGGGCGGTGTTCTCGAACGTGGACCTGGCCATCTTCGCGACGCGCCTGTCCTCCGCCACGCAGAACCAGGTCGTTGCGCTGAACGCGGCCACGGGCGCGTTCATCTGGCGCTACCGGCCCGGGGACCTGGGGATGATCAGCGGCGGCATGCTGGTGGACTACACGACGAACAAGCTCTACGTCGGGACGAAGACGGGCGTGGGTAACGTCAACACGCTGCGCGTCCTCAACAGCCTCACCGGTCAGGAGCTGGGACGGCGGGCGTTGGGGGACCTGGAGTTCGGCGTGGTGCGCAATCCGTCAACCAACCAGATCCTCGTCACGGCCCAGGACGGCACGGTGTACGGGCTGGATCCCGCCACGCTCGCGACGGTGTGGTCGGTGTCCCCCTTCGAGGCGCCGACGTCCGCCGCGTTCTCCCACTTCGTGCGCCCGCTGGGCCGGGGCTTCGTGGTCAGCATCGCCGACAAACCCGGTCAGATCGGCGCCGTCCAGCGCTGGGAGATGGGTGCGAACAACGTCCCCGAGAAGAAGTGGACGACGTCCATCGCGGGTCCGTCCGGCACCTTCGCCCTCAACGTGAGCGGCGTGGCGCGCGTCTACGTGGGCAGCTCGGACGGCAAGGTGCACCAACTCGATGCGGAGACCGGTGTCGATACAGGGCAGGTGTCGATGGGATCCGCGCAGAACATCGGCACGCCGACCATCGACCACACGGTGAGCCGGCTGCACGTCGGTTCAGCGGATGGTCGCATCTGCGCGTTCCCGGTGCCCTTCCCATGAGCGCTCGACCTCCGCAGCTTCAGGTGGCGCCTTCCGTGCCGAAGTCCACTCCGGCCGCGCCGGCCGTCTACGTGCCGCCCGCCATCCTTTGGGAGCAGCCCTTCGTCGCGCTGGCGCAGATCTCCGCCTGCAACATCCCCGGCGAATCGGAGTGCGTGCCGTGAGCAGCGGGGGCCCGTCGCCGGGTCCCCGTGACGCCGCGCTCCGGGTCACCCTTGCCGGGTGGACGGTGGCGCTGGACGTGGAGGACGGCGCGCTCGCCGTGGTGCTGCGGCGTGTGTTCGGCGCGTTCCTGGCTCCGGACGCCGGTGCCTCCGCCGATGCCCGGCTCGTGCTGCGGGCCCCTTCGACTTCGCGATCTCCGCCCGCCGTCCGGGAGCTGCCCCGGTTGGAGCCTGGCGCGTCGGGGACGCTGCGGGTGGAGGGGGAGGACTACGCGGCGGTGCTGTCCGCGGACCGGACCCACGCGGACGTCACCGGCGCCGGACGGTTCCCGGTGGAGACGGTGCTCAAGGTGATGCTCGCCTCGGCGCTGGCGAAGCGAGGGGGATTGCTGATCCACGGCGTGGGACTGGCCCGGGGTGAACGGGCTGCGTTGTTCGTGGGTGCCTCTGGCGCGGGCAAGAGCACCCTGGGTGGACTGTGGCGCGAGGCTGGAGGGACGGTGCTCGCGGATGAGCTGGTGGCGGTGTGGCCGGAGGACGGTGGGGGATGGCGGGCCGCCGGTACCCCGTGGAATGTCCTGAGCCATGCTTCCGAGGCCGCGCTCGTCGCGGTGGGCACGCTGGCGTGGGACGTGGATTCGCGGTGGGAAGCGCAGGGGGCAGGGGATGTGGCCCGCGTGCTGCTGCTCAATGCGCTGCTGCCCGAACCGACCGTGGCGGGCCGGGCCGCGCTCGTGGGAGCCGCGGGGCGGGTGTTGTCGTCGGTGGAGACGGCGCGGCTCGTGTTCGCGCGCGATGCCTCCGCGTCGGCGGTAGTGCGGACGCGATTGGACGGAGATGGGCAGGGGTAGGGCGGTGGCGCTGCGGATGCGGTTGGACGGGCAGGAGTAGGGCGGTGATGGTGCGGACGCGATTGGACGCGGCCGGGCCTGAGTCGGGCGGCGGCGCTGTGGACACATTGGGCTGCGAACCGGCGGTTTCACGAAGCGCCCGGCGCCCAGGGTTGCGTTCATCCCGCCGGGCTCGCGCCTGACGCGTGACTGCGTTACAGGGGGCGTCGGAGGCGGATGACGGTGGCTGAGACGCGGGTGCCTTTGACGGTGATCGCAGGGCCCACGGCGTCGGGAAAGACGGCGCTGGCCATCGCCTGGGCGCGCGAGGTGGGCGGGGAGATTGTCAGCGCGGACTCGCAGCAGGTGTATCGCGCCTTCGACATCGGCACCGCGAAGCCTTCCCCCGACGAGCTGTCCGCCGTGCCGCACCATCTCGTGTCGGACGTGGATCCGCTGGAGGCCTTCTCCGCCGCCGAGTACCAACGCCGAGCGGACGCGGCCATCGCGGACATCGCTTCACGCGGGCGACCGGTGTTCATCGTCGGAGGCACCGGCCTCTACCTTCGCGTGCTCCTGCATGGCGTGGTGGACGCCCCCGGCGCCCTCCCGTCACTGCGCGCGGAATTGGAGGCGGTGGCGACGGAGCAGGGGAGGGAGGCCGTGCACCGCCGGCTGGCCGAAGTGGATCCGGAGACCGCGGCGAAGCTGCCGCCCCAGGACCTGGTGCGCGTCGTCCGGGCCCTGGAGATCCACGCCCAGACGGGCATCCCGGCCTCGGAGTTCCGCCGCGCCCATGCCTTCGCGCCGGACCGCTACCCCTTCCGCCTGTTCGTGCTCAACCCTCCGCGCGAAGCGCTGTATGCCGCCATCAACACGCGCACCGAGGCGCTGTTCGCCCAGGGGCTCGTGGAGGAGACACGGTCCCTGCTGGAGCGCGGTTACTCGGACGCCGCGCCCATGCGCAGCGTCGGCTACGTGCAGGCCCGCGCCGTGGTGGAAGGGCGGATGACTCGCGAGGAGGCCGTCCTCGACACCGCTCAGGAGACCCGGCGGTACGCCAAGCGTCAGCTCACCTGGTTCCGCAGGGAACCCGGCGCGGTGTTCCTCGCGCCTCCGTACGTCCGCCCCGAACCCTGATCGCGGCTGCCCGCCAGGGCACGCGCTCGCTCCTCCGTCCCGCCCTGACGGGAGGTGCGGATTGTTGCCACCCCTGGGCACTCCCATGTTCCAGGGAGAACGCTTCCAGCGAGTCCGCTCCCGGACCGGCAGACGGCCGAGGGTGCCCGATGCCGGAGGCCACCACCGCGGAGAGCACGATGGAAACGAGATTCGAACGCGCACCGGAAACCCGACCGGAGCGTCCTCCCCGAGGTGCCTCGGCCCTCTGGGGCGCCCCCTTCCTCCTGGGCATCCTGACGGCGGTGGCCGGCTTCGTGCTGCTGGGGGCCACCTTCTTCACCAGCATCGTCACCATCTACTTCGTGGGCATGATGCTGGTGATTGGCGGCATCGCGGAGATCGTCGCCGCCATCCGGATGCGCACCCAGTCCGGTGAGGGCAAAGGCCTGTTCTGGTCCTTCATGCTGGGCGGCGTCCTCACCACCGTGGTCGGCATCCTCACCGTCATGTTCCCGGGGGCCGGGCTCGCATCCCTTACGCTGCTGCTCGCCGGCTACTTCTTCGCCAACGGCCTCTTCCACGCCATCACGGCCGTCATGGACCGCTATGCGCAGTGGGGATGGGACGCCGCCTACGGCCTCATCTCCCTCTTCCTGGGCGTCAGCATCATGTCCCAGTGGCCAGCGTCCTCCGTCTGGCTGGTGGGCACGCTCGTCGGGATCGCCGT
The DNA here is from genome assembly GCF_003611635.1 of Corallococcus terminator. GTDB lineage: Bacteria > Myxococcota > Myxococcia > Myxococcales > Myxococcaceae > Corallococcus > Corallococcus terminator. Next base: position 3,434 of record NZ_RAVZ01000113.1, on the reverse strand, counting down.
GCTCTTCCGAGGCATCGCGATGATGTCCGGTTCCCTGGCACTGCGCCGGGGCATCCGCCGCGTCACGGCCTGACGAAAGCGCGACCGGGGCCGGGCGGAATCCTCCTGGGAGGCCGCTCGGCCATGTCGTACTGTGAGTGAATTTAAAGATAGCAGCGGGTGAAGCCCAGCCCGTGTAGCGGATGCGATAGATGACGCCGTTCGCATCGTCCGCGACGAGCAGCGTGCCGTCGCCAGCGACCGCCGTGCCGACCAACCGCCCGAACTGGGTGGGGCCGTCCGCCCCGAGCCAGCCGGACGCGAAGTCCTCGATGGCGGTGGGATTTCCCTGCGCGTCGAAGCGCACGCGGACGAGCTTGTAGCCCGTGGGCGGATTGCGGTTCCAGGAGCCGCGCATCGCCACGAAGGCATCGCCGCGGTACTCGGCGGGGAAGTTGGCGCCCGTGTAGAAGGTCAGGCTCATGGGCGCCGAGTGCGCCTGGTACTCCAGCACGGAGGGCTGCGTCTTCGCGCAGTACTCCGGCCGCGACGACCAGGCCCTGCAGGCCCGTCTCGCGGTCCAACCCGGCTTCTCCCCCGGCACCGACTTCAGGTCGGAGCTCCGCGGGGCGGAGCCGGGGATGCGTCAGGAGGCGTAGCGGTCTTCGCCGAACGGGCCCACGGAAGCGGGGCGCGCGACGGCCGGAGTGTTGTCGACCGGCTCCGGCACGCGTCCGGTGAGCTGGCAGAGCAGGCGGTCCGGATTCACCGGCTTGGGCAGGAAGGCCTCCGCGCCCGCGTCGAGCGCGCGCTGCCGCACGTGCGGACGGTTGAGCCCGCTCATCACCAGCACGCGGGTGTCCCGGGTGAGCGGGTGCTGCTTCAGGCCCTCGCACAGGCGCAGGCCGTCCACCCAGTGCAGCACCACGTCCAGCAGGATGGCGGTGGGCGGACGCCGCGCCACCGCGCAGAACAGCGCCAGCTCGTCCGCGAACGACACCACGCGCGCGCCGGTGCTCTCCAACAGCAGCGTCAACGCCTCGCGCGTGTCCGCGTCGTCGTCCACCACGTAGTACAGGTCAGGCTCCACCTCCGGCACCATCGTGGGCACGGGCTCCATCGGCGTGCGCAGCCACGAGCCCACGACCTCGCGCACGCCCGCCCAGCGCGCCGCGGCCAGCAGCGACAGCGGGGTGGGGGCGCTCAGGCCCAGCACGCCGCCGCCGTAGACTCCGCCCAGGGTGTGCTTCGCACGCGCCGCGACGAAGGCCGCCGGGGCCCGCTTGCCCGCGCGCCTCAACCACGAGACGGCGCGCGCTCCGGCCGCCGCGTCCTCCATCAGCTCGCCCAGCCCGTCACGCACATACCGGCGCTCCAGCGAAGGCGCATCCAGACTCCCGTCCAGCAGCGCCACCGCGGCGCGGCTGCACGACGCCAGCGTCTCCGACAAGCCCACCTGCAGCGGGTGCCCGAAGGCGGCCGGCCCCACCACCAACTGCCCGGGCGCCACCAGCGTGCGACCGGGGCCGTAGGGCAGGCGCGTCGTCTCCAGCGCGGCGACCTCGAAGCCTTCCTCCAACAGGCCGTCTCTCGCGGCCATCATCAGCACCTGGCACAGGTCCGCGGGCGTCACCGCCGCGCCGAAGGCCAGCGCGTACACGGAGCCCGCACCCGGGATGAGGAACAGCGCATCCACCGCGGGCAGCGGCGACACCCAGAGGCGCGCCACCGGCATCAGCTCCCGGCCCACCATCGCGCCCTTGAGCCGCGCCTGCACCGCGGGCATGGACGGCGCCGGACGGAAGCCCTTGAAGAAGGCATCGCCCAGGAGCGGCCCCGCGCCGGCGGCCAGCGCCACCGCGTGGAAGCGCTCGCCACTTCCCTGGGCCCGGACGACCAGCGGGCCCGCGTTGCGCACCGCCGTGGGTGCATCCGGCGCGGGCGCCTGCCGCTCCACGCGCTCCACATTGCGGTTCACGAAGCGGGCGCCCTGCGAACTGGCCGCGGTGGACAGCACCTGCCGCACCAGATCCAGACCGCCTTCACCCTGGGGCCAGCCATCCACCACCCACAGGCCTCCGGGAGCGCACGGCAACAGCTCACGCTCGCCCTGGGAGATGATCTCCACGCCGCGCAGCTCGTGCGTGCGCCACTCGGGAGGAATGCGGCAGCCGAGCGCCGCCAGCCGCGAGCGGCATTCGGGGGTCAGCAGGGCAGGGGGCGCGGTGCGCTCCTCGGTGCCCCCCGCGTAGACGCGCACGTCCAGGGCCACGCCCCGGGCGCGACCATTGAAGAGCAGCGAGGCCGCGAGGCCCGCCCCGGCGATGCCGCCGCCGACGATCGCCACCCTCGAACCACTCGCCAGCTTGCTGATCCCGCTCATCGCGCGCCCTCGATCCTTCCCGCCATCAGTGCCGCTGCGCCGGTGAGCCATGGAGGGACTGGCCGTACACCACCACCCGGTCGCGTCCCTCCCGCTTGGCCTCGTACAGCGCTGCGTCCGCTGCCTTCAGCAATGCTTCCGTGCTCTCGCGCGGGTTCTCGGCCGTGTGGTCGGCCACGCCCACGCTGATGCTCAACCCGAACGGCGCCGGGCGACCGTCGCTGCGCTGCACGTTCACGCCGCGCAGCTCCGTGCGCAGCCGCTCCGCGAACACCGCCGCTTCCAGGGACGTCTGGTGGGGCAGCAGCACCACGAACTCGTCGCCACCGAAGCGCGCCGCGAAGTCGGACTCGCGCAGGTTGCCCTGCATCAGCGTCGCCAGGGACAGGATGGCGCGGTTGCCCACGTCGTGCCCCATGCCGTCGTTGATGGCCTTCAGGTGATCCAGGTCGATGACCACCACGCTCAGCGAGTAGCCGTAGCGCAGCGCGCGTTTGAACTCGTCATCCAGCCGCACCGACAGCGCGCGGAAGTTCGCCAGGCCCGTGAGCGCGTCCGTCTGCGCCAGCACCTGGAGCTTGCGCTGCTGCTCGCTCTGGCGCACCGCCCGGTCGATACGGGCGAGCAGCTCGCGCGAGCTCGCCGGCTTGTGGATGAAGTCCACGGCGCCCATCTCCAGACATTTCTCCAGGGTCGCCTCGTCCGCGTCCCCTGTGAGGAAGATGACGGGCACCATCTCCGTGCGCACGTCGCCCTGGAGCGTCTCCAGGACCGCCAGCCCATCCCCGGAGGGCAGGAACCGGTCCAGGAGGACGAGGTCCGGACGGTGCTCTCGCGCCAGCTCCACGCCCGCGCCCGCGTCCGCCGCGGCCAGGACGTCGAAGCGGGGGGCGAGCAGGTCCATCAGGCCCTCGCGCACACCGGCGTCGTCTTCGATGATGAGGAGAAGCGCCCGCTCACTGCCGCGGCCGTGCCGTTCCATGAACTGGTTCGCTCCGCTCGCCGTGCCTGAAATGGCAGGCCGAAAGTCTCGGGCGCCACGCCCTTCGAGGTGCTCCCCTCGCCCTTGCGC
>NZ_RAVZ01000112.1 GCF_003611635.1 Corallococcus terminator | reverse complement strand
CCCAAGCGGCAGCCAGTCAAGGCGGCCCCCGCCAAGTCCACGAAGCGCCGCTAGGGAAACAGCCGGCGCGGACTTCGCACAAGCACCTCAAGGGGAATATGGCCTCGCCGGGGGGATTGCATTATCCCTCGACTCCCCTATGCGCACCTTCCGCCGCGGCCTGACCGCGCTCGCCCTCGTCGCTGGCCTCACCGGCTGCCCCCGGCCATCCTCCGTCGTCGCGCCCCACGTGCTCGAGTCCGCCGCCGAGCGCGCTGGCCAGGGTGACGCGGAGGCACGCACGCTCGCGTTCGCGGGCTTCCACGCGTACCTCGTCGCTGGTGACGTGGCGCTCGCGCAGCAGCGCTTCGACGCCGCCGTGCAGAAGGACCCCGGCGACCCGTACGCCCTGCAGGGCCAGGCGCTGCTCGCCCGGCGCAAGGGCCAGTCCGACCGCGCGCTCGCGGCGTCGCTGGAGCTGGTGAAGCGCGCCCCCCGCCATCCGCTGGCCGCCATCGCCGCCCGGTACATGCTGGACCGCGTGGGCACGTCGCGCGCGGAGGACGACACCATCCTCAAGGGCGTGGACGCCGGGCTCACCGCGGGCGCCCAGGGCGAAACGGCCTACCTGCTGCGCGCCGCGCGCCTGTCCGTGGCGAGCATCCGCGTGGACACGGCGACCCAGGCCCAGGCCCTCAAGGACCTGGGCGGCGCGAGCGAGGCCACGCTGGTGGGCCCCTTCTCCCCCTTCCACGTGCTGTCCATCAACGAGCCCCTTGCCCCGGAGAAGGACGGCTCCTTCGCGGGGCCCTTCACGGGCGCGTATGGCGCGCTGTCCACGCGCACGCTGCGCTCGCCGGACGGGCGGCTGGACCTGGGCGGAGAGCCCGGCCACGGGGACATGTACGCGCTGGGCATCGATGCCGAAGTGGCCGAAACCGGCGTGTACGTGCTGCGCACGGTGAGCCAGACGTCGCACCGCGTGCTGATGGATGGCGCCCCGGTGCTGGAGCGCAACGACTGGGCCCGCACCACCTCCACGGTGTCGGTGAAGGCGATGGAGCTGCCCGCGGGCAAGCACCGCTTCGTCGTGAGGATGGCGAAGGACAACACCCAGGGCGGCCTCACGTTCGCGCTGCTCAAGGCGGACGGGAGCGCGGCCCAGGTGCGCCTCACCGCCGCCACCGGCCCCGCGCCGCGCTGGAACGCGGCCCTGGACGAAGCCGAGGCCCCTGCCCTGTTCCCCGGCGCGGAGGACCTGGCGAAGGCCCTCCAGTCGGAGGCCGGCGAGACGCTGGGCGCGTTCCTCGCGGTGCGCGACGGCCTGTCGCGCGACCCGGACGGCACGCGGCGGCTGATGGCGAAGCTGGAGGCGGCGACGCCCGCGGTGTTGGCCCTGCGCGCGGAGCAGGCCGCGCAGGACCGCGGCATCCCGTCCAAGGTGGCGCGCGGCCGGGCCACGCGCGACCTGGAAGCGGCGCTGGCCAAGGACCCGACCAACGTGGCCGCGCTGCTGTTGCGCGCGGACCTCTTCCTGGATGACGGCCAGGCCGCCACCGCGCTGGAAACGCTGAAGACGGCGCGCGACGCGGTGAAGCCCGCGGGCTTCCCGGTGCACCTGCTGCTCGCCCGCGCGGCGCTGGCGCTGGACGTGGACGCCCAGGCGGAGGCCGCCCTGGCCGCAGCGCTGGAAGCCCAGCCCGGGCTTTGCGAGGCGCTGGGCCTCCAGTATTCGCTGGCCAAGCGCCGGGACGCGGTGGCGCGCACCGACGAGCTGATGAAGGCCCAGGAGGGCTGCCCCGGCGCGGACGCGCGGTTCGTGGAGCACCAGCGCACGCGGGGCGACATGGAGGCGACGGCGAAGGGCTACGCGCGGCTGCTCGCGCAGGACCCCGACAACCTCACCAACGCCGCCGCGCTGGCCAGCGCCTACGTCAGCCTGCGCCGCTACGACGACGCGGCGAAGGTGCTCCAGGCGGTTTCCATCGCGTGGCCGCGCAACACGGAGGTCCTCAAGCGACTGGCGGACGTGCGCGAGTACGCGGGCCAGGGCGCGGAGGCGCTGAAGCTGCGCGAACAGGCGCTGAAGCTGGACGGCAGCGACCTGCCGCTGCGCCGCGCGGTGGAGCGCGCGAAGACGGGCAAGGAGCTGCTCGCCGCCTACGCCATCGACGGGAAGGAAGCGCTGAAGGCGTACGAGGCGGCCCCCATCACCGGCGGCAGCGCGGCGGCGTACGTGCTGGACGCGGCGGCGGTGCAGGCCTTCGCGGATGGCTCCATCGTCAATCGCATCCACACCATCCAGAAGGCGCTGGAGCAGTCGGGCGTGCAGGACATCGCGGAGGTGAACATCCCCCGGGGCGCGCAGGTGCTGGCGCTGCGCACGCTCAAGGCCGACGGCCGCGTGCTGGAGCCGGAGAACTTCGAGGGCAAGGACGCGGTCAGCCTCCCCGGCGTGCAGGTGGGTGACTCCGTGGAGGTCGAGTACCTGCTGGCCGAAGGCGAGCGGGGCCCCGCGCAGCCGGGCTTCACCGCGTCCGCCTTCTACTTCCAGATCGCCAACCAGCCGAACGCGTGGAGCACGTACACCGTCGTCGCGCCCAAGGGCAGCGGCATGAAGGTGGACGCGCACGGCATGAAGGCCCCGCCCCCGGAGGTGAAGGGCGACGTGGAGGTGTTCCACTACGACGCGCGCCGCGTGCCGCCGTTCATCCCGGAGCCGGACGCGCCGCCCACGGGCAACGAATACCTGCCCTTCGTGATGGTGGGCGCGGGCGAGACGGGCAACGACGGTCTGGCGCGCGTGTACGGCGACGCCTTCCAGGACCGGTGGATCCGCACCGCGGAGGTGGAGGCGTTCGCGCGCGAAGCTGTCGGTGACAAGAAGGGCCTGGAGGCGGTGAAGGCGCTGCACGCGGCGGTGATGAAGCGCTTCTCCGGACGGGACGCGAGCCTCGCGCAGTCCGCGGCCGCCACCGTGGCGCAGGACCGGGGCAGCCGCCTGTCGGTGATGAAGGCAGGCCTGGAGGCGCTGGGCATCCCGTCGCGCGTGGCGGCGGTGCGCACCTTCAACACGGACCCCGCGCCCTACCTGTTCCCGGCGGACGCGCTCCTGCCCTACGCGACGCTGCGCGTGGAGGTGCCCGGTGAGGCCCCCGTGTGGGTGGACACGTCGGTGCGCTTCGGCCCCTTCGGCGAGCTGCCCGAGGCCGCCATGGGCGAGCGCGAGGCCTACCTCCTGCCAGAGCCCGGCAAGGCGCTGGAGAAGGTGAAGACGCCGCCGCTCAAGCCGCGCGCGGGCAAGACCGTGAAGCTCACGCTGGAGATTGGCACCGACGGCAAGCTCAGCGGCCAGGGCGAGGAGACCTACTCCGGCTTCGACGCCGCGCAGATCGCCGACGCCTTCGAACAGCTCTCCGCGGAGAGCCGCAACCAGGCGCTCCAGGGCGCGGTGGCGCGCTACTTCGGCGGCGCGGAGCTGTCGTCCGTGAAGCTGGAGCGCACGGAAGAGGTCGGCGCACCCTTCGTGCTGCGCTACGCGTTCACCGTGCCCCGCTTCGGGCGCATGGAGGGCGACGGCCGCATGGCCATGGGCCCACTCACCTTCCCCGCCCTGCTGGGTCGGCGCTACGTGCAGCTCAGCTCCCGCACCACGCCGCTCTACATCGACGACACGGAGGCCAGCCGCACCAACGTCACCCTCACCGTGCCCCAGGGTTGGAAGCTCAGTGACCCGCAGGCGGACCTGAGGGTGGACAGCGAGTTCGGCCACTACACCCGCGCGGAGAAGCAGGACGGTCGCACGTTCTCCATCGCGGAGTCCCTGCTGCTGCCCCGCGCCCGCGTCACCCCCGCCCAGTACGAGAAGTTCTCCGCCTTCGCCGGGGACGTGGACCTGCTCCAGGTGCGCGAACTGTTCCTCGTGAAGAAGTAGCGCCCAGACATTCCAGGAATGCAGCTATTCCTGACTGATAGCGTCTTATGTTAACGGGCTCCTGTCCGGGGTGGTTGCTCCGGCCAGGAGCCTGTTCACATGAGACCGCAGGATTGGATGTCGCTGGGTGCGTGCGCGCTGTTGGGTTTGCTTGGCGCGGGGTGTGGTGCTCCGTCGTCCGTGGACGGCTGGGCGGGAGCGGCCCCCGAATTGGAATCGCAGCGCGCGGGCGCGGCGGTGAAGGTCAGCAAGGCCGTGGGCAAGAAGGTGTACGTGCACCTGATGCCCTGGTTCGAGACGCGGGCCACGTCGGGCAATGGCGGGTGGGGCATCCACTGGACCATGGCCAACCAGAACCCGGACGTGGTGGACGGCTCCGGGCGGCGGCAGATTGCTTCGTACTACTACCCGCTCATCGGGCCGTACGGCTCCGGGGACCGGGACGTCGTCGAGTACCAGTTGCTGCTGATGAAGTACGCGGGCGTGGACGGGGTGCTCATCGACTGGCCGGGCACCATCAACGCGTTCGACTATCCGAAGAACCGGGCCAACAGCGAAGCGGTCATCGCGCAGACGGCGGCGGTGGGGTTGGACTTCGCGGTGGTGTACGAGGACCACAACGTCACGTTCGCCTACAACGGCGGCTTCATCACCGACAAGCAAGGCGCCGCGCGCAACGACATGGCGTACCTGCGCGACCGGTACTTCAACCAGCCCAACTACATCCGGCAGGACAACGCGCCGCTGCTGCTCGTCTTCGGGCCGCAGACGTTCCAGTCCCCGAGTGAGTGGACGAACGTCTTCTCCCCGCTGAGCCAGAAGCCCACCTTCCTGACGCTCTGGTACGAGTCGGGGGAGGCGGGCGGCAACGCGAAGGGCGAGTTCGCGTGGATCTACCCGGACTTCACGGAGGGCCTCACGCACTTCTACAACAACCATCCGTCGCCCCTGAAGTTCGGCTCCGTGTACCCGGGCTTCCGTTCGTTCTACGCGGCGGGCGGCTGGGGCGGGCCCACCTGGGAGATTGCCCACAACGGCCTCAACAGCTTCAACCAGACGCTGGACCTGGCGAAGAACGCGGCCAGCATCAACCACTTCCAGATCAACACCTGGAACGACTACGGCGAGGGGACGATGATCGAACCCACGCGCGAGTTCGGCTACGGCTTCCTCACCTCGCTCCAGCAGAAGCTGGGCGTGCCGTATTCGCAGAGCGAGCTGGAGCTCATCAACACGCTCTACCAGCAGCGCAAGCAGTACGCGGGTGACGGCAACAAGCAGGCGCAGCTCAACCAGGCGGCCGCCGCGCTGGCGGCGCTGAACGTCACCCAGGCGCGCAACATCCTCAACGGCGGCGGGGGCGGCGGCACGGGCGTGTCCATCACCAACGGCGGCTTCGAATCCGGCATGACGGGCTGGTCCACGTGGACGCCCAACAACACGGCGGGCGCGGCCTTCGCGGAGACGTACAACGGCGGGCACAACAGCGCGAACCACCTGACGCACTGGAGCGGCGCGCCCTTCGAGACGTGGACGTACCAGGCCGTGTCCGGGCTGGCGTCGGGCAACTACAAGGTCCGCGCGTGGGTGCGCAAGGGCGGCGGCTTCGACATGGCGCGCTTCCAGGTGAAGGCGTGCACCTCCTGCACGTTCGCGTTCACCACGCTGGGCACGTACGGCGACTGGACCCAGGTGGAGACGCCCGCCGTGTCCGTGACGGGTGGCTTCCTGGAGTTCGGCTTCCACACGCGGGCGCTCACCGGAAACACCGCCAACTTCATCCACATGGATGACGTGTCGGTCATCAAGCTGTAGCGCGCGGTAAGGGATGCCCGGGCTTCGCGGTGGACGCGGGCCCGGGCATTCGCGTCACGGCCCCTGGAAGATGGCGACGCTCGGCGTGCCGTCCTCGCCGATGGAGCCGCGATACATGCCGGAGGAGTTGAAGGGCATGGCCACGTTGCCCTCGCGGTCCATGGCGATGACGCCGCCTTCGCCGCCGGCCTTCACCAGCACGTCGAGGATGACGACGTTGGCGGCCTCCGGCAGCGGCAGGTCCTGGTATTCCACGCGGGCGCAGATGTCGCGCGCCACCGTGTAGCGGATGAAGAACTCGCCATGCCCGGTGGCGGACACCGCGCAGCGCTCATCCGCGTAGGTGCCCGCGCCGATGATGGGCGAGTCCCCGACACGGCCGAAGCGCTTGTTGGTCATGCCGCCCGTGGACGTGCCCGCCGCGAGGTTGCCTTCCTGGTCCAACGCCACCGCGCCCACCGTGCCGAACTTGTGGTCCCCCGTCACCGGGTCCACGCCAGGCTCCAGCGATGAGGCAGGAGACTTCCCAGGCGTCGCGGGCGGCTGAACCGGCGATACAGGCGCTGCTCCTGGCGTCACGGGCGGCGGTTGCGTCGCGGGAGGCGTCCCTGGAGTCACGGGTGGAGCCGCCTTCGCCTTCTCCTGCTCCAACGCGCGCTGGAGGCCCTGCCAGCGATCCTCCGTGTAGAAGTACTTCGCATCCACCAACGGCATGCCCTGCGACTGGGCGAACGCCTCCGCGCCGTCGCCCACCATCATCACGTGCGGCGACTTCTCCATCACCAGCCGCGCCAGGTCGATGGGGTTCTGGATGTGGCGCACGCCCGCCACCGCCCCCGCCGCACGCGTCTTCCCATCCATCAACGCCGCATCCAGCTCGTTCACCCCGTCGTGGTTGAACACCGCGCCCTTGCCAGCGTTGAAGTACGGCGAGTCCTCCAGCACGCGGATGGCGGCCGTCACCGCATCCAGGCTGCGGCCTCCCTTCGCCAGCACCGCATGCCCTGCCTGGAGCGCCTGGGTGAGCACGGCGCGCATCGCGGCCTCGCGCTCCGGGGACAGGTTCTCGCGGGAGATGACACCCGCACCGCCGTGGATGACCAGTCCCCACTTCGGCTTCACCTTGGGCGGTGCGTCCGTGCGCAGGGCCGCCTCGTCGCGCGCCTGGGTCGACGTGGCACACCCCAGCGGGGCCAGCAGCAGCGCGGCGGTGCCAGCAAGCAGACTCCGGTGCGGCCGGAGCGAGAACGAAGGGAACATGCCGTTGTGCCTCCTGAAGAGGTCCCGACCTAAAGCTGTTCGTTCCCGGCCGTCCAGGCCCCCCGCATGCCGCGGTGCCTCCATCCTTCAGGGAGAGACGAGCCGGCGAAATCCCAAGCCCCTGCCCGCCTGCCTGCCCTCCGCTTCCCCTCCCGACAGGGCATGTACACCCTGCATCATTGGGCTGTCAGAGCACCACGGACATCGGGAGGGTTTGGGCAATGAGGACGCTGAAGGGGATGCGGGTGGCCGTGCTGGCGGCGGATGGCTTCGAGCAGGTGGAGCTGACGCGGCCGGTGAAGCGACTGGAGCGCGAGGGCGCCCAGGTCACCATCGTCTCCCTCCACAAGGGCCGCATCCGGGGCATGAACCTGCTGGTGCCCGGCAAGAAGGTCCGCGTGGACGCCACGCTGCGCGAGGTGAAGGCCGCGGACTTCGACGCGCTGCTTCTGCCCGGCGGCTTCATGAACCCGGACTTCCTCCGGCAGAGCGCGCTGGCGCTGGACTTCGTGCGCGACGCGGACCTGTTGGACATGCCCATCGCGGTCATCTGCCACGGACCGTGGCTGCTCGCGTCCGCGGGGCTCCTGGAGGGCCGGCACGTCACGTCCTGGCCCGGCATCCGCAACGACCTGGAGAACGCGGGCGCGCACTGGACGGACGAACCGGTGGTGCGCGACAGCAACTGGGTCTCCAGCCGGGGACCGCACGACCTGCTCGCCTTCGAACACGCGCTCGTGCAGCTCTTCGCCGAACGCATGACGCCCGCCATCGCCCAGCGGGAAGTGACCGCGCCGACCTGGCCCAGATGGGTCGCGGGCGGGCTCGCCGCCGCAGCCACGCTGGGACTCGTGGCGCGGGGCCGCAAGGCGCTGGCCTGAGGCTTCAGGGCACCTGGAGCCCCCGTCTCACGATTTCACATCCAGCCGAGTTGGAGCTTCGCCACGTCCGTCATGCGGCTCTGGTCCCACTGCGGTTCCCAGACCAGCTCCACGCGGGTCTCCTTCACGCCGGGCACGGACGACACCTTCTGCCGCACGTCCTCCACCAGCACCTGGCCCATGCCGCACCCGGGCGCCGTCAGCGTCATCTCGATGGACACGCGCTGCCCGCCCTCCTCCAGCGGCGTCGCATTGCACGTGTACACGAGCCCCAGCTCCACGATGTTCACCGGGATCTCCGGGTCATACACCGTGCGCAGTTGCTCCCAGACCTGCTCCTCGTGGAACTCACCGGGCGTGCCTTCGGTGGCGTCGTCCTTCGCCTTCGCCGCGTAGTCCTCGCCCAACGCCGACGCGTTCTTCTCGTCGATGCGGAAGAGCTGGCCGTACGGGTCCTGCACCGTGACGTTGCCGCCCAGCGTCTGCACCACCGTCAACTCGGAGCCCGCCGGCAGCAACACCTTGTCCCCGCTGGGGATGAGCGTCGCGTCCACGTCGCGCTCGATGACCGTCATCGCACCTCGCATCGTGTCCCTTCCCCTATTCCGTCGACACCGACGTGGAACGACCATCCAGCGCCGCGTGCAGCGTGTGCCACGCCAGGCTCGCGCACTTCACTCGGGCCGGGAACTCACTCACGCCCGACAGCACCGCCAGCTTGCCCAGCGACTCCGGATCCACCTTCTCCGGCCCTTCCGTCACCAGGGTGTGCACGCGCTCGAAGAGCGCCTCCGCCTCCGCGCGCGTCTTGTCCTTCACCGCGCCCGTCATCAGCGACGCGGACGCCTTGGAGATGGCGCATCCCTGCCCCTGGAAGCCGATGTCACGGATGACGTCGCCGTCCATCTTCAGCGTCACGGAGAGCTGGTCGCCGCACAGCGGGTTGTAGCCCTCCGCCGTGCACGTCGCGCCCTCCACCACCCGGAAGTTGCGCGGGCGCTTGGAGTGCTCCAGCACCACCTCTTGATAGAGGTCCTTGAGGTCCGAACTCATGCGAACACCTCCCTCACCTTGAGCAGGCCCTTCACCAACGCATCCACGTCTTGCGGCGTGTTGTAGAGCGCCAGCGACGCCCGCACGGTCGCCGCCACCCCGAAGCGCTGCATCAGCGGCTGGGCGCAGTGGTGCCCCGTGCGGATGCAGATGCCCTCCTGGTCCAGGATGGTCCCCACATCGTGCGGGTGCACGTCCTCCAGCGTGAAGGACAGCACGCCCGTCTTCTTCGGCGCCGTGCCCACCAGCTTCAGCCCCGGCACCGCCGACAGCGCCTGCGTCGCGTAGGCGAGCAACCACTGGTCGTGCTGCGCGATGGCGGAGAGCCCCACGCCTTCCAGGTAGCGGATGGCCGCGGCCAGCCCCACCGCGCCCGCCATGTCCGGCGTGCCCGCCTCGAAGCGGTGCGGCACGCGGTTGTAGACGGTCTTCTCCATCGTCACGGAGAGGATCATGTCCCCGCCGCCCTGGTACGGCGGCATCGCCTCCAGCATGGCCAGCTTGCCGTACAGCACGCCGATGCCCGTGGGCCCGAAGAGCTTGTGCCCGCTGAAGGCGAAAAAGTCACAGTCCAGCTCCTGCACGTCCACCTGGAAGTGCGTCACCGACTGCGCCCCGTCCACCAGCACCGGGATGTTCTTCGCGTGCGCCTTCGCCACCAGCTCCTTGATGGGATTGATGGAGCCCAGCGCGTTGGACACATGCGTAATCGCCAGCAGGCGCGTGCGCTCCGTGAGCAGCGCGTCCACCGCGTCCATCTTCAATTCGCCCCGGTCATCCACCGGAATCACGCGCAGCTTCGCGCCCGCCGCGTCGCACACCATCTGCCAGGGCACGATGTTGGAGTGGTGCTCCATGGCGGAGATGAGCACTTCATCGCCCGGGCCCACCTGCTTGCGACCGTAGGTGGCCGCCACCAGGTTGATGGCCTCCGTGGTGCCGCGCACGAAGACAATCTCCCGCGCGTCCTTCGCGTTCAGGAAGCGGCGCACCGTCTCCCGCGCGTCCTCGTACGCCTGCGTGGAGCGCTCGGAGAGGATGTGCACGCCCCGGTGCACGTTCGCGTTGTCGTGCGTGTAGTAGCGCGTCAGCGCGTCCAGCACCGCCTGCGGCTTCTGTCCGGTGGCCGCGCTGTCCAGGTACACCAGCGGACGGCCCCGCACCTCCTGCCGCAGCAGGGGAAAGTCTCCCCGCACGCGCTCCAGGTCGAACCCAGGCCCCGTCATCCCGTCACCTCCGGCCGGGCACCGCCCGGCAGCTTCGCCGACAACAACGCCTCCACCCGCTCGCGCACCGGACCCGCTGGCACCGCGAGCACCAGCTCGCTCGCGAACGCCTGCGTCAGCATCCGCTCCGCCTCCGCCTTGGGGATGCCGCGCGAGCGCAGGTAGAACAGCGCCGTGTCGTCCAGCCGGCCCACCGCCGTGCCGTGGGCGCACTTCACGTCGTCCGCGAAGATCTCCAACTGCGGACGCGTGTCCACCTGCGCGCCCTCCGACAGCAGGAGGTTTCGGTTCGTCTGGCTCGCGTCCGTCTTCTGCGCGTCCTCGCGCACCCGGATGCGGCCGTGGAACGTGCCGCGCGACCGGTCGTCCAACACGCCCTTGTAGAGCTCCCGGCTGGAGCAGCGGGGCACCGCGTGGTCCAGGTCGGTGCGGTTGTCCAGGTGCTGCGTGCCCCGGCCCACGAACAGGCCGTTGAGCAGACACTCCCCGCCCTCACCCGCGAACAGCGCGTGCACTTCGTTGCGCGCCACCGCGCCACCGAAGGAGAAGGCGTGCGACTGGAAGCGGCTGTCGCGCCCCTGCCGTGAATACAGCCCACCCAGGTGCAGCGCGGCGTCGCCCTCCGTCTGGAGCTTGTAGTGGTGCAGGCTGGCGTTGTCACCCAGCGACACCTCCGTCACCGCGTTGGTGAAGGTCACCTCCGTCCCCAGCCCCGCGTACGTCTCCACCAGCGTGGCCTCGCTGCCCTCGCCCGCCACCACCACGATGCGGGGGCTCGCCATCACCGGCCCAGGCCCACCGCGCGCCAGGAACAGCAACTGCACCGGCACCTCGCTCAGGGCCCGGGGCGCGAGCGTGAGCAGCGCGCCCTCCTCCAGCAGGGCGGCATTGAGCGACGTGAAGGCATTGGCCCCCAGCCGCGTGCGCTGGCCCAGCGTCCGCTCCAGCAGCTCGCCGTCCTCGCGCAGCGCCTGCGACAGCGGCTTGAGCACTACGCCGCGCGGCAGGCCGGTGAGCACCGACAGCGCCGGCACGTAGCGACCGTCCACGAAGACGAGCCTCGGGCCGGGCAGGGCCAGCCGGGCCACCGCCGCCGCCACGTCCTCGCCCGCGTACACGTCCCGCGCGGGCTGGAAGGGCTGCGACGACAGCGAGGAGACGGGCGTGTACTTCCACTCCTCGTCCTTCGACGTGGGCAGGCCGCGAGCCTCGAAGTGGCGCAGGCCCTCCGCGCGCAGCGTCTTGAGCCACGCGGGGTCGTTCACGCTCCCACGCGCCTGGAACGTCCGGGCCACCTCCAGGTAGTGCGCAAGGCCCGCGCTCATCGCCGCGCCTCCTTCGCCTTGCCGGCCCCGATGCCCTCCCCACCCAACCAGCTATAGCCCTTCTCCTCCAGCTCCAGCGCCAGCTCGCGCCCACCCGAGCGCACGATGCGGCCCGCGGCCATCACGTGCACGTGGTCCGGCACGATGTAGTCCAGCAGCCGCTGGTAGTGGGTAATCACCACCATCGCCCGGTCCGGCGCGCGCAGCGCGTTCACGCCGCCCGCGACGACGCGCAGGGCGTCGATGTCCAGGCCCGAGTCCGTCTCATCCAGCAGCGCCAGCTTCGGCTGGAGCACCGCCATCTGGAAGATCTCGTTGCGCTTCTTCTCGCCGCCCGAAAAGCCCTCGTTCACCGAGCGGCCCATGAAGGCGCTGTCCAGCTCCACCAGCTTCGCCTTCTCCTTGGCGAGCTGCATGAAGTCCATCGCGTCCAGTTCGTCCTCGCCCTTCGCGCGGCGCCGGGCGTTGAGCGCCGTGCGCAGGAAGTGCAGGTTGCCCACGCCGGGAATCTCCACCGGGTACTGGAACGCCAGGAACACGCCCGCCTGGGCGCGCGCCTCGGGCGACAGGCCCAGCAGGTCCTCGCCGTTGAAGCGCACCGAGCCCTGCGTCACCGTGTACGTCTCACGCCCCGCCAGCACGCCCGCGAGCGTGCTCTTGCCGGAGCCGTTGGGCCCCATGATGGCGTGCACCTCGCCCGGGCGGACCTCCAGGTGGATGCCCTTGAGGATTTCCTTGTCGCCCACGCGGGCGTGCAGGTCCTGAATGCTGAGCAACGACATCACCCCACGCTCCCTTCCAGGCTCACGCCCAACAGCTTCTGCGCTTCCACCGCGAACTCCATGGGCAGTTCCTTGAAGACCTGCCGGCAGAAGCCATTGACGATCATCGACACCGCGTCCTCCTGGGAGATGCCCCGCTGCCGGCAGTAGAAGAGCTGGTCCTCGCCAATCTTCGACGTGGATGCCTCGTGCTCCACCTGCGCGGTCGAGTTCTTCACCTCGATGTACGGCAGCGTGTGGGCGCCGCACTTGTCACCGAGCAGCAGGGAATCGCATTGCGTGTGATTGCGCGCGTTCGCCGCGCTCTTGAGAATCTTCACCTGCCCCCGGTACGTGTTCTGGCCACGCCCGGCGGAGATGCCCTTGGACACGATGGTGGAGCGGGTGTTCTTCCCGATGTGCACCATCTTCGTGCCCGTGTCCGCCTGCTGCCGGTGGTTGGTGAGCGCCACCGAGTAGAACTCGCCCACCGAGTCATCCCCCTTGAGGATGACGCTGGGGTACTTCCACGTAATCGCCGAACCCGTCTCCACCTGGGTCCACGAAATCTTGGAGCCCTTGTGCGCGATGCCGCGCTTGGTGACGAAGTTGTAGATGCCGCCCTTGCCTTCGGCGTCACCCGGGTACCAGTTCTGCACCGTGCTGTACTTGATGGACGCGCCGTCCAGCGCCACCAGCTCCACCACCGCGGCGTGCAACTGGTTGGTGTCGCGCATGGGCGCGGTGCAGCCCTCCAGGTAGCTCACGGAGGCGCCCTCGTCCGCGATGAGCAGCGTGCGTTCGAACTGGCCCGTGTCCGCCGCGTTGATGCGGAAGTACGTGGACAGCTCCATGGGGCACTTCACGCCCTTGGGCACGTAGCAGAAGGAGCCGTCGCTGAAGACCGCGGAGTTGAGCGCCGCGAAGAAGTTGTCGGAGAACGGCACCACCGTGCCCAGGTAGCGCTCCACCAGCTCCGGGTGCTCCTTCACCGCTTCGGAGAACGAGCAGAAGATGACGCCCGCCTTGTAGAGCTTCTCGCGGAACGTCGTGGCCACCGACACGGAGTCGAACACCGCGTCCACCGCCACGTTCTGCAGCCGCTTCTGCTCCTCCAGCGGGATGCCCAGCTTCTCGTAGGTGCGCAGGATTTCGGGATCCACCTGCGACAGGCTGTCCTTCAGCGGCTTCTGCTTCGGCGCCGAGTAGTAGCGGATGGCCTGGTAGTCGATGGGGTTGTACTTCACCGCCTGCCACGTGGGCTCGCGCAGGGTGAGCCAGTGCCGGTACGCCTTCAGGCGCCAGTCGAGCATGAAGCCCGGCTCACCCTTCTTGCGCGACAACACGCGGATGACGTCCTCGTCCAGGCCGGGCGGCAGCGTGTCCGACTCCACCTGCGTGACGAAGCCTGCCTGATAGCCCTTGCGGGTGAGTTCCTGGAGGGTTTCGGTGCTGCTCATGACCGGACTCCCGTCGCGGAAGGAGGAGGAAGGGCGCTGTTCACGGCGCGGCTCACACCCGAGCCGCTCGTCGGCAGGCCCAGGCCCACCAACCGCTCCGGCATGCGCGGCGCGGGCGCGCGCAGGTCCGCCAGCGTCAGCTTCCCCAGCGCTTCCTGGATGGCTTGATTGATGAGCCGCCAGTGCCCGCGCACCTGACAGACGGACTCCAGCTCACAGGGCGTGGCGGGCGCGGTGTGCTGGCCACATTCGGTGAGGGCCACCGGCCCCTCCAGCGCGGTGACGAGCTCCGCCAGGGAGATGGCCTCCGCGGGACGCGCCAGGCCGTAGCCTCCGTTCGCGCCCCGGTGGGACACCACCAGCCCCGCCTGCAGCAGTCCCTTGAGCACCTTGCTCGCGGAAGGAAGGGAGACACGCGTGCGTGCCGCCAGCTCTCGCGTGGTCCGGGTGTCCCCGTCCGCGCGCGCCAGTTCGGCCATCAGCACGATGCCGTAGTCGGTCATCTTGCTCATCCGGAGCATGAGTGGGGTCTCTCCTGTGCCTGCCGTGGCGTCGCGGGCCCGATGCCCGACGGCCTCTTACGTAATGTGGACCTATTCAGTCCACATTCAAATCAAGGCCGTCCGCCTGTCCCTGCCGGGAGGGCCGCCAGGGCAGGGAGCGCACCGCGACGCCCGGTGCGGGTTCGCTGGCCACCACCGCTCAAGCTAGGGTGCGGCCGTCCGCTTTTCCGCCGCACTCCGGACGAGGAGCCCCCTGATGCGCCGTCCCCTGCCCCTCCTGCTCACCGCGCTGGTCCTGGCCCTGGTGGGCTGTGAGAAGAAGTCCGCTGCTCCCGCGCCTGCCCCCGCGTCGCAGGACGCGAAGGCCACCACCGCCCCGCCGGGTCCTCCGCCCGAAGGGAGCATCCTCATTGGCGAGGTGGGCAGCCTCACCGGCTCCGAGGCCACCTTCGGCATCTCCGCGCGCAACGGCATCGACCTGGCGCTTCAGGAGGCCAACGCCGCGGGCGGCGTGAGGGGCCAGAAGTTGGTGGTGCGCGTCTACGACAGCCAGGGCCGTCCGGAGGAAGGCGCCCAGGCCGCCACGCGGCTCATCGCGCAGGACAAGGTGGTGGCGCTCCTGGGCGAGGCCGCGTCCTCCGTGTCCATGGCCATGGCGGACAAGGCGCAGGCCGGGCGCGTGCCCATGATTACGCCCACGTCCACCAGCCCCGAGGTGACGAAGAAGGGCGACTACATCTTCCGCGTCTGCTTCATCGACCCGTTCCAGGGCCTGGTGATGGCGAAGTTCGCGCGGGAGAACCTGAAGCTGTCCAAGGTGGCGATGCTCGTGGACAACAAGAGCGCCTTCTCCGTGGGACTGGCGGAGGTGTTCGACGAGAAGTTCAAGTCCTTCGGCGGTGAGGTGCTCACCCAGGAGAGCTACTCCAAGGGCGACACCGACTTCCGCGCGCAGTTGACCGCCATCAAGAACCGCAAGCCGGAGGCCGTGTTCGTGCCCGGCTACTACACCGACGTGGGCATCATCGCGCGGCAGGCGCGCGAGGTGGGCCTGCGCGTGCCGCTGCTGGGCGGTGACGGGTGGGACTCCGACAAGCTCTTCGAGCTGGGCGGATCCGCGCTGGACGGCAGCTACTTCTCCAACCACTACTCGCCGGACAACCCGGACCCCGTCGTCCAGAACTTCCTCAAGAAGTACAAGGACGCCTACGGCGCGGTGCCGGACAGCGTGGCGGTGCTGGCGTACGACGCCGCGCGGCTGCTGGTGGATGCGATGAAGCGCGCGCCGGACACCTCCGGGCCCGCCATCCGCGACGCCATCGCCGCGACGAAGGACTTCCCGGGGGTCGCTGGCACCATCAACCTGGACGCCAACCGCGACGCGGTGAAGCAGGCCGTGGTGATGAAGGTCGAAGGCGGCAAGGCGGTGTTCGTCACCACCGTGAAGCCCTGACGTCGCGCCATCCATCCCCCGGGCCGTGATGGCCCGGGGTCCCGCCCCATCTCAACGGCTCAGGGGATGGGGGACTGGATGACGTAGTAGATGGAGTGGAAGTAACGGTGCAGGCCGTCCAGCAGACTCACGAGGAACGGCCAGCCCAGCACGGTGAAGCCCAGGAGCGCGCCCGACACGACGGCGTACTCGGACATCGCCTGGCCGCGCGGGTGCAGCAGGCGCGCGGTTCTCCGCCTCGAAGCCCTACTCCTCTTCATGGTCGACGTCCTTCTGCTTGGGCGTGCTCGACGATCGGGAGCGGCCCTCGTTCTTGCACTCGTCCATGCAACTGGTCTTCTCTTCGGTACAGGCCGTGGTGCACTTGCCCGTGACGGAGCCCGCGTGCTTGGTGCAGATGTCCTTGCACTGCTTGGCGTCCTGCTCGCACGACCTGTAACAGGCGGGAGAGCTTGCGAACGCAGGGGTTCCCACCGTCGTCGCGAAGGTCACCAGCGCCCAGAGTCCCATTCCTGTCATCCGCCGCATCTTCATGTCTCCTCGCGCCCGCTCAGGGCGCTGCCTTCAGCCGCCGCATCACCGACAGGTTGAACTCCACCACGCCCTCGGAAGAGGACTGCTTCAGCAGGGCCTGTCCGTTCAGGCCATCATGCCCCACCTCGAAGCCCAGGGCATTGGGCCCGGCCTCGGAGGACGGGCCTGCCTCCCAGCCCTTCGCCGCCATCGCCCTGCGCCACTCCGCCTCCACCTCCGCCATGCTGCCCGAGGGGGCTTCACCGGCCACCAGGAACTGGGTCACACCTTCCAACTGAAGGGTGATGACCTGGGGCTTGTCCGCGCCCGCCGGCAGGGGCAACCACCGGGGCGGCGCGGACTGGCTCTCCAGGGCCTTGGCCACCTCGCCCGCGGAGACGAACACCAGCGTTTCGCCGCCCTGGTACAGCACGGAGACCATCCGCATCTCCTTGGTGGCGGGACTCCAGTAGCCCACGTAGCCACCGTAGGCGCTGAACTCGTGCCCCAGCACCGGCAGCCCCGCGTCGCGCAGCACCTGCCGGTAGTGCAGGAGCACCTTCTGCGGCGGGTCCTGCGTGGAGAACCACGCCACCGCGATGGGCACGTCCGGGCCCAGGTAGTCCGCCGCGAGCGCCTCCGGACGGCTGGAGGCGTTCGGGTAGGGAGGAAAGTGCACCAGCGCGCGGGCGAGGATGGCCTCGTCGACGGCGGAGCGCCTGCCGCTGGGAGGAGGCTGCGCCAGCTCCAGGTCAGCCTTCGCCTGCACCTTCTCCAGCGGCGTGGGGGCGTCACGGTAGATGACACCCTCCAGCGCGGCTCCCATCAATCCGCCCAACACCGCGAGGCACAGCAACCCCCCGACGATGCGGACCACCCACGACGAACGCTCCGACATCAGCAGCTTTCAGCCTGCTTGCAGCCCATGTAGGAGACGCCCCGGTTCCCGTAGCTCTGCTGGGGGTTGTTCTTGTCCCAGTCGCGCCATTCGCTGTTGTAGAAGTACCGGCTCTGCCCCGCCTGCTCGACCTTCTGGCTGGGGGTCTGCATCCCGTTCGTGAACGGCTTGATGGAGACGTTGGGGGACTTGGGGTTGTCCGCGTTGATGGGCGAGTCCGCGTCGCTCACGATCATGGTGCCCACCTGGATGGGGCTCAGCAGTTGCTTGCTGATGGCCTGACCGAAGAACGAAGCCGAGGACACCATGAGCAGCGGGTAACCGACGTTGGTGGTTTCCTGGTAGACGTGCTTCACCTCATCGTAGAAGTGCTTGCCGCCAACGCCAGAGCCGCTCTTGTCGCCCGGCTCGATGGTCACGTCGTCGTTGATGGCCCACGTGTCCGTGAGGATGGACATATGCTCCTCGGGCATCAGGTAGGTCTTCGTCCCCCCCGTGTCACCACCGGCGTTGTTGTGGACGCCGTCCGCCTCCGCCTGCTGCTCCTTGGCCAGCTCCACGTCGGAGAACTCCGGGAACAACGTCTGCGGCAGCATGTACTGCTGCACGCCGATGCGGGCCGAGCACCTGATGAGGCCGCCGCGGTTGAACTCTTTGTAGTAGCTGCTGTGGATGGGAACGCCCAGGTCGCCGACGCTGTCGTCCGGCGTCTGGCACTCCACCTGCTTGGCCCCGGTGTTGAGCCAGCACGGGTGTGACGTGAGGGCGGCTTTCTCGTGGTGCGCCTCACCCTGGCAGTCGAACGCCACGTCTTTGTAGGTGTCCACGCCGGACTCGTGGTCGCAATACATCTGGCGGGCGAAGCCCTGGATCTGGCTGAAGCCGCCGTACTCACCGCCCTCCGGCTCGGCCCAGTTCTGGATGGTGTAGTCCCAGACGGTGGCCACCACGGCCTCCTGGGCGTCCAGCGCGTAGCGCAGGAGGTCGTCCAGGAAGAGCGCGTAGAGGAACACCGGGATGAAGACCAGCATGCTCAGCGCCATCTCCACGGAGGCGGCGCCGCGGGAGGCGTAACGGCGAAGAGAGGGGCTCACAGGCTCAGCTCCGGGGTGGCGGCGAGTTGGGCGGAATCAGCGCTGCCGGCGGCACCCAACACCGTGGCCGCTTCCTGCGCGGTGAAGGGATGCAGCTTCGCCCGCCAGAACGGGTTGAAGAGGTTGGGCGCTTCGCGCCAGCCGTTGGCGCCCAGCCGGTGGTAGTAGACCAGCGCCTTGGACAGCGCGGCGCCTTCGTCGGCGGCGAGCGTCAGCTTCGCGGTGCCCTGCTCGCCGTGGGTGAAGTTGAGCGTGGCGGAGCTGTTGAGTTCCCAGGGCGCCTGGCTCGCGTTGCCCGAGCGCAGCGAGCGCGTGACGTAGCTGTAGGAGCGGGGCTGACCGAAGTCCTTGTCCGCCTGCGAGTTGCCCCGGAACTTCATGAAGCAGTTGCCGGTCATCACGCAGCCCAGGCCCGTGTTGGTGGCGATGCCGTCGAACTCGTGCCTGCCGGAGTGCGCCTGCTTGGGGTTGTGACCGCCGCCGTTGGAGTCGCTCCAGATCTCCGCGTCGAAGGGCATGTAGGGCGCGATGCCGTCCTTCCACTGGTTGAACATGGCGCCACCCTCGTCGCGGGAGACCACGGTGCTGCCCTTGGTGCCCACCTGTCCGGGCGGGGCCCAGTCACCCTTCTTGGCGCCGACGCCGGCGGAGCCCTTCATCGTGGGCAGGGGCAGGTGCAGGCCCTCGCCGGGGATGTCGTTCATCAGCTCGTTGAGGAAGCTGGGGTGCAGGTAGTAGGGCGCGGGGATGCCGCCCGCGTCACGGTTGGCCGTCCACCCGGGGCGGCTGGCGTTGGCGATGTCCGTCATCGTCTTCGAGTGGGCGATGGCCGCCGAGTTCGAGCCGCCGCCCATGCACGGCAGACCGTCCACCGCGCAGTTGAACTCGTTGGCGTTGAGTCCGCCCACGCCCCCGGCGACGGTGGACGCGCCCTTGGAGCTCCATTCGGTCATCTCGCTCAGACCACTGGCACTGCCGTTCTGCACGGCCAGCGCCGTCTTGGCATGCGCGGCCATCTGCGAGGCGTGGACCGTCTCCACGATGGTGTCCAGGGCCTTGATGGTCTGGTTGAAGCTGTCCTCCACGTCCTTGATGTCGCTGGCGTAGCTGTTCGCCTTCTTCGAATACTTGTTCGCGACCTTCAGCGCCTGGATGCCGTGGATGCAGTGCTTGATGCACGTCCAGCAGGCGCACTGCGCGAACTCCATCGCCATGATGATGTAGAAGTTCGTCTGGGACGCCTTCAACATCTCACGGGTGAGGCTGGCCGTGGACATGTACGCGTGCATGCTGGCCATCGCCACGTAGGAGGCGGCGATGGAGCGGTTGCTGACCGCGTAGTAGTTGAGGGCGCGAGCCTCCATCACGGCCATGGAGTAGGCCATGGTGTCGCTGTGCTGCTGGAGGCCCATCTTGTTGCGCAGCGCATGGGTGAGGTTGAAGCTCAACGTCACCATCAGGGCCAGCACCAGGAAGGACAGACAGGCCAGCACCATTGACTGGCCACGAGAGCGGCGGCGGCGCGAGATTTCAGGCATTGGCTACTCCGGTTACTGCTGGGTCTCGAACGGGAAGACGCACTCGTTCTTGTCCGGCAGGGGGTTGGCGCCCAGGTAGAAGTTGGACTGCATGCGCATGGTGTACGTCGCGCGGATGGGGAGGATGTAGAGCGAACTCTGGGCCGCGGTGTCGTACTTGCCCACGCCCCCCTTCATCTCCCGGCCCGTGACGTACTCCGTCTTGTCCTTGCCGTTGCCCAGGCGCAGGACGGGGGGCATCTCCTTGGCGCGGGCGATGTTGTAGATGACCATGTCCGCGAACGGGATGGGCAGCCGGTAGTTGAACGTCACCTGGATGCGCAGCTTGGAGCGCTGGCTCTGCGCCCAGTCGCCGGTGGAGGTGATCCTCGACGGGTTGTCGAAGTCCAGTTCGCCGGAGGTCGCGCCCATCTCATTGCGCAGGGGGCCGCAAATGGTGACGTCCGCGTACTTCATGCCGGGCGCGTCCATCATCGTGTTCTTGGACGCCCAGACGTACTTCATCTGGAAGTCGGTCGCGCTCTCGATGGCCTTGATGGTCTCGCCGCCGCCGCCCGTGGAGCTGCTGATGAGGGGCAGGAGCACCGCGATCGCCGCGCGCTCCATCTCCTTCACGTTGGCGTTGTGCAGCGCGCCGGCACGCACGGCCTTGTAGGCGGCGTACTTCGTCATCAGCCGCGCCTGGTGCATCATCCCGAGCTGGAGTGTTCCCAGGATCAGGAACACGAACATCGGCAGCACGATGGCCGTCTCGACCGCCACCTGCCCGGATTCGCGTCTGTCCCGCATGAAAGGCCCCTGGGTGCGCATGAAGTGGGAGTCTTACCGACTCTCCTGAATGATCGCTACCTTGCCCCCACGGCCGGTCCGGCGGAATCCGCCAAGTGGACGGGGAGGGGTACCCCAAACCACGCTGGCGGACATCCCGCCCCGGGTGCCGCCAGGGGGAGCTTGACGGGTGTCCCTCCTCATGCTTGGCAGGCAAAAGGACCCTTCATGCAAGGAGCAGGATGATGAACTGGCACAAGGCACGGCTGGCGGGGTTGGTGGCGACGGTGCTGATGGCGGCGTGCAGCGGCTGCGGGGACGAAGAGGGAGAGACTCCCGACGATGAGGACCCCACCGAGCAGACCGACCGCCCGGGGTTCGCCGACAGCGACAAAGAGCCGGAAGGCCTTCCCTTCGACCTGCCGGAGGGCATCGAGCTGAAGGACCCCATCAAGGGGTTCAACCCGTTCGACCCGGACGGCACGTGCAAGCGCGAAGAGGATGAGCAGGCGCTGGCCCCCCAGGGCAGCGGGGACCTCATCCGGCTGTGCCTGGAGTTCCGGAACACCACCAACCAGCCGATCGACGTGCAGCTGCCGCCGGGCCTCGTCTTCGTTTCGTCGAGCCGGAAGGTGCAGCACGGCATGCTGGTGCAGGGCGTCACCCTCGAGGTGCCTTCCAACGAGTACCTCTTCGCGCCCATCAAGGGCTACTGCCTCAATGACACCCGTTCGGGCAACGCCCCCGTCGACCTGTTCAAGAAGGGGCCCGTCACCCAGTACAGCGACTTCAAGGAGCTCTTCGCCCTGCTGGCGGACAAGCAACTGCCCGTGACGGGTGGCGCCGTGACGCAGCTCCAGGATGCCGTGTGGCGTCTGACCAACGGCAGGGAGCTGACGAAGGCGGACCGCGACTTCATCGCGGCGCTTCCGAACAAGTAGTCCCCGGGAAGGAGGGGGGAGCCCGTCGCCCATCGCGCGGCCCCCCTTCACCGCTTCCGGGCGATGTCCTGGATGAGCGCCACGTAGCGGCGCTGCTGGGGGTTCAACTTGAAGGCCTTGCGCAGCGCGTCCTCCGCGAGCGCCCACTGGCCCTCGCCCCGGGCCACGTCTCCCAGGAACGCCCAGCCCTCCTCCAGCCCGGGCTCCTGGCGCACCAGCTCCTGGAGTTCCTGGAGCACGAGCCGGCCGTGCGCCTCCGGCTTCATCAGGTAGCGCGCCCAGGCGCGGTGGGCCTGGTAGAGCGGCCGGGGGTCGATGTCGCAGGCGTACTCGAAGTATTCGAAGGCGCCCGCGAAGTTGCGCGCCTCCAAGCGCCGCTTCGCTTCGTCGAACTGGGTGGTGGCGTCCAGCAGGTCGGTGCGGATGCGGAACTGTTCGGCCGCCGTGGGCCGGCCGGTGCCCCGGGCCTTCTCCCGCTGGGCCTGCCGGCGCTTCTTCCACAGCGCGTTCTGCTCCGGCTCCGACAGCGCGCCGTAGGCCCGGGCATAGGCGGCGAGCAGCCCTTCCGCCTTCTCCTTCAGCTCCGGGGTCTGGAAGCGCAGCGGGGCGAACCGGTCCGCGGCGGCGAGGAACGCCTTGCGCAGCGCCACCGGCTGCACATCCTCCGGCACGTCCAGGAGCGCGAACGGATCCTGGCTCCGGTGTGAGAGGAACGCGCCCAGCAGGGCGTTGCGCGCGCCCTCGTCGTCATCCGAAAAGAGCGTGCCGGTGGGGGTGGTCCCAGGCGCCGGTGGGGCGGCCACGACGGGCGCGGGCTCGGGGACGAGCGGCGCGGGCGGGGCCTTCGCGGCGACCTCCGCGGCCCGCTGCTCCACGTCCTCCACGAAGCCCGCCACGCCCAGCAGGCACAGCGCGTAGAGGCGGCGCAGCACGGACTCCATGTCGAAGCCGGTGCGCTCCAGCAGCTCGTTGAAGGTGGGCCGCTGGCGCAGGGCCTGGAAGAGGCGCGCGTCCTTGGAGGACAGCTTGGGCGCGGACTCCACGCCGGGCATCTGTCCGAAGCGGCGGTCGTCGGTGAAGGTGAAGTGCGTGGCGACGGCGTCGAAGGGAAGCTGGGTGGAGACGCCCGTGAGGATGAGCTGCGCGCTGTTGGCGCGCACGGTGGCGTCCGGGGTCTCCACGTCGGAGATGAGCCGGTAACGCGCGTCCGTCCAGCGGAAGCAGTCCAGCAGCTTGTGCGCCAGGTTCGCCTGCAGTTGCTTGTAGAGGTCGAAGGGGCTGATGAGCGCCTTCTGCACGAGCAGCGCGCCCATCTGCAGGCCGGAGGACACGCTCTCCGCCAGGGCCTTCTGGTAGTCGCCTTCCGCCAGGCGGCCCTTCTCCACCAGGTACTTTCCCAGCGTCTCGTGTAGGAGGTTGGAGTGGCACGCCACCGGCGCGCCGTCCTCGAAGGTGATGCGCTTCTCGCGCTGGCGCACCTTGAGCTCCAGCGTGCAGGTGCGCTCCTCCACCATCAGCGCGTGCAGGAGCAGCGGGAAGGGCGTGTCCGCCAGCGTTCCCTCCCGCTGGCGCAGCACCTGGGACGGCAGGGGGAACATGCGCGGAGCCTTGGCCTCGGGTCGGGCGAAGGGCCCGGCGCGGACTTCGGCGGACTACTCCGCGTCGTCCCCGCCCGGGTCATCCGCAGCGTAGGGCGCATCATAGTAGTAGCGCGGCGCCACGTCGTGCAGGGGCAGTTGGCGGGTCACGTAGGCCCCCACGCCCATCATCACCAGCGCCAGCGCGGCGTACGTCAGCGGACGGGATGGGCGCGCGCGGTATGCCCACCAACGGTCCCGGCGGCGCTGGAAGCGGGGCGCCACGGTGTATTCGCGCCAGGCGGCGTCGCGCATCGCCTTCGCCTCCGCCACGAGGCCTTCCTTCAACAGCACGCGCGACAGCAGCACGCGGCCCTCCACCGAGCCCTGACGCACCAGGAGGAAGCGCTCCAGGGCCTCGCGCGCGTTCTTGAGGTCGCCGCGCTGGAGGCGGAAGCGGCCGCGCTCCAGATCGATGGCACCCTGGCGGTAGTCGGCGTCCAGACGGGCCGCCTCGTCGAGCAGCAGCTCTCCCTTGGGTGCCTCGCCCGCGCCCAGGTAGGCCACGCCCAGGAGGTAGAGGGTGTCCACGTCGTCGTCGCCCGCATCCAGGTTGGGGCGCAAGAGGTCCACCGCTTCCGCGTAGCGCTTCTGGCCCAGGCGGATGTCGGCCAGCTCCGCGCGGGCGCGGCGGTCGTGGGTGTTGGTGAGGATGGTGCCGGCCAGCTCTCCGGCGCGCTGCCACTTCTTCAGGGCGCGCACCGGGCTGGGAATCACCTGGAGGGTGAAGCGGTCCGCCGCGAAGAGCAGCACGGCCAGCAGGGCCAGGGACATGAGGGGGCTGCCCGTCAGCAGCGTGAGGCCCATCCACAACAACCACTTGGTCAGCACGGTCGAACGTCCTCCTAGAGCAACCGCGCACAGATGGCGCTGTGCACGTCCGCGCCCCGCTCCGTCAGGGCCAGCCTGGGCCCGTTCCGCGTGGCGAAGCCATGGGCCACCAGCCGCTCGACTTCCGCGCGCCGGGGCTCCACGGGCTGGCCATATCGCTCACACACGGCCTCCCAGTCCACCCCCGACACCAGACGCAGGCCCATGCTCAGTCGCTCGGCGAAGAGCTCCTCGGGGCCCAGCTCCTCGCGGCTCGCCTCCGGCACCCTGCCCTCCTCCACCGCGCGCAGGTACGCCTCCGGGCTGCGCAGGTTGACGTAGCGGTGGGCCTGGGGCGACAGCAGCATGCCCGTGGCGCCCACGCCCAGCGCCAGGTACTCGCCGCCCGTCCAGTACAGCGCGTTGTGCCTGGAGCTGAAGCCGGGGCGCGCGTGGTTGGACACCTCGTAGCGGGCCAGACCATGGGCGCCGTACACGTCGCGCACCGTGCGGGCCATGGCCACCACGTCGTCGTCCTCTGGCAGCGCAAGCTCCCCTCGCGCCAACTGCTTGGACAGCGGCGTGTCCTCCGCCAGCACCTCGCGCTCCACCGTCAGCGCGTAGGTGGACAAGTGCTCCGGTTGCAGCGCCACCGCCCGGAGCGCGTCCGCCTTCACCTGCGCGCGCGTCTGGCCGTGCACGCCGTAGATGAAGTCCAGCGCCACCACCGGGAAGTCCGCCTTGCGCGCCGCCGCCACCGCGCCCTCCACCATGGCCGCGTCGTGCGCGCGGCCCAGCGCCTTCAGCGTCTGCGGCTGGAAGGACTGCACGCCCAGGGACAGCCGGTTGATGCCCGCGGCGCGGTAGCCGGCGAAGCGCTCCGCGTCCGCGCGCTCCGGGTTGCCCTCCAGCGACACCTCCAGGCCCGGGGCCAGCGACATGCGCGCGGCGATGCCCTCCAGCACCTGGGCCACGTAGCGCGGGTGCCACAAGGAAGGCGTGCCCCCGCCCAGGAAGAGCGACTCCAGCGGCTTCGTGCGCAGCGCCGGGTCGGCGGACAGGCGCGCGTCCAGCTCCGCCAGCACCGCGTTCGCGTACCGCTCCTCCGGCACCTGCCGCGCCACCGCCACCGCGAAGTCGCAGTAGGGGCACTTGGCCAGGCAGTACGGGAAGTGCAGGTACAGCCCGAAGCGGGCCGCCTGCATCCCCGTCAGCGGATCCGTGGGCGCGGCGAAGGACATGGAGGTGGAACCTCTACTTCATGGCCTTCAATTGCGCTTCCAGCCTCGCCACCTTCGCCTTGGCGCTGGCAGCCGACTCGAGCGCCGCCTCGGCCGCCATCAGCTTGCGCTTCATGGAGGCGATGTCCGCCTTGAGCTGCTCGCGCTCCTGCGCCCATTCGGCGGGCACGTCCGAGGCGCCCGCCGAGGGAGCCTCCTCGAGCTGGGCTTCGAGCAACTGCCGGGCCGCCTGCTCCGCCTGCAACGCGGCGTGGGCCTGCGCGAGCTGGGCTTCCAGCGCGGCGCGCTCCGTTTCCAGCGCGCCTCCGGCCTGGGCCTGCGCGGCGTTGGCCTGCGCGAGCTTCGCGTCCAGTGCGGCCTTCGCGGCCTGCTCCGCCTGCAACGCGGCGTTGGCCTGCAAAAGCTTCGCGTCCAGCTCCTTTGCCCGGGCCGCCTGCGTTTCGGCGACGCGGCGCTTGGACTCGGAGGCTTCCAGCGCGCCCTCCACCATCTTCACGCGCTGGTGGAGCCGGTCCACCTTGTCCGCTTCGGCGCGGGTCGCCTCCAACTGCTCGTTGAGGGAGGCCAGCTCCTCGCGCTGTCCGCCCTGCCCCGCCGCCAGCGCGTCCACGCGGGCCTCGGCCTCGGCGAGGTTCACCCGGGCGTCCGCGGCCTCGGCTTCCACCGCTTCGCGCCGGGTGCGCTCCAGCGACAGCTCCTCCTGCGCCTTCGCGACCTGGGCTTGCAGGCGCTGCAGCTCCGCGTCGCGCTGGCCCACGGCGGTTTCCAGCATGGACACGCGCGCGGAGAAACCGACGCGCTCCGCCTGGGTGGTGGCCAGCTTTCGGTCCAACGCGGCCAACTGCTGCTGATGGGCTTCGCCACCGGCCTGCGCGGCCGTCACCTGGGCGCTCAGCTCCGCCACCTTCGCCTCGGCGGCCTGCACCCGGGCTTCGGCGTCGTGCACCCGCGCCTCGGCGTCGTGCACCGCTTCGCCGAGCGCCGCCGCGTCCGACTCCATCCGGTCGCGCAGCGAGACCTGTTCGACCTCCGCCGCCTCCAGCACCTCCCGGAGCGAGGCCAGGTCCGACTCGGCCATCCGCACGCGGACTTCCGCCGCTTCGACCTCCGCGCGCGACCCGTCCTTCGCCTGGGCCAGCTCCGCTTCCAGCGCACGCACTCGCGCCTGGGCCTGGGCGGCTTCCCCGGCGCGGCCCTCCAGGGCGCTTCGCAGCGAGGGCAGCTCCGCGGCCTCCCCCGTGCGCGCGGTGAGCGCGGCGCGCAGGCCCACCGCGTCCGCGTCCTTCAGCGCGAGCGTCCGCTCCAGCTCCGTCACGTGCGTCTGGAGCGAGCGCAGCCCGTCCTCCACCACCGCGAGCTGCCGGCGCGCGGCGTCGCGCTCACCCTCCAGCAGCTTCGCGTGGTTGTGCGCCTCTTCCAGCGAGCTGCGCGACCAGTCGCTCTCGCTCTCCAGCGTGCCCAGCGACCCCTGCGCCTCCGCGAGCGCCGCCTCCAACTGGCCGCTGCGCAGGGACAGCGCGTCGCGCTCCTGGGTGAGCGCCTGGACCTCCGCCGTCAGCCGCTCCACGTCCCCGAGCAGCGACTGGTACTGCTCCTGGACGGCCTCCAGCGCGCCCTGGGCCTCCGACTTGCCGGCGGCCAGCTCCGCCACCCGGTCCTGCGCGAGCCCCAGCGCCTCCTTGGCGCCGACCAGCTCCTCCGCCATCGAACCGCGCGACTCGCGTTCGATCTGGAGCTCCTCCGTCAGCCGGGGGACCTCCGACTCCACCTCCGCCAGCGCGCGCGTGAGGTCCCGGCGGTCCGCTTCCGACGCGGCCAGCTCCGCTTCCAGCGCGCCAATCTTCGCCTGGGCAAGCTGCGCGCGCTGCTCGTCCTGGGCGCTCTTGCCCGGCGTCCCCGCCGCGCCCGCGTCCTTCTTCGCCTTCTCCAGCGCCGCGCGCAGGGGGGCGAGCTCCGCCTCGCGCTCCGCGTACAGGGCGCGCGCCCGGGCCAGCGTCTCCGTCTTCTGCTTCAGGATGCCGCGGAAGAACTCCAGCTTGTCCTCGGGCGAGCCGCCCATGGGCAACCGGGGCTCGGCGGGCTCCGCGAACGGGTCTCCCTTGCCGGGACTGCGCGCCGCGGCCGCCGGGGACAGGGGGGCGGTCGTGGGCAACCCTCCACCGCCGATGGGCGCGGGGG
>NZ_RAVZ01000111.1 GCF_003611635.1 Corallococcus terminator | reverse complement strand
GGATGGCCACCGCCTGTGCATCGTGCCTGAGGCGACGCGGAAGGACGCGCAAGCGCTGGTGGCGTGGCAGCGGAGCAACGCGGTGGCGGCGCTGGACTGCACGCCGTCGCTGCTGAGGCTGCTGCTGGCGGAGGGCCTGCTGGAAGGAGAGGGAGCGCCTGCGCTGGTGGTTTCGGGCGGTGAGGCCCTCGACGCGGGCATGTGGGAGGTGCTGGGGGCCGCGAAGGGCACGCGCACCTTCAACGTGTACGGCCCGACGGAGTGCACGGTGGACGCGACGGCGTTCGCGGTGGAGCGAGGCACGCAGCCGACGGTGGGTGTGCCGCTGCACAACGTGAGGACGTATGTGCTGGACGCGAAGGGGCAGCCGGTGCCGGTGGGAGTGCCGGGCGAGCTGTACCTGGGCGGCGAGGGCCTTGCGCGAGGCTACCTGGGCCAGCCGGGGCTGACGGCGGAGCGCTTCGTACCGGACGGCTTCAGCGAGAAGGCAGGGGCGAGGCTGTACCGCACGGGGGACAAGGTGCGGTGGGGCCGGGACGGGACGCTGGAGTACCTGGGGCGAATGGACTTCCAGGTGAAGGTGCGAGGCTTCCGCATCGAGCTGGGCGAAGTGGAAGCAGCGCTGGGAGCGCAGCCGCAGGTGCGCGACGCGGTGGTGGTGGTGCGGGAGGACGCGCCGGGGGACAAGCGGCTGGTGGCGTACGTGGTGGCGCAGGCGGGCCACACGGCGGACGCGACGAGTCTGCGAAGCGAGCTGAAGGAGCGGCTGCCGGAGTACATGGTGCCGTCGGCGTTCATGGTGCTGGAGTCCCTGCCGCTCAACGCGAGCGGGAAGGTGGACCGCAAGGCCCTGCCGATGCCTGAAGCCGGCGCGGAGCGCACGAAGGTCTACGTGGCGCCGCGCAGCCAGACGGAGAAGGTGCTCGCCTCGCTGTGGGAGGCGGTGCTGGGCGTGAAGCAGGTGGGCATCCAGGACAGCTTCTTCGAACTGGGCGGGCACTCCCTGCTGGCGACGCAGGCGGTGTCGCGCATTCGCACGGCGTTCAATGTCGAGCTGCCGCTGCGAGCCCTCTTCGAAGCCCCCACCATCGCGGAGCTGGCCCTCAAGGTCGAAGCGGTGCTGGCCACGAACGCCGGCCTGACCGCCCCGAAGCTGGTGGCCTCCGTCCGCACGGGCTCGGAGCCGTTGTCCTTCGCGCAGCAGCGTCTCTGGCTGCTCGATCAGCTCCAGCCGGGGAGCGCGTCGTACAACCTGCCCGCGACGGTGCGGCTGACGGGCGCGCTGGACATCGGCGCCTTGCAGCGCACCTTCCAGGAGCTGGTGCGTCGGCATGAAGCCCTGCGCACGACGTTCCAGGTGCGAGACGGACAGCCCGTCCAGCACATCGACTCCACGCGCGACCTGCCGTGGGAAGTCGTGGCGCTCGACGCGGTGGACGCCACGCAGCGCGAAGCCGACATGCGGCGTCGTGTCGAACTGGAAGCGCGGCGGCCGTTCGACCTGGGCCGGGACTCCCTGCTCCGCGTCACGCTGTTGCGCCTGTCCGAGCAGGAACACGTGCTGGTGCTGGTGATGCACCACATCGTGTCGGACGGCTGGTCCACGGGCGTCCTCGTGCGCGAAGTGCAGGCGCTCTACACGGCCTTCTCGCAGGGCCGTCCGTCTCCCTTGCCGGAGCTGGCGGTGCAGTACGCGGACTACGCGGCCTGGCAGCGCGGGTGGCTCAAGGGTGACGTCCTGGAGTCGCAGCTCTCCTGGTGGCGGGCGCAGCTCGCGGGTGCACCTCATGCGTTGGAGCTGCCCACGGACCGGCCTCGGGCCGGAGTGCAGACGTTCCGGGGGGCCCATCGCACGGCGCAATGGCCCAAGGAGCTCGGAGCGCAGCTCAAGTCCCTGGCACGCCAGGAGGGCGCGACGCCCTTCATGGTGCTGCTGGCGGCATGGCAGGTGCTGCTGGCGCGCTACAGCGGTCAGCAGGACATCAGCGTGGGAACGCCCATCGCGGGCCGCAACCGGACGGAGCTGGAAGGACTCATCGGCTTCTTCGTGAACACGCTGGTGATCCGCGCGCGTCTGGAAGGCAGCCCTTCGTTCCGTCAGGTGCTGCGCCAGGTGAAGGAGACGACGCTGGGAGCGTACGCGCACCAGGAGGTGCCGTTCGAGAAGCTGGTGGAAGAGCTGAAGCCGGAGCGCGACCTGAGCCGCTCGCCGCTGTTCCAGGTGATGTTCACGCTCCAGAACGCGGAGGCGGGAACGTCGGAGGCCCCGGCTTCCGAAGGCGGCCTGTCGCTGCGCTCGCTCGAAACGCTTGGGGACACGGCGAAGTTCGACCTGACGCTGTCCATGATGGATGAGCCTTCAGGCCTCTTCGCGTCGCTCGAATTCAACACGGACCTCTTCGACCCGACGACGGCGGAGCGGATGTTGAAGCACCTGGGGCTCTTGCTGGCCGGGCTCGCGAAGGACGCGGATGCGGACGTCTGGGACGTGCCGCTGCTGGATGCGGCCGAGCGTGAGCAGGTCCTGCTGCGCTGGAACGACACCCATGTCGCGTTCCCCGCGGACGGTGCCGTGCACGAGCGTGTCGCGGCCCAGGCCGCGCGGGCGCCCGGGGCGCTGGCGGTCGAGTCGGCCACGGGCGTGAAGCTGACGTACGGGGAGCTGGAGGCGCGGTCGAACCGGCTCGCCCGGCATCTGCGTGCCTTGGGCGTGGGCCCGGAGGTCCGCGTGGGCCTGTGCGTGGAGCGCTCGCCCGAGATGGTCGTGGGCAAGTTGGCCGTGCTCAAGGCGGGGGGCGCCTACGTCCCGTTGGATCCGGCCCATCCCCGCGAGCGTCTGGCGTACCTGCTGGAAGACGCCCGGATGCCGGTGGTGCTCTCGCAGCGTTCCCTGCGGGATGCGTTGCCGGAAGGCCCGGCGCACGTGCTGTGCCTGGACTCGGACTGGGAAACCCTCGTGGCCCCGGAAGCTGGGGCGCTGGCTCCGGCGGTAGGAGGACAGCTCGCATACGTCATCTACACCTCGGGAAGCACGGGCCGGCCGAAGGGCGTGGAGGTGGAACACGCGAGCCTGGGCAACCTGGTGACGTGGCATCAGCGCGCCTACGGCGTGACGGCGGCGGACCGCACGACGCAGCTCGCGGGCCTGGCCTTCGACGCGTCCGTCTGGGAGATCTGGCCCACGCTCGCCGCGGGCGCGAGCCTGCACCTGCCGCCGGAAGAGGTGCGCACCGCGCCCTCCGAACTGGTGCACTGGCTGACCGAACGGCGCATCACCGTCGCGTTCCTGCCCACGGTGCTCGCGGAGGCGGTGGTCGCCCGCGAGTGGCCTCGCACGACCGCGCTCCGGACGCTGCTGACGGGTGGAGACCGGCTGCACCGAGTGGACATCGAGGGCCTGCCGTTCCAGGTCGTCAATCACTACGGCCCCACGGAAGGCACGGTGGTCTCCACCGCGGCCGTGGTGCGCGCGTCGACGCAGGCGCCGCCCATTGGTCAGCCCATCACCAACATGCGGGCCTACGTGCTGGATGCCCGCTTGCGACCGGTGCCCGTCGGAGTCGGGGGCGAGCTGTACGTCGCGGGCGCGGGCGTCTCGCGCGGATACCTGCGCCGGCCCGTGTTGACGGCGGAGCGCTTCATCCCGGATCCGTTCACCTCCGAGCCCGGAGCCCGGCTGTACCGGACCGGCGACCGGGTGCGCTGGCTGGCCGAAGGGACGCTGGAGTTCCTGGGTCGCGCGGATGATCAGGTCAAGGTCCGTGGCTTCCGCATCGAGCCCGGAGAGATTGAACAGGCGCTCACCCTGCACCCCACGGTGCGCGAGTGCGTGGTGGTCGTGCGCGACGATGCCCGGGGTGGCAAGCGGCTGGTGGCATACGTCGTCAGCGAAGGCGCCACGGCGACGGAGCCGTCCGTGCTCCACGCCTTCCTGCGCGAACAGTTGCCGGAGTACATGGTGCCGTCGGCGTTCGTGGTGCTGGAGGCCCTGCCGCTCAACACCAGCGGCAAGGTGGACCGGCGCGCGTTGCCGGCACCCGAGGCGTCCGTGTCCCGGACGGGCCATCACGTGGCCCCGAGCACCCCGACGGAGGTGTTGCTCGCGAGCCTCTGGGCCCAGGTCCTGGGCCTGCCCCAGGTGGGAGCGGAGGACAGCTTCTTCGAGCTGGGTGGGCACTCGTTGCTGGCCACCCAGGCGATGTCGCGCCTGCGTTCTGCGTTCGGTGTGGAGCTGCCCCTGCGTGCGCTCTTCGAGGCACCCACGGTGTCCCGCCTCGCGCGGAAGGTGGATGAAGCGGTACGCGCGGCCGATGACACCACGGGGGCCCGTGTTCCGGCCCTGATGCCCGTGGCGAGGACGGGCGCCGAGCCGCTCTCCTTCGCACAGCAGCGCCTGTGGTTCCTGGATCAGCTCCAGCCGGGCAGCGCCCAATACAACCTGCCCACCGCCCTGCGGCTGTCGGGCCGGTTGGACGTGCCGGCGCTGGAGCGCACCTTCGAGGAGTTGGTGCGTCGGCATGAGGCCCTGCGGACCACGTTCCAGGTCCGCGAAGGCGAACCGGTCCAGGTCATCACGTCGATGGCCACGGGGACGCTGCGCCTTATCGACCTCTCCGCTAGAGCCGTCGATGCACGGCAGGCCGAAGCGCGGCGCTTCGTGGAGAAGGAAGCCGCGCGTCCCTTCGACTTGAGCCAGGGTCCGCTCTTCCGCGCGACCCTGCTCACAGTGTCGGAAGAGGAGCACGTGCTGGTGCTCGTCATGCACCACGCGGTCTCCGACGGTTGGTCGATGCGGGTGCTCGTGCGTGAGGTGGTCGCGCTCTACAGCGCGTACGCCGAAGGCCGCGCCTCACCGCTGCCCGAACTGCCGGTGCAGTACGCGGACTACGCGGCATGGCAGCGGGGCTGGCTGCGAGACGAAGCGCTGGATGCGCAGATCGACTGGTGGCGTCAGCAGTTGTCGGGGGCTCCGAGGAACCTCGAACTGCCAACGGATCGGCCAAGGCCCGCGATCCAGTCGGTGCGGGGGGCGCTCGCTTCGGTGGTGTTGCCGAAGTCGCTGGAAGATGCGGTGTCGGTCCTGGCGCGCGAGGAAGGAGCGACGTCCTTCATGGTGCTGCTGGCGGCGTGGCAGGTGGTGCTGGCGCGCTACAGCGGTCAGCAGGACATCAGCGTGGGAACGCCCATCGCGGGCCGCAACCGGACGGAGCTGGAAGGACTCATCGGCTTCTTCGTGAACACGCTGGTGATCCGCGCGCGCCTGGAAGGCAGCCCATCGTTCCGTCAGGTGCTGCGCCAGGTGAAGGAGACGACGCTGGGAGCGTACGCGCACCAGGAGGTGCCGTTCGAGAAGCTGGTGGAAGAGCTGAAGCCGGAGCGCGACCTGAGCCGCTCACCGCTGTTCCAGGTGATGTTCACGCTCCAGAACAGCGCCAGGGGTTCTGAGGAAGCCCTGCCCGCGGGCGCCGGCCTGTCGGTGCGCCCCGTGGAGACGGACGGTGCGACGGCGAAGTTCGACCTGACCCTGGCGATGTCGGAGACGGGTCAGGGGTTCGCGGCGTCGCTTGAATACAACACGGACCTGTACGACGCGGAGACGGCGCAGCGACTGCTGGGGCACTTCGGGACGTTGCTGGTGGGGCTCACGCACGATGCGGAGACGAGCATCTGGGACCTGCCGCTGCTGGCAACCGAAGAGCGTCAGCAGGTGCTGAAGCGCTTCACGGGCACGGTGTCTCCTGAAGTGGCCGCGGGCACGGAGACGATCCACGGACGCTTCGCGGAGCAGGTGAAGCGGACGCCGGACGCGGTGGCGGTGGAGCACGAAGGGACGCGGCTGACGTACGCGCAGGTGGAAGCGCGTGCGAACCAGTTGGCGCGTCACCTGAGGACGTTGGGAGTGGGTGAAGAGAGCCGGGTGGGCGTGTGCGTGGAGCGCTCGGTGGAGCTGGTGGTGGCGGTGCTGGGCGTGCTGAAGGCCGGGGCCGCGTACGTGCCGATGGATGGGATGTACCCGAAGGAGCGTCTGGCCTACATGCTGGAGGCGACGGGCGCGCGGGTGGTGGTGACGCAGGCGAGCCTGGAGGACGTGCTGCCGGAAGTCAGCGGCCAGCGCGTGAGGCTGGACACGGACGCGAGCCTCTTGGCCACGTACGCGATGGACAGCCTGGGCAACACGGGCGGGGCGGAGCAGTTGGCGTACGTGCTGTACACGTCGGGAAGCACGGGCCAGCCGAAGGGCGTGATGGTGCGCCACGGCTCGGTGCTCAACCTGCAGGAGGGGCTGAAGCGGACGGTGTACCAGGGGCTGCCGGCGGGCTCGCGGGTGAGCCTCAACGCGCCGTTGGTGTTCGACGCGTCGGTGCAGCAGTGGGTGCAACTGCTGGACGGCCACCGGCTGTGCATCGTGCCGGAGGCGACGCGCAAGGACGCGCAAGCGCTGGTGGCGTGGCAGCGGAGCAACGCGGTGGCGGCGCTGGACTGCACGCCGTCGCTGCTGAGGCTGCTGCTGACGGAGGGCCTGCTGGAAGGAGAGGGAGCGCCTGCGCTGGTGGTTTCGGGTGGTGAAGCCATCGACGCGGGCATGTGGGAGGTGCTGGGAGCCGCGAAGGGAACGCGCACCTTCAACGTGTACGGCCCGACGGAGTGCACGGTGGACGCGACGGCGTTCGCGGTGGAGCGAGGCACGCAGCCGACGGTGGGTGTGCCGCTGCACAACGTGAGGACGTACGTGCTGGACGCGAAGGGGCAGCCGGTACCGGTAGGAGTGCCGGGCGAGCTGTACCTGGGCGGCGAGGGCCTTGCGCGAGGCTACCTGGGCCAGCCGGGGCTGACGGCGGAGCGATTCGTACCGGACGGCTTCAGCGAGGAGGCAGGAGCGAGGCTGTACCGCACGGGGGACAAGGTGCGGTGGGGCCGGGACGGGACGTTGGAGTACCTGGGCCGAATGGACTTCCAGGTGAAGGTGCGAGGCTTCCGCATCGAGCTGGGAGAAGTGGAAGCCGCGCTGGGAGCGCAGCCATCCATCCGCGACGCGGTGGTGGTGGTGCGGGAGGACGCGCCGGGAGACAAGCGGCTGGTGGCGTACGTGGTGGCGCAGTCGGGCCACACGGCGGACGCGACGAGTCTGCGGAGTGCCCTGAAGGAGCGGCTGCCGGAGTACATGGTGCCGTCGGCGTTCATGGTGATGGAGTCCCTGCCGCTCAACGCGAGCGGGAAGGTGGACCGCAAGGCGCTGCCGAAGCCGGAAGCCGGCGCGGAACGCAGCCATGAATACGTGGCGCCGCGCACGGAGACGGAGGAAGTGCTCACGCTCCTGTGGGCGCGATTGCTGGGCGTGAAGCAGGTGGGCATCCAGGACAGCTTCTTCGAACTGGGAGGCCACTCGCTGTTGGCGACGCAGGCGATGTCGCGCATCCGCACGGCGTTCAACGTCGAGCTACCGTTGCGAGCCCTCTTCGAGGCTCCGACGGTGTCCGGGCTGGCCCTCGCGGTCGAAGCAGCACGGAGTACAGGACAGGCGTTGACGGCGCCGAAGCTGGAAGCCGTGGCGCGGACGGGACGGGAGCCGTTGTCCTTCGCCCAGCAGCGCCTCTGGCTGCTCGATCAGCTCCAGCCCGGGAGTACCTCCTACAACCTCCCCATGGTGGTGCGTCTTTCCGGCGCACTGGACGTGGGGGCGCTCCATCGCACGTTCAATGAACTCGTGCGGCGTCACGAGTCCCTGCGCACGACGTTCCGGGTGCATGACGGCCAGCCCTTCCAGGAGATCGCTCCAGACCCGGCAGTGGCCTGGAATCTCACGGTGCTGGACGGCGTATCGGAAGCCAGTCGCGAGACGGAGCTCCGCAAGCAGGTGGGCACCGAGGTCCTTCGTCCGTTCGACTTGAGCCAGGGCCCGCTCTTCCGAGTGACGCTGATTCGCTTGGCGGCGTCGGAGCACGTGCTGGTGCTCGCGATGCACCACATCGTGTCGGACGGCTGGTCGATGGACGTGCTGGTGCGCGAAGTGGGCGCGCTCTACAGCGCCTATGCGGCGGGCCGCGCGTCACCGCTGCCCGAACTGCCGGTGCAGTACGCGGACTACGCGGCGTGGCAGCGTGGCTGGCTGAAGGGCGACGTGCTGGAGGCGCAGCTCGGCTGGTGGCGTCATCAGTTGGAAGGCGCGCCGCACGCGCTGGAGTTGCCGACGGACCGGACGAGGCCCGCGGTCCAGACCTTCCACGGCGCCAATGCGTCCCAGGTGCTCCCGAAGGCGCTGGAGGAGGCCGTCAAGGCGCTGGCGCGCGAGGAAGGAGCGACGTCCTTCATGGTGCTGCTGGCGGCGTGGCAGGTGGTGCTGGCGCGCTACAGCGGCCAGCAGGACATCAGCGTGGGAACGCCCATCGCGGGCCGCAACCGGACGGAGCTGGAAGGACTCATCGGCTTCTTCGTGAACACGCTGGTGCTGCGCACGAAGCTGGAGGAGGGCGCGAGCTTCCGACAGGTGCTGCGCCAGGTGCGTGAGACGACGCTGGGCGCGTACGCGCACCAGGAGGTGCCGTTCGAGAAGCTGGTGGAAGAGCTGAAGCCGGAGCGCGACCTGAGCCGCTCGCCGCTGTTCCAGGTGATGTTCACGCTCCAGAACGTGTCGACCCGAGCGGGCGAGACGCTTCCGTCCGGGCTCGAGTTGCGCCCCGTGGACACGGAAGGCACCACGGCGAAGTTCGACCTGTCGCTGGGGATGACGGAAACGGGCCGAGGTCTGTCGGCATCGCTCGAATACAACACCGACCTGTACGACGCGGAGACCGCACAGCGGTTGCTCGGGCACCTGGGCGTACTGCTGGAAGGCATCGCGAAGGACGCGGATGCGAACGTCTGGGACCTGCCGCTGCTGGAGGCGCAGGAGCGTCAGCAGGTGCTGAAGCAGTTCGCGGGCCCGGTGGCTCCGGAGCGTGAGGCCGCGGAAACGATCCACAGCCTCTTCGCGTCGCAAGCGGCGAAGACGCCGGGCGCGGTGGCGGTGATGCACGAGGGCGCGGAGCTGACGTACGCGCAGGTGGAAGCGCGTGCGAACCAGTTGGCGCGTCACCTGCGGACGTTGGGAGTGGGTGAGGAGAGCCGGGTGGGCGTGTGCGTGGAGCGCACGGAAGCGATGGTGGTGGCGCTGCTGGGCGTGCTGAAGACCGGGGCGTCGTACGTGCCACTGGACGCGACGTACCCGAAGGAACGACTGGCCTACATGCTGGAGGGAACGGGCGCGTCAGTGGTGGTGACGCAGGCGGGCCTGGAAGGCGTACTGCCGGAGTACACGGGCCAGCGCGTGAGGTTGGACACGGACGCGACGGTGCTGAGCGGCCACTCGGTGGAGAGCCTGGGCAACACGGGAGCGGCAGGGCAGTTGGCGTACGTGCTGTACACGTCGGGAAGCACGGGCCGACCGAAGGGCGTGGCGGTGACGCACGCAAGCGCGGTGGCGTTCTTGAAGTGGGCGACGGGGACGTTCAAGGCGGAGCAGTTGAGGGGAGTGCTGGCGGCGACGTCGCTGAACTTCGACCTGTCGGTGTTCGAAGTCTTCGCGCCGTTGGTGAGCGGCGGCACGGTGGTGGTGGCGGAGAACGCGCTGGCGCTGGCGGGGCTGAAGGAAGCGCACCGGGTGACGCTGCTGAACACGGTGCCGTCAGCGGTGGCGGAGCTGGTGAGAAGCGGAGGCATCCCGTCAACGGTAGAGACGGTGAACCTGGCCGGAGAGGCGCTGCCGAACCGGCTGGTGCAGGCGCTGTACGCGCTGCCGCAGGTGAAGGAAGTCAACAACCTCTACGGCCCGACGGAAGACACGACGTACTCGACGCACGCGCGAGTGGAGCGCGGAGCGAAGACGGAGCCGAGGATTGGGCGTCCGCTGGAAGGCACGCAGGCGTACGTGCTGGACGCGAAGGGGCAGCCGGTGCCGGTGGGCGTGCCGGGCGAGCTGTACCTGGGAGGCGAGGGCCTGGCGCGAGGCTACCTGGGGCAGCCCGGGCTGACGGCGGAGCGCTTCGTACCGGACGGCTTCAGCGAGAAGGCGGGAGCGAGGCTGTACCGCACGGGAGACAAGGTGCGGTGGGGCCGGGACGGCAGCCTTGAGTACCTGGGGCGAATGGACTTCCAGGTGAAGGTGCGAGGCTTCCGCATCGAGCTGGGAGAAGTGGAAGCCGCGCTGGGGGCGCAGCCATCCCTCCGCGACGTGGTGGTGGTGGTGCGGGAGGACGCGCCCGGAGACAAGCGGCTGGTGGCGTACGTGGTGGCGCAGGCGGGCCACACGGCGGACGCGGCGAGTCTGCGAAGCGCGCTGAAGGGGCGGTTGCCGGAGTACATGGTGCCGTCGGCCTTCGTTGCACTGGAGTCCCTGCCGCTCAACGCGAACGGGAAGGTGGATCGCAAGGCGCTGCCGAAGCCCGAGGCCGGAGCGGAGCGCACGAAGGTCTACGTGGCACCGCGCACGGAAACCGAAGAGGTGTTGGCGAGCCTCTGGGCGCAGGTGCTGGGTGTGAAGCAGGTGGGAGTCCAGGACAGCTTCTTCGAACTGGGAGGCCACTCGCTGTTGGCGACGCAGGCGGTGTCGCGCATCCGCACGGCCTTCAATGTCGAGCTGCCGCTGCGAGCCCTCTTCGAAGCCCCCACTGTGGCGGAGCTGGCCCAGAAAGTGGAGTCGGCTCGGCAGTCGGGCCGTCGCGCGACGATGCCCGCGCT
This sequence comes from Corallococcus terminator, assembly GCF_003611635.1. GTDB lineage: Bacteria > Myxococcota > Myxococcia > Myxococcales > Myxococcaceae > Corallococcus > Corallococcus terminator. Next base: position 16,576 of record NZ_RAVZ01000111.1, on the reverse strand, counting down.
CGTGAAGCAGGAGCGCAAGGGAGAGGAGCCGCTGTCGTTCGCGCAGCAGCGCCTCTGGTTCCTGGATCAGCTCCAGCCGGGCAGTGCCTTCTACAACCTGCCCGCGGCCGTCCGGTTGTCGGGGCCGTTGGACGTGGAGGCCCTGCGTCGCACCTTCGACGAACTGGTGCGGCGTCACGAATCCCTGCGCACGATCTTCCAGGTGCGTGACGGTCATCCCGCGCAGGTGGTCGCGCCGTCGTCGAAGTCGGTGCTGGAGTCGGTGGACCTCGAAACGCTGCCAGCCACGGAGCGTGAAGCCGAAGCCCAGCGTCGGGCGCAGTGGGAATCCCAGCGTCCGTTCGACCTGAGCCAGGGCCCGCTCTTCCGAGCGAAGCTGCTGCGGCTGAGCGCCACCGAGCACGTCCTGGTGCTGGTGATGCACCACATCGTGTCGGACGGCTGGTCGATGGGCGTGCTGGTGAAGGAAGTGGGCGCCCTCTACAGTGCCTTCACGCAAGGCCACGTGTCTCCGCTGCCGGAGCTGCCGGTGCAGTACGCGGACTACTCGGCGTGGCAGCGGGGCTGGCTGAAGGGCGAAGTCCTGGAGGCGCAGCTCGGCTGGTGGCGTCAGCAGCTTGAAGGCGCGCCGCCCGCGTTGGAGCTGCCGACGGACAAGCCGCGTCCGGCGGTGCAGCGCTTCCGGGGGGCGAGCCACTCGGTGGCCCTGCCGCGCTCGCTGCAGGAGCAGGTGAAGGCGCTGGCACAGCGGGAGGGCGTCACGTCCTTCATGCTCCTGCTGGCGGCCTGGCAGGTGGTGCTGGCGCGCTACAGCGGGCAGCAGGACATCAGCGTGGGAACGCCCATCGCGGGTCGCAACCAGACGGAGCTGGAAGGCCTCATCGGCTTCTTCGTCAACACGCTGGTCCTGCGCACGAAGGTGCAGGGGCAGCAGTCCTTCCGGCAGGTGCTGGCCCAGGTGCGAGAGATGACGCTGGGCGCCTACGCGCACCAGGAAGTGCCGTTCGAGAAGCTGGTGGAGGAGCTGAAGCCGGAGCGCGACCTGAGCCGTACGCCGCTGTTCCAGGTGTCCTTCACGCTGAACACCGCGCCGGTGGGCGAAGGCCAGTCCCTGCCGGGCGGGCTGACCCTGCGAGCGGTGGAGACGGAAGGCGCGACGGCGAAGTTCGACATGACGCTGTCCATGTCGGAGACGGGCCAGGGACTGGCGGCGACGCTGACGTACAACACGGACCTCTTCGAGGAAGGGACCGCGAAGCGGTTGCTCAAGCACCTGGGCGCCCTCCTGGAAGAAGTGACGGTCCGTCCCGACACCCGCATCGAGGAGGTGGTCCTGCTGCGAGGCGCCGAGGCGCAGCGGGTGCTGGTGGAGTGGAACCAGACGCAGGCGGGGTTCCCGCGAGAGGCGACGCTGCACGGCCTCTTCGAAGCGCGGGCGCGGAAGACGCCAGAGGCGGTGGCGCTCGTCAGCGAAGAAGGGACGCTCAGTTACCGGCAACTGGACGAAGCCGCTGAAGCCCTGGCGGCGAAGCTGCGCGCCTGGGGCGTGGGCCCGGAGGTGAAGGTGGGCCTGGCGCTGGAGCGTTCCGCGGCGCTGGTGGTGGCGCAGGTGGCCACGCTGAAGGCGGGAGGCGCCTGGGTGCCGCTGGACGTGGAGTACCCGGCGGAGCGACTGGGCTTCATGCTGGAGGACAGCAGCGCGACGTTGGTGCTGGTGCACGCGGCGCGGGCGCACGAACTGCCCCCGACGTCCGCGCGCGTGGTCCACGTGGAGGAAGCGCTCTCCGCGGCGGCCTCCGTGCAGGGCCTCGCCCGCGACGAAGCCCGGGATGCGGATGCCCTGGCGTACGTCATCTACACGTCGGGCAGCACCGGGAAGCCGAAGGGCGTGGGCGTGGGACACCGTGCCGTCGTCAACCACCTGCACTGGAGGCAGGAGCGCTTCCCGATGGCGGGAGGTGACGCGTTCCTGGCGAAGGCCTCCAGCAGCTTCGACATCTCGGTGTGGGAGGTCTGGGCCCCGCTGGTGAGTGGAGCGCGGCTGGTGCTCGCGAAGCCGGGAGGCCAGCGCGACACGGAGTACCTGGTGAAGGCGGTGGCGGAGCACGGCGTGACGCACGTGCACTTCGGGCCGGCACCCCTGGGTGCCTTCCTGGACACGGCGGGCGTCGAGGGCTGCGCGGGCCTGCGGTACGTCTTCTGCGGCGGTGAAGCGTTGGGAGCGGGGTTGCACCGGCGCTTCGTGAAGAAGCTGGGCGCGACGCTGGTGCACCAGTACGGCCCGACGGAAGCGTGCATCGACTGCGTGGCGTGGGAGACGCCGCGCGAGGCGGTGGAGGTGGTGCCGCTCGGTCGGCCCATCGCGAACACGGACGTGTACGTGGTGGACGAAGCCGGACGCGCGGTCCCGGTGGGCGTCGCGGGCGAACTGCTGGTGGGCGGCGAGGGCCTGGCGCGGGGCTACCTGGGCCGCGCGGACCTGACGGCGGAGCGCTTCATTCCGGACGGGCTGAGCGGCCGTGCCGGGGCGAGGCTGTACCGCACGGGCGACAAGGCGCGCTGGCGGGAAGACGGAACGCTGGAGTACCTGGGCCGGTTGGACTTCCAGGTGAAGGTGCGGGGCTACCGCATCGAACTGGGCGAAGTGGAGGCGGCGCTGGTGGCGCAGGCCGGGGTCCGCGAGGCCGTGGCGGTGGTGCGGGAAGACGCCGCGACGGGCAAGCGGCTGGTGGCGTACGTGGTGGCGAAGCCGGGCGAAGCGGTGGAGTCGCAGGCGCTGCGCGCGGCGCTGAAGCAGCGGTTGCCGGAGTACCTGGTGCCGTCGGCGCTGGTGGTGCTGGAAGCGCTGCCGCTCAACGTCAACGGCAAGGTGGACCGCAAGGCCCTCCCGGCACCGGAAGCGGGTCTGTCGCAGGCAGGCCGGTACGAAGCGCCGAGCACGGCGACGGAGGAAGTGCTGGCGGCCCTCTGGGCGCAGGTCCTGGGCGTGCGACAGGTGGGCGCCCGGGATGACTTCTTCGAACTGGGTGGACACTCGTTGCTGGCGACGCAGGTGGTGTCACGCATCCGCTCGGCCTTCGGGGTGGAGGTGCCGTTGAGGGCCCTCTTCGAAGCGCCCGTGCTGCGTGCGCTGGCGGAGCGGATCGACTCGGAGGTGGCGGGAGGAAAGGGCTCGAAGCTGCCCCCGCTGGTCGCGCGTCCGCGCACGGGCCGCGAACCGTTGTCCTTCGCGCAGCAGCGCCTGTGGTTCCTGGACCAGCTCCAGCCGGGCAGCGCGCTCTACAACCTGCCGTCGGCGGTCCGGCTGACGGGGCGGTTGGACGTGTCGGCACTGGAGCGCACGTTCACGGAGTTGGTGCGTCGGCACGAAGCCCTGCGGACCACGTTCCAGGGGCTCGAAGGCGAACCGATCCAGGTCATCACGCCACGGGCGACGGAGACGCTGAAGCGCATCCCGCTCTCCGCTCAAGAGCCCGAGGAGCGAAGGGCGGAGGCACGTCGCTTCGCGGAGGCCGAAGCCGCGCGTCCCTTCGACTTGAGCCAGGGCCCGCTCTTCCGCGCGGCGCTGCTCTCGGTGTCGGAGGAGGAGCACGTGGTGGTGCTGGTGATGCACCACATCGTGTCGGACGGCTGGTCGATGCGGGTGCTGGTGCGCGAAGTGGCCGCGCTCTACGCCGCGTACGCGGAGGGCCGTCCCTCGCCGCTGCCGGAACTCGAAGTGCAGTACGCGGATTACGCGGCCTGGCAGCGCGGGTGGCTGCAGGGTGACGTGCTGGAGACGCAGCTCTCCTGGTGGCGTCAGCAACTGGAGGGCGCGCCACGGGCCATCGAGCTGCCGACGGATCATCCGAGGCCTGCCGTGCAGACCTTCGTGGGCGCGAACGCGGTGGTGATGTTGCCGAGGTCGCTGGAGGAGGCCGTGTCGACGCTGGCCCGTCAGGAAGGAGCGACGTCCTTCATGGTGTTGCTGGCGGCGTGGCAGGTGGTGCTGGCGCGCTACAGCGGCCAGCAGGACATCAGCGTGGGAACGCCCATCGCGGGCCGCAACCGGACGGAGCTGGAAGGGCTCATCGGCTTCTTCGTGAACACGCTGGTGCTGCGCACGAGGCTGGAAGACAGCGCGAGCTTCCGGCAGGTGCTGCGTCAGGTGAAGGAGACGACGTTGGGTGCGTACGCGCACCAGGAGGTGCCGTTCGAGAAGCTGGTGGAGGAGTTGAATCCGGAGCGCGACCTGAGCCGCTCACCGCTGTTCCAGGTGATGTTCACGCTCCAGAACAACGCGAACGGGCAGGAGGGAGGCACGTCCGGTAACGAAGCGCTGGCCTTGCGCGAAGTCGATACCGGGAGCGGAGCCGCGAAGTTCGAGTTGTCGCTGGCCATGGCGGAGACAGGCCGAGGCCTCGCGACATCGCTCGAATACAACACCGACCTGTACGACGCGGAGACGGCCCAACGGATGCTGGGGCACCTGACGGTGCTGCTGGAAGGCATCGCGAAGGACGCGGACGCGAGCATCTGGGACCTGCCGCTGCTGGAGGCGCAGGAGCGTCAGCAGGTGCTGAAGCAGTTCGCGGGCCCGCTGGCTCCGGAGCGTGAGGCCGCGGAAACGATCCACGGTCTCTTCACGGCGCAAGCGGCGAAGACGCCGGGCGCGGTGGCGGTGGTGCACGAGGGTGTGGAGCTGACGTACGCCCAGGTGGAAGCGCGAGCGAACCAGTTGGCGCGTCACCTGAGGACGTTGGGAGTGGGCGAGGAGAGCCGGGTGGGCGTGTGCGTGGAGCGCACGGAAGCGATGGTGGTGGCACTGCTGGGCGTGCTGAAGGCGGGGGCGGCGTACGTGCCGCTGGACGCGACGTACCCGAAGGAGCGGCTGGCCTACATGCTGGAGGGAACGGGCGCGCCGGTGGTGGTGACGCAGGCGGGCCTGGAGGACGTGCTGCCGGAGTACACGGGCCAGCGCGTGCGACTCGACACGGATGCGAGCCTGCTGGCCACGTACCCGGAAGCCGGTCTGGACAACGCGAGCAGCGTCCCCAGTCAGTTGGCGTACGTGCTGTACACGTCGGGAAGCACGGGCCGACCGAAGGGCGTGGCGGTGACGCACGCGAGCGCGGTGGCGTTCCTGAAGTGGGCGACGGGGACGTTCAAGGCGGAGCAGTTGAGGGGCGTGCTGGCCGCGACGTCGCTGAACTTCGACCTGTCAGTGTTCGAAGTCTTCGCGCCGTTGGTGAGTGGCGGCACGGTGGTAGTGGCAGAGAACGCGCTGGCCCTTGCTTCGTTGAAGGAAGCGCACCGGGTGACGCTGCTGAACACGGTGCCGTCCGCGGTGGCGGAGCTGGTGAGAAGCGGAGGCATTCCGTCGACGGTTTCGACGGTGAACCTGGCGGGCGAAGCGCTGCCGAACCGGCTGGTGCAAGCGCTGTACGCACTGCCGCAGGTGAAGGAAGTCAACAACCTCTACGGCCCGACGGAGGACACGACGTACTCGACGCACGCGCGAGTGGAGCGCGGAGCGAAGACGGAGCCGAGGATTGGGCGTCCGCTGGAAGGCACGCAGGCATACGTGCTGGACGCGAAGGGGCAGCCGGTGCCGGTGGGAGTGCCGGGCGAGCTGTACCTGGGAGGCGAGGGCCTTGCGCGAGGCTACCTGGGGCAGCCCGGGTTGACGGCGGAGCGCTTCGTGCCGGACGGCTTCAGCGAGAAGGCAGGAGCGAGGCTGTACCGCACGGGCGACAAGGTGCGGTGGGGCCGGGACGGCAGCCTTGAGTACCTGGGGCGAATGGACTTCCAGGTGAAGGTGCGAGGCTTCCGCATCGAGCTGGGAGAAGTGGAAGCAGCGCTGGGAGCGCAGCCGCAAGTGCGCGACGTCGTGGTGGTGGTGCGAGAGGATGTGCCCGGAGACAAGCGGCTGGTGGCGTACGTGGTGCCTCAACCGAACCATCGCGTGGACGTGGCGACGCTGCGAAGCGAGCTGAAGGGGCGGCTGCCGGAGTACATGGTGCCGTCGGCCTTCGTGGTGCTGGAGGCCTTGCCGCTCAACGCGAACGGTAAGGTGGACCGCAAGGCCCTGCCGATGCCCGCGGTGGGAACGAGCGTCACAGGCAAGGTCATCGCGCCTCGTGACACGACGGAGTTGCAGTTGGTGTCGATCTGGGAGGACCTGCTGGGGATGCAGCCCATCAGCGTCGATGCGGACTTCTTCGAACTGGGAGGCCACTCACTCCTGGCGGTCCGGTTGATGACGGCGATCCGCAAGCGCCTGGGCAAGGGCCTGCCGCTGGCGGCGCTCTTCCTGAGTCCGACGGTGGAGCGACTGGCGGCACTCCTGCGTCACGACGCTGCGCCGTCGCTGTCGCCGCTGGTGCCCATCCAGCCGGAAGGCAGCCGTCCTCCGTTGTTCTGCGTCCACCCGGCCGGCGGCAACGTCCTCAGCTATGTGGAGCTGTCGCGGCAACTGGGACCGGATCAGCCGTTCTACGGCCTGCGCTCCCTGGGCATCGAAGGAGAGCAGGAGCCGCTGGAAACCATCGAGGCGATGGCGGCCACCTACGTCGAAGCCGTGCGCACGCAGCAGCCTGAAGGGCCCTACCTGCTCGCGGGCTGGTCCATGGGTGGCGCCGTGGCGTACGAGATGGCCCGTCAACTGCGCGCGGCGGGACAGACCGTGGCGCTGCTGGCGCTGCTCGATCCGGGCTCCGTGAGCCAGACCGGCGGCACGGGCACGGAAGGCGAGCAGATCAACCAGGAAATGGCGGCGCTCTTCGAGGAGGCCCCCGGGGCCGGCGACCCGCCTTCGAAGGATGCGCTCCTGGCGCGACTGCTGGACGAGGCGAAGAAGGCCGGAGCGGTGACGCCGGACGTGGAGCTGGAGGACTTCCGCCTCCTGATGCGCGTCTTCGAGCTCAACCGCAAGGCGACCCGTCAGTACACCCCCGCTCCGCACGAGGGCAGCATCACCGTGCTCCGCGCCAGCCGGAGCGTGGATGCCGCGCCGCTCGGTCGGGATCGCGGATGGGCCGCCCTGGGCCTGGGGGGCGTGACGCTGCTCGAACTGGAGGGCGACCACTACTCAATCCTCCGGGCCCCCCAGGTCACGCTCCTGGCGGAGGAGCTCCGCAAGCGCATCGCGGAGGCCCTGGAAGAAGCCGCGTCGAAGTAGCGCGGAGGGCCGGGCTCGCCACCGACATGGCGAGCCCGGTGCCGGACAGATGGCTCAAGCGCTCAGGCGGAAGTGCCCCGCCTGCGCACTTCCTCGCGGGGGTCGCGGCCGGTGACCGTGGCCAGCACGCTCACCAGCTCCGCGGGATCGATGGGCTTGGGCACGTGCATCTGGAAGCCCGCGAGCAGCGCCCGGGTGCGGTCCTCCATCCGGGCGAAGGCCGTGAGCGCGATGGCCGGCGTCTGTCCTCCTTGATCCTCGGGCAGCGCGCGCAGCCGGCGGATGAAGGAATAGCCATCCTCGCCGGGCATCCCGATGTCGGAGAGCACCACCTGGGGACGGAAGAGCCGCAGCTTGTCGAAGCCCTCCCGGGCACTGGCCGCGGTGACGACCAGCGCCCCACGCCCCTCCAGCACCACGGAGAGCAACTCCCGCGCATCGGGTTCGTCGTCCACCACCAGCACCTGGAGGCCCTGCAGGACCGTCATCGGCAGGTGCGGAACGTCCAGGCGCGCCGTGGCCGGCACGGGCAGTTCCAGCATCCCGGTCGCGGCCTTCGCCAGGGGCAGGGTCAGGGTAAAGCGCGTGCCCTGGCCTTCACCCTCGCTGAAGGCTTCGATGACGCCTCCATGCAGGTCGGTGAGGTGCCGCACGATGGCCAGCCCCAGGCCCAGTCCCCCGTGCTTGCGCGTGGAGCTTCCGTCGACCTGCCAGAACCGTTCGAAGATCTGCGACAGATAGGCCTGGGGAATGCCCTGACCGGTATCCTCCACGTCGATGCGGACGGTGCCTTCCTCCCGGCGCAGGCGCACAGTGACCTGTCCGCCCTTGGGCGTGAACTTGATGGCGTTGGAGAGCAGGTTCCAGACCATCTGTTGGATCCGGTCCGCATCCCCGTGGATGGAATCGCTGTCCGGTGGCCGGTCGAACTGCAGCGTCACGCCCTTCGCCTCGGCCGCGTGGCGCACCGAATCCAGCGCGGCCTCGATGCAGTCGCAGGGATTCACCGCCTGGATCTCCAGCCGCAGCTTGCCGGTGATGATCCGCGACACATCGAGCAGATCCTCGATGAGCTGGGTCTGCACCTGCGTGTTGCGCTCCACCGCTTCCAGGGCCCGCCCGTGCTTCTCCGGCGCGAGCTGTCCGGAGCGCAGCATCCGCGTCCAGCCCAGCATGGCCATCAACGGCGTGCGCAGCTCGTGGGACACGGCGGCGAGGAACTCGTCCTTGGCGCGGTTGGCCTGTTCGGCGACCAGATGCTCGGCCTTGGCCATTTCGAACAGCCGGGCATTGTCGATGGCGATCTCCGCCCGCCGCCCCAGCTCCTGCACCAGCTCCAGGTCGCGCGCGGTGTAGCGGCGACCCGACCGCGATGCGCACACCTGGAGCACGCCAAACACCCGCCGCTGGGCCCAGAGCGGAACCACGAGCCACGAACCCGGCCGGAACTGTCCGTCGGAGCCCAGGGCCTCCACGGAGCCCAGGGCCTCCTGAAGGTGCTCGTCGGTGAGCTCGGGCTCCAACTCGGCCTCGCCCGTGCGCAGCACCTGGGAGATGCCTCGGAGGGCGGTGGTGGGCGGAGGGAACGCGCGGTGCAGCTCCCTCAGGAGGGGCACCCGCGAGGGATCCGCGTGGGCCACCATCGCCTGGCGCACGCGGGCGTCATCCTCCAGGAGGTAGACGGCGCACCAGTCTCCCAGCCGGGGAAGGATCAGCGCGGCGAGTCGCTCCAGGGTGACGGACATCTCCAGCGAGGCGGTGAGCATGGTGCTCGCCTCCGCCATGAAGCTGAGCGTCTCCGCCGCGCGCTTCTGATCATCGATGTCCGTGCACGTGCCCAGCCACTGGATGAGGCGACCGTGGGCATTGCGCAGGGGCAGGGCCTGGATGAGGTGCCAGCGGTAGGCGCCGTCCGCGTGGCGGCGGATGCGGCCCTCGCATTCGAAGGGCGTTCCCGACTGGCGGCACTCGCTCCACCGTCCGAGGCAGCGCGGGATGTCCTCCAGGTGGAGCACCTCGCGGGCCACATGTCGCTCCTTCGACGTCTCCTCGCGTGACCGCCTGGCGCGCAGGCCTGTGTAGGCGTACCAGCGTTGGTTGAAGTAGTCGGGGCGGCCGTCGGGGCCGGCGGTCCAGACGATCTGCGGCAGCGCCTCCGCGAGCGCCCGGTGCTGCTGCTCCGCCAGGTGCAGCCGCATCGACTGACGCAGGCTCTGTCCCAGGTGTTCGGCGGTCAGCTTCGTCTTCGACAGGTAGTCGGAAGCCCCCGCCTTCATCAGGTCCACGGCGGTCTGTTCGTTCCCCTGGCCCGTGAGCACGACGATGGGGGAGCGCGGCCCGCGCCGTCCCAGCTCCCGCAGGACCTGGAGCCCATCTTCCCCAGGCAGCAGGAAGTCCAGGAGGATGATGTCAAAGGACTGTTCACCCAGTTGCGCGACCGCTTCGGCGCCGCTGGTGGCTTCCACCACCTCCGCGGCGATGCCTCCCTGGCGCAGGAGCCGCCGGACCATGAGCCGGTCGACCTCGTCGTCGTCGACGAGCAAGAGCTTGAGGCGCTCCTCCGTGTCCGGACCGTCCACGGGACGCGGAGGTGCTGGAGCGTCGTCACTCACGAGCGCCCCGCTTCGTTCCGGGGCCAGGTGAAGTGGAAGGTCGCGCCCTCGGAGGATTCGACCCACACCCGGCCGCCCCGGCCTTCCACCAGCTTCTTCACCACGCACAGGCCCATGCCGGAGCCTTCGACCTTGTCGCGCGCGACGAGCGTCTGGAAGGGGGCGAAGATCTTCTCGTGATACGCGGGCGCGATGCCCGGACCGTTGTCCGCCACCGAGAAGTGGTGGAAGCCCTGCGTGTCTCGCGCCTCGACGCGCACCCGGAGGTCCTTGCCATGGGCATGTTTCAAGGCGTTGGAAAGAAGGTTCATGAAGACCTGCTGAAGCGGAAGGTGCTCGGTGAGGAGGGTCGGCATGCCGGGGCTGACTTCGAGCCGTGCGGTGTCGCCACCCGGAAGCCGCGCCATCACGGTGTGGATCAGGACGCCCACGTCCACGGGTTCGGGCGCGTGCGAGGCGCGGCCCGCGCGGCTGTAGTCGAGCAGCCCGTCGAGCATGGCCTCCATCCGGTGCACCCGCCCGCGCAGCAGCTCCATCTGCCGGCGTGACTCATCCCCAAGTCGGGGGCCCAGATCCTCCTCGAGCCACTGCGACAGGTTGGCGATTCCGCGCAGGGGGGCCTTGAGGTCGTGGCTGGCCACGTAGGCGAACTGATCAAGCTCGGCGTTGTTCCGCCGCAGGGCTTCGCGGAGCGCATGGACTTCGGCGATGAGGACTTCCTTCGGCTTCTGGGTGTCGTCCATGGAAGAGGAGTCCCCAGTAGATGGCAGAGCCGGGGCCGGCGCTGGGCGCTTCATTCGGGGCTCCGGTTCGTTGGAGAACAGAGGCCCGGCATGCCGGGTCGGAGTGCGACCAGGCAGGCGTCCTGTCGCGTGTCGGGAAGGGAACACCGGGTGCCCATCCGTTGCCAGGAGCAGGAATGCGGACGCTAGAAGGGCGGCGCTCGGGCCCCGCTCAAGACGTGGACCTCCCAGGCTCAAAGGATCCGGATGACCGCTCCCATGGTTGGCGACAAGAGCGACAAGACCTTGAACATCCTGCTCATCGAGGACGACGAGGTGGACGTGATGAACGTCCGCCGTGCCTTCAGCAAGAACCACATCGCCAACCCGCTCTACGTGGCCTCCAACGGCCTGGAAGGGCTGGAGGCGCTGCGCAACGGGACGGTGCCCGAGGGACGCCGGCTGGTGCTGCTGGATCTCAACCTGCCGAAGATGAACGGCATCGAGTTCCTGCGTGCCCTGCGAGCGGATCCGCAGTTGAGGACGACGTCGGTGGTGGTGCTCACCACCTCCGCCAACGAGCGCGACAAGATCGACGCCTATGATCTCAACGTGGCGGGCTACCTGCTCAAGCCGGTGACGTTCCTGAGCTTCGTGGAGGTGATGGCCACGCTCAACAAGTACTGGACCCTGGTGGAGATGCCCTGAGCGGTGCCATGCGAGACGTGAATCAAGGCAGCGCCCCCGCGGACGGAAGCTCCCTCCAGGATGCACCCTTCCTCGCCGGGGACGGAGAGATGGCGCGGCGCATGCGGGAGTTCGACTGGGCGAACTGCCCGGTGGGCCCGGTGGATCAGTGGCCTCAGAGCCTGCGCACGGCGGTCAGCATCTGCCTGGCGTCCAGGCACCCCATTGAAATCTGGTGGGGACCGCAGTTCGCGCGCCTCTACAACGACGCGTACCGCCCCTTCCTCGGCGCGCACAAGCACCCGCAGTTCCTGGGGCGACCCGGATGGGAGTGCTGGGGAGAGATCTGGGACGTCATCGGCCCGATGCTCGAAGGCGTCCGCGCCACCGGCAAGGCGACGTGGTCGGAAGACTTCCCGTTGATGATGTGGCGCAACGGATATCTGGAGGAGACCTACTTCACGTTCTCCTACGCGCCGCTCTGGAACGAGGACGGCACGGTGGGCGGCATCTTCTGCGCGTGCGCGGAAACGACCCCGCGTCTGCTCAGCGAGCGGCGGCTCCGGCTCCTGCGCGACCTGGGCGCGCAGACGGCCACGGCCACGGTGAGTGAGGCCTGTGAGCATGTGATGAAGTCGCTCGCGGGAGGCGTCGCGGACGTGTCGTTCGCGCTGCTGTACGAGCTGGGGCCCGGCGACAGCGGAGTCCGGCTGGCGGCCTCCACGGGGTTCTCGGCGGGCGCCGAGCAGCTCGGGATGGGGGAGGGGAACACGTGGCCCTTCGCTGAGATTGTCCGCACGCAGCGTCCCGTGCGTGTGGGCCTTCCGGACGCGCAGGTCCCCTGGCCCGGAGGGGCGTGGCCCGAGCCGTCCCGGGAGGCGGTCGTGCTCCCGCTGTTCCGTTCAGGGGAGAGCACGCTGCAGGGCTTCCTCGTGATGGGGGTCAACCCGCGGCGTTCGTTGGATGACGCGTACCGGGACTTCTTCGAACTGGCGGCGGGCCACGTCGCGACGACGCTCTCCAGCGCGCGGGTGTTCGAGGAGCGGACGCGGTTGCTGGCCCGGGAGCAGGCGGCGCTCGCGGAGGCCGAACGGCAGCGCTCGCGGCTGGAGACCCTCTTCCAGCAGGCCCCGGCGGGCATCTGCGTGCTGCGGGGGACCGACCATGTCTACGAGTTCGCGAACCCTCGCTACGTCGAACTCGTCGGCGGTCGGGACGTCGTGGGCAAGCCCCTGAGGGAGGCGCTGCCGGAGCTGAAGGAGGTCATCGTTCCGCTGCTGGACCGGGTGTACGCCACGGGAGAGCCGTTCTTCGGCAACGAGCTCCAGGTGCCGCTGCTGCGCAGGGGGCAGGTCCAGGACTGCTTCTTCAACCTCATCTACCAGCCCATCTACGACCCGTTGGGGACCATTGAAGGCATCTCCGTTATCGCCTTCGAGGTGACGGAGCAGGTCCACGCGCGTCAGCGGAGCGAGCGGCTCACCCAGGAATTGGAGGCGACGAACCAGGACCTGGATCAGTTCGCCTATGTCGCGTCCCACGATCTCAAGGCGCCGCTGCGAGGCATCGCGAGCCTGTCGGAGTGGATCGAGGAGGGGATGGCGGACAAGATGAGCGACGAGACGCGCCAGCAGATGGGGTTGCTCCGGGGGCGGGTGCACCGGCTGGAGGCGCTGATCAACGGCATCCTGAGCTATTCGCGCGTCAGCCGGAGCCGGGAGAAGGTGGAGACGGTGGACGTGGGGGCGCTGCTCGTGGAGAGCCGGGACCTGCTCGCGCCGCGTCCCGAGGCGAGCATCGTGATTGGCGCCGGGATGCCCACGCTCCAGGTGGAGCGGGTGCCGTTGCAGCAGGTGTTCCTGAACCTGATGAGCAACGCGCTCAAGCATGCGGGCCGGGTGGACGCGAGGATCGAGATTGCCTGCGCGGACGCGGACGCCTTCTACGACTTCACGCTGAAGGACAACGGGCCGGGGATCGACCCCCGCTTCCACGAGCGCATCTGGGGCATCTTCCAGACGCTGGAGGCGCGCGACAAGGTGGAGGGGACGGGGATCGGGCTTTCGGTGGTGAAGAAGATCGTGGAGACGCGGGGAGGGCGGGTGGCGGTGGAGTCGGAGCCCGGAGCGGGGGCGACGTTCCACGTCTACTGGCCCAAGCGGCCCCGGGTGCATGCGTAGCCCCGGGTGCCCTATCCGGGCTGGCTCACCCCCAGGCTGCGACGCACTTCCAGCCCGGGGGATTCCGCCAGTTTGACAACCAGGGCCGCGACGCTCTTGCGGGACACCTGACTGCCTTTGAAGGGCTGACCCTTCTGGGTGGTTTCGTAGTCAATCTCATCCGCCTGGGTAAACCAGGCGGGCCTCAGGATCGTGTAGTCGAGGTCCGAGGCTTCAATGACCGCGGCTGACTTTCGATAGGGGTCCAGGATGCCGCCGAACTTCTCGCCCGGGACTTCATCGTAGATGCCCATGGAGCTGATGAAGATGAGGCGCTTGAGCCCGGTTGCGTCCATGGCCTTCACGATGTTCCTGGCCATGCGTTCCAGATCGCCCGCCAGATTGGCGTAGACGACATCCTGTCCGGCCATGGCCTTCTTCAGGCCTTCGAGTTCCAGGACATCGCATTCCATGACGCGAATGCGAGCGGGGTCGGCGTTCTTCAGCCGGGACGGGTTGCGCAGTCCGAGCGTCAGCCGGGCCTGGGTTACCTTCAGGAACAGGTCGGTGGCGTGGCGGGCGACTCCGCCGTTCGCTCCGAGGATCAGGACATTGGCCATGGAAGAGTCTCCAGCGGGTGGGGGCCCGTGGATCCGGGGCCGGTACGTGCCGCTCACCAGGATGGGTACGCCCCGGCTCCTCGGATGACTACGCTGGGACAGGCCCATGGGCCCTTAAGCGGGGCTTAACAGCGGGGTGTGAGCGCATCGTGAGAGGGGCGCCCCCTCCGGCGGTAGCACTCGGTACTCCCCTCGCTCGTGAGGTGGGGGGAGGAGCAGTCGCCGCTCCGCGCCTGTTCCCCCGGCTGCCCTGGGCATGGTCGGGGGGAGCCGTTTCGGCGCCTGGGGCAGTGCGTCGGGAGGAGGGATGTACCGGGGACCAGGAAAGGGCCCCATCCCACGGACGCTCCTGAGCACCCCGGACAAAAAAGGCCCTGCTTCCGCGGACTTGGGAAGCAGGGCCAGCGACCCCGACAGGAATCGAACCTGTGGCCTGCGGTTTAGGAAACCGCCGCTCTATCCAACTGAGCTACGGGGTCGAAGCGCTGCAAGCCCCTTATATCAGGGCGAAATCACCTCGCAACGACCGTGAGGTGACGGGGGGTGGGTCAGCGGCGTGGGAGTCCGGTGGGAGTTCCGGGCCCGTCGGGCCGGCCCATGTCATCCGGCAGTCACTGGGCATCATGACGAGGGGCTCCGGGCGAGCAGAGCGCGATGCGGCTAAGGCCGCCGCGTCCGCCGCCGTGGACGTCTTGGAGCGGCTCGCTAACTACCTCCACATGCAAGGCCGGACATGGTCCCCATCCCTGGACGCACTGCACCGCGTGCCTGGATGCCATGAGGGCGAGCCCTCAGTAGCGCTGCCGTGGCCTTGTGGCGCGTGGCGCGACGGCTCTTCCCAGCCAAGTCGTAGCAGGACCTGCAGCCCCTGCTGCCCGCAGCGTCAACCCCGCCCATCTCGCCGTAGGCGCACCCCACCGCGCGGCCGGCACCGCCCACCCGTAGCCCCGAATCCATCAGGCGCGCGAGTCCGCCACGAATGCAGCGCTCGCCGAGGCCAAGTACACCCGGGCTGCCGACGAGAGCCGCATTGCTTCATTGCGCTCGGCGCAGGCGATGCTGGAGAAGAAGTACGCGGCGCTTCAGGCCTCGGCGGCGGTGGAGGGCAGTCTCATGTCGGCCACGAAGCGGGCCACGCTGGCCTCCACGGAGTTGGCCCTGGCGAAGGTGAAGGAGGCGGCGGCCATCGAGAGCGCATCCCTGGCCGCACGGGCCGGTAAGGCGGCGCTGGAGTTCATGGGCGGGCCCATCGGCCTCATCACCGGCGCACTCACCACGGCCGTTGCCCTCTGGCACGAGTACAGCAAGGCCTCCGACGAGGCGCGGGAGAAGACGCGGCAGTTCGCCCAGGAGAGTGGGGCCAATGCCAGCCGGGGCAGTCAGATTGCTGAGAACCTCATCCGCGACACGAAGCTCCTCGGCGACCACGCGAAAGCCCTCAAGGCAGTCTCCATCGCCCGCACGGAGATGGCGGCGCTGGGCGGCAGGTACCAGGATGCACTCAAGAAGGCAGGGAATTCGCCCGACGACATCGTCAAGGTCTACGAGAGCCTTACCGAGAAAGATTTAAAGGACGCGCTGGCGGAGGTCGCTCAACTCGAAGAGACAGTGAAAGGAGTCAAACGCTACGTTGTCATGAACCAGTACGTGGATCGCACGGCGAACACGGGCCTGGATGTACCTTTTTCAAGGATCCGCGAAGACCCAATCTATGCCAAGGACATTGCGGAGTATCTCACGCCCGTCGAGAAGGACCTCGCGGCGCAGCAGCAGCGTGTCGTCGACATCGAGAAGAGCCTCCAGCGGGTGAGGGCGGCGAAGGAGGAGGATGCCAGGGCGAGCGCCGCCGCTGCGGAGGTGAATGCCGCGACGACGAAGGAAGCCCTCAAACAGACTGAGCAGGAGGAAAAGGCTCGTGAGAAACTGCTCAAGCGCCAGGAGCAGTGGTTGATGAACCTGGAGGAGGAGGCGCGCACCCTCGGCAAGACGAAAGACGAGGCGAAGCAGCTCTCCGACGAGTACCGCTCGCTGACCGACCCGAAGATGATCCGGCGCGCGGACTCAGCCATCGCGCAGTTGGAGTCCCTCCGGAAGCAGAAGGAGGAGACGGAGAAGGTGAAGAAGGCGGAGGAGGAGCGGACCCGCGTCCTCCAGAGCCTCAACCGCGAGCTGGGCAACCAGGACACCGAGAAGTACACTCAGGCCCAGAAGGTGCTCGGAGCGGAACTCGCCGCGCAGCGCATCAAGGCCGAGGAGTTCGCTGCGGCGATGAAGAAGGCGCGCAGCCTCTGGACGCCGGAGGGCAAGGCGGAGACGCAGCTGAAGACGGAGATGGATCAGCTGGCGAAGCAGCTCAACCCCATGGAGGAGATTGTACCGCACCGGATTAATGAGACACCAGGTTGGTCGTAATCAGGCCGCCTGCCTCGACTGCATCAGCTCCCGCCGGGCCTGACTCGGCGAGAGGAAGTGGTGACGCTCCAGCAACCAGTGCTCGTTGTACCGGTGGGCCCACTCCAGCAGGGCCAATCGGAGTTCCTCCACGGCGGCGAAGGTGCGCACCCAGAGCAGTTGCTCCTTGAGGGTGCGGATGAAGCGCTCGGCGCAGCCATTGCCC
>NZ_RAVZ01000110.1 GCF_003611635.1 Corallococcus terminator | reverse complement strand
GCGCCACCGGACTTGGCGAGCACCTTCGTGATGGCGGCCGTCAGAGACGTCTTGCCGTGGTCCACGTGCCCAATCGTTCCGATGTTCACGTGGGGCAGGCTGCGATCGAACTTTTCCTTGGACATGAACCACTCCTCACGACGGCACCGGTGCAACCCCGGCGGTCTGGAACTTTGGGAGAACTCCCGAGCGGTGCTGCGTGTGCTTCAAAGCCGCTGGAACGTCAATACAATTCGCTCGGCGGCTTCCCCAGCGGGCGGGGCATCAACGGTTGAGCGCTGACTTGGGCGCCGCCGCGTAGTGCTTGAACTGCATGGTGTACGTCGCCCTTCCCTGGCTCTTGCTGCGCAGGTCGGTCGAGTAGCCGAACATGGCCGCCAGGGGCACCTCCGCCTGGATGGCCTGCACTCCGCCGGGCCGGGGGACCATCCCCAGGATCTTCCCGCGCCGGCCGTTCAGGTCGCCGATGACGTCGCCCATGGATGCCTCCGGGGTGAGGACCTCCGTGGCCATGATGGGCTCCAGCAGCACCGGCTGGGCCGCGCGGACCGCGTCCTTGAAGGCCAGGGAGCCGGCGATCTTGAACGCCATCTCCGACGAGTCCACGTCGTGCATGGAGCCGTCGTAGGCCTCCACCTTCACGTCCACCATGGGGTAGCCCGCCACGGGGCCGTTCTGCATGGCCTCCCGGGCGCCGTCGCGCGCGGCGTCCACGAACTCCTTGGACACGGCGCCGCCGGTGATGCTGTTGACGAACTCGAAGCCCTTGCCGGGTTCGTTGGGGGAGACGCGCAGCCAGATGTGGCCGTACTGCCCCTTGCCGCCCGCCTGGCGGATGTACTTGCCCTCCGCCGTCTGCGTCGTCGTCACGGTCTCGCGGTAGGCCACCTGGGGCTTGCCGATGTTCGCGTCGACCTTGAACTCACGCAGGAGCCGGTCGACGATGATCTCCAGGTGCAGCTCGCCCATGCCGGCGATGAGCGTCTGGCCCGTCTCCTCGTTGGTGCGCACGCGGAAGGACGGGTCCTCCATCGCCAACCGCTGCAGGGACTGGATGATCTTGTCCTGGTCCGCGGTGGACTTCGGCTCGATGGCGATGTCGATGACCGGCTCGGGGAACTCCATCCGCTCCAGCACGATCTGCTGCTTGTCGTCGCAGAGCGTGTCGCCCGTCGTCGCGAGCTTCAGGCCGACCACGGCGCAGATGTCACCGGCGTAGCACTCGGTGAGTTCGTCCTTCTTGTCCGCGCGCATCTGCACGAGCCGGCTGACACGCTCGCGCTTGCCCTTCACGGAGTTCCACACCGCCGTGCCCGCCTCCAGCTTCCCTGAGTAGACGCGCAGGAACGTCAGCGTCTGTGAAGAGAAGGACGGGTCGTTCATGATCTTGAACGCCAGCGCGCTGAAGGGCGCGTCGTCGCGCGTCTCGCGCACCGCGTCCTCACCCTTGGGCGTCTTGCCCTGGATGGGCGGGACGTCCAGCGGGCTGGGCAGGTAGTCCACCACCGCGTCCAGCAGCGGCTGCACGCCCTTGTGCCGGAACGCCGAACCGCAGAACACCGGGAACAGCTTCAGGCCCACACAGCCCTTGCGGATGGCGCGGCGCACCTCTTCCTCGGTCAGTTCCTGGCCCTCGAGGAACTTCTCCGTGAGCGCGTCGTCCTGTTCGGCCGCCGCCTCCAGCAGCTCCGCGCGCGCGGCCTCGGCCGCAGCCTGGAACTCCTCCGGAATCTCCACGATGTCGACCTTGCTGCCCTGCTCCTGCTCCTGGAAGACGAGCGCCTTCATGCGCACCAGGTCGATGACGCCCTTGAGCTTGTCCTCGGCGCCCAGCGGAAGCTGCATGCGCACGGGACGCGCGCCCAGCTTCTCGCGGATGGTGCCGACGGACATCTCGAAGTCCGCGCCCACGCGGTCCATCTTGTTGATGAAGCAGATGCGGGGGACCTTGTAGCGGTCCGCCTGACGCCACACCGTCTCCGACTGCGGCTCCACGCCATTCACCGCGTCGAACACCGCGATGGCACCATCGAGCACGCGCAGCGAGCGCTCCACCTCGATGGTGAAGTCCACGTGCCCGGGCGTGTCGATGATGTTCACGCGGTAGTTATGGCCCTCGCGCACCCAGAAGGCGCTGATGGCCGCGGACGTGATGGTGATGCCACGCTCGCGCTCCTGCACCATCCAGTCCGTGGTGGTGGTGCCTTCATGCACCTCGCCCATCTTGTGGATGGCGCCTGTGTAGAACAGGATCCGCTCGGTGGTGGTCGTCTTGCCGGCATCGATGTGCGCCATGATGCCGATGTTGCGGTAGCGCTCGAGGGGGAACTCGCGGGCCATGAGTCAGTTCCTTCCAGGGAGGCGGGAGGAACCGGAAGCGGCCCTCTCCACCGACCGATCGGACATCTCAGAGAACGTGCCGTGCTGACAAACAAAACCGCCCGGACGCTGGCAGCGCATCCGGGCGGCGACCGCGAAGCCCCTGACGGGACCTACCAGCGGTAATGCGCGAAGGCCTTGTTCGCCTCCGCCATCTTGTGCGTGTCTTCACGCTTCTTCACCGCGTTGCCGCGGTTGTTGGCGGCGTCGAGGATCTCGCCGGCCAGCTTCTCCTGCATGGTCTTCTCACCGCGCGCCTTGGCGTAGGAGATGATCCAGCGCATGCCCAGCGCGACGCGGCGATCCTGACGGACCTCCACGGGCACCTGGTACGTGGCGCCACCGACACGACGGCTCTTGACCTCAAGCACCGGCTTGACGTTGTCCAGGGCCTTCTTGAAGGTCTTGAGGGGGTCTTCCTTCGCGCGCTCCTCCATGAGGGCGAAGGCGCCGTAGCACACGCCTTCCGCGATGGACTTCTTACCCTTGCGCATCAGGTCGTTGACGAACTTGGTGACGAGCCGGTCCTGGAACTTCGGATCCGGGAGAATCTTCCGCTTGGCGACTACGCGACGACGAGGCATCTCTTCCCTTACGCCCCACTCCCCTCACTGAGGGCAGCTTGATGGGGCTTCAAGACTTGGACTTCCAGGGACACTCCCCAGGGTGTGGGGCCAGCGTCCAAACACAGCTTCAAGGACAGCGAAGGTGTTCCGCGCCAACGACGCGCGGGGGACCGACTAGCTGGGACGCTTCGCGCCGTACTTCGAACGGCTCTGCTTGCGACCGGCAACGCCCACGGAGTCCAGCGTGCCGCGGATGATGTGGTAGCGAACGCCCGGGAGGTCCTTCACGCGGCCACCGCGGATCATCACCACCGAGTGCTCCTGGAGGTTGTGACCCACGCCGGGGATGTACGAGGTGACCTCGATCCCGTTGGTCAGACGAACGCGGGCCACCTTGCGGAGCGCGGAGTTCGGCTTCTTCGGAGTCGTGGTGTAGACGCGGGTGCACACGCCGCGCTTCTGGGGGCACTCCTTCAGGGCAGGGCTCTTGCCCTTGATGTTGAGCTTCTCGCGGCCCTTGCGGACGAGCTGGCTGATGGTCGGCACTGAAACCTCTTCTTCGATGGGAACCGCTTCCGGATACACGAAAGCGGAGCATATCTACCTACAGGCTACAGAAAGGCCCGCGAGTATAGGGGGGGGCCCCCGGGTGTCAAGCATGGCTTGCCCCTGGGCCAGAAGCGGCCAGAGGACCCCGGGTTGATTCCACCAGACACCCGAAAAACCTGGGACTGCGACAACGGCCGGACGCTCTACTCCGCGCAACCCTAGAAGTCGAGGACCATCACGATCGCATCCTCGCCCTCGTCCGCGTAGTAGTTCGGGCGGACGCCGACCGCCCGGAAGCCCAGGGAGCGGTAGAGGTTGAGCGCGGACTCGTTGCCCCGGCGCACCTCCAGGGTGGCCAGCGAGCAGCGGCGGCCCACGCCCCGGCGCAGCACCTCCTCCATCACCGTGCGCGCGACGCCCCGGCGCCGGTGGACGGGGGCAGTGGCCACGTTGAGCACGTGGACCTCGTCGTGGACGATCCAGAAGATGGCCAGGCCCAGCAGCTCCACGCCGCCTTCGGGCAGGGGCTCCTCCACGAGGAGGATGGTGGACCAGTCGTGCTGGAGTTCGCGCCCGAGCAGCTCGTGGGACCAGGGATTCTTGAAGGACGCCTTCTCCAGCGCCATCACCGCCGGCATGTCCTCCACGGTCATCTGCCGGATCACGAAGCCCTGCGCCTTTTCGGGAGTTCCGTCCTCCCGGAGCCGTCTCATCGCCGTGCCTCCCGCGCGAAGGGCGCCACGCGCCGCACCTGCGCCGACTTGCGTACTTCAGCCAGGGCCTGGGCCGCCAGCTCCCCGTAGCGCGCCCGCACCAGTTGTTCGCGGATGGCCGTGCGCGCCGCCTGGTCGAACTCGCCGGGGTACAGGTCCCGGTGTTCGTCGTAGTGGTGGCGCACCTCCGCCTCGCTCACCTGTGCCTTCAACCGGACCCGGCTGTCCAGGATTCGCTCCGCCCGGAGCCCCCGTGTCAGCACGGCCACCAGGGCGTCCTGGTCCACGTCGTGCCGAGCAAGGAAGCGCCGCAGCGCCTCCTCCCCTCCCAGCCTTGTGCGGAATGCGTCCAGCCGGCCCTCCACCTCCGAGGGCTCCGCCGGGAAGGCCTGGAGCCGGTCCGCGCCCAGGACCTGGATGCGCTGGTTGATGGACAGCTCCAGGGCCCCCTGGAGCGTCTGCTCGTCCAGCGGCAGGGCGGCGACCCGCACGGCCCCTCGCTGGATCAGCGCCACCCGGGCCTCCATCTCCAGCTCGCTCTGGGTCAGGACCTGCCCCTCGATGACCGCGACGACCCGGTCCACCACCCTGCCCTCCCGGGCGGGGGCGTCCGGGGGCGCGGCGTGGGCCGCCGTACCGGGCCAGAGGGGGGTCCCCAGGAGCCAGCACGCCAGCCACAGGGGGACCGTTCGACGCCCGCGCGGTGCTGGCATGGCCTTCCTCATCTTCCGGCGACTGTAACCATCCCGGCCCTGTCTCGACATCCCGTGCTGGCGCTCACCGACCCACTGGTTACGTTCTTGGCTGTCGGGTACTGCACGGCGAGAACTATGGCGGACGACTACTACCAGATTCTGGGCGTGCCACGGACGGCGTCCGCGGACGAGCTCAAGAAGGCATTCCGGAAGCTGGCGCGCCAGCACCACCCGGACGTCAACCCCGGGGACAAGGCGGCGGAGGAAAAGTTCAAGCGCATCAACAGCGCCTTCGAGGTCCTTGGCGACCCGAAGAAGCGCGCGCTCTACGACGAGTTCGGCGAGGACGCGGAGAAGATCGGCTTCGACGAGAAGAAGGCCACCGCCTACCGGCAGTACCGGGCGGCCCAGGCGGCCGGGGGCAGCGGCAGCGGGGGCATTCCCTTCAGCACCGAGGGCGTGGACCTGGGCGACCTGTTCAACGACATCTTCGGGCGGTCAGGAAGCGGTGGGCACGGCGGCGGCTTCGACGTGGGCGACCTCTTCGGCCGGGGTCGGGGTGGCAGCCGGTCCACGGCGGCCGAGCGCGGCGACGACCTGACGACCAAGGTCCAGATTTCGCTCGCCGAGGCCGTCTCCGGCACCGAGCGCACGCTGTCCCTCCAGCGCCCGGGACGCTGTAGCAAGTGCCAGGGCGAGGGGCACACCGGGAAGCTCGTCAGTTGCCCCACCTGCAACGGCACGGGCCGGGCGCGACGGGGCGGGGCCATGTTCGGCGGCTCGGGCGTGTGCCCCACCTGCCATGGCAGCGGCCGGGCGCCGGAGCCCTGCTCGCAGTGCGGGGGCAGCGGCATCAAGGAGGAGACGACCCGGCTGACGGTGAAGATTCCGGCGGGCGTCCTGACGGGCTCCAAGGTGCGGCTTGGCGGCCAGGGCGCGGCGGGCGTCCATGGAGGGGCTCCTGGCGACCTCTACATCGAGACCGAGGTGGCCGAGCATCCGCTGGTGCGCCGCGAGGGCGACGACCTGTCCATGGATCTGCCGGTGACGGTGGCCGAGGCGCTGTTGGGTGGCGAGGTGCGCGTGCCCACGTTCCAGGGTGAGGTGACGTTGCGGGTGCCCCCCGGTTCGCAGTCCGGCCGGAAGATGCGGCTCAAGGGGCGCGGCGTGCCGTCGCTCCGGGGCGGAACGCCCGGCGACATGTACCTGATCCTCCAGGTGAAGGTGCCCGAGGACGTCACCGACGAGGTCCGCGCCGCAGCGGAAACGCTGGCGAAGGGCTACCGGGGCGACGTGCGCCGGGAGTTGAACCTGTAGTTGTGGTTGCCGCGTGGTACCTCTTGTTGCCTCTTGTCCTGGAAGGCGCCCCGTCCTACATGGCGCCTCCACCTTCCGAATCCGGAGCGGGTACGTACCTATGGGTCTCTTCGATTTCCTCACGGGCGGCTCGGGCCCCGAAAAAGCCCTCAAGCTCAAGTCCAAGGTGACCCAGAAGTACGGGGAGCCTTCCACTCGGCAGAAGGCCCTCCAGCAGTTGGGGGAGATGAAGTACCCCGAGGCCGTCACGGTGCTGCTCAGCCGGTTCACCATCACCGTGGACCCGCTCACCACCGACGCGGATGAGAAGGAGCACACCTTCGAGCTCATCAAGGGCTTCGGGCAGGACGCCGTCGCCCCGGTGAGCGCCTTCCTCAAGCAGAGCGACCATGCCACCTCCTGGGCGCTGCGCGTGCTGCAGGAGTTGCTGGCCGAGGAGGCGCTGATGGGCGTCATCGTCGACACGCTCCAGCACCTGTCGTCCCGCTACACGCGCGACCCGGAGAAGAAGGTCGTCCTGCTCCACCACGTCGTGGGCAAGCAGGATCCGCGCGTGGCCGCCGCCGTTCTCCCCTTCCTGGAGGACATGTCCGATGACGTGAAGATCGCCGCCATCAACCTCCTGGGGCCCCTGAAGTACGAGCCGGCGCGCGAGCCCCTGCTCCAACTGCTCACCAACGAGGACACCGCCCGGCGCGTGCAGACCGCCGCCCTGGCCGCCCTGGCGGAGAGCGGGTTTGGCGTGCAGGGCTACCAGGAGAAGGTGCAGTCGGCCCTCGTGGAGCCCTTCAGTCTGGACAAGGACGGCCGCATCCAGCGCCGGGCCTAGGGCAGGCGGCGAACCTCCGGGCTGTCGGGCACCTGACACGGCCCCCCTCCCCGGGGGCTGGCCGACACCACGGCGGTTCCCTCCCACGCGAGACATGAAGCAGGATTCACGCGTGCCCTCGAAGAAGAAGGATCCGCAGCTCGCAGAAGTGGTGCCGCTGCGTCCCGCCGCCACTCCCGCGAAGAAGGTCCCACCGAAGCGGGCGGCGAAGCCTCCGCCTCCCGTGGACACGGATTCCGCCGCCCAGGCGTTGCTGGAGATGGGCCGACAGTTGACGGACAACGCGGGTCCCACCGAGGCCCTGCGCGCCCAGCTCCAGACGCTCCACACGCTGCTCAAGCCGAAGGTCTGCTACGTCGCGCGCCACTTCCCGTCGCGCAACCAGCTCCACGTCGAGCACGTGCGCGGCCGGTATGACGAGCGCGTCACCGCCGCCGTCCCGGGCGAGGGCGTGGTGGGCCGCTGCTTCACCGACAAGGTCCTGCTGCGCGAGGACGACACCGTCGCCGTGCCCCTGGAGGGTCCGCAGGGCGTGACGGGCGTGCTCGTGGTCCTGGGCGCGCGGCGCAAGGCGTCCGACATCCTGATGCAGTCGCTGGCGTCCCAGCTCACCGCCGCCTACGAGGTGGCCCGGCTGCGCGACGACAGCGCCCGACGCAACAAGGACCTGCAGACGGCCATCGCGGGCCTCAAGAGCCTGGAGCAGAACCGCGAGGAGCTGCTCGGCAATGTGTCCCATGACCTGAAGAACCCGCTCACCACCATCAAGGCCTACCTGGCCATGCTGGGCCGGGAGAAGCTGGGCGCCCTGACGGACGGACAGCGCCGCGCGGTGCAGATCTGCGACCGGAACTCCGACCGGCTGCTTCAGCAGGTGAACGACCTGGTGCTGATGTCCCGGCTGTCCTCCGGGAAGATGCAGCTCAACCAGCGCCCCTTCGGCCTCAAGGCCGTGGCGGAAGAGGTGGTGCGGGGGCTGGGCGCCGTCGCCGAGCACAGCCGCGTGCGGGTCGTGATTCCGCCCTGCCCGGAGGTGTTCGTCCGCGGCGACCGCGAGCGCATCTCCGAGGCCATCCACAACCTCATCGAGAACGGCATCCACCACAGCGAGACCGACGACGTCGTCGAGGTCCGCGTGGCGTCCGGCGAGGGCCTGGGCACCCTCACCGTGAAGGACTCCGGCCAGGGCATGTCCGCCGAGGCGCTGGAGCATGTCTTCGATTCGTTCTACCGCGCGCAGCCCGGCATGCCGCGTCCCCCGGGCGCGGGCCTGGGCCTGCCCCTGGTCGCGAAGATCGTCGCGCTGCACGGCGGTCGCGTGGACGCCGCCAGCGTCCTGGGCGAGGGCAGCACGTTCGAGATGGTCCTGCCCCTGTTCGCGAGCGCCGTCAGCGCCCCGGACCTGAACCAGGCCGCGCCCAAGGCGGGCGGCATCCTCCTGGTGGAGGACGACGTGGACTGCCGCGAGGTGCTGGAGCAGGTGCTGGAGCAGGAGGGCTACCGGGTGATGGCCACGTCCGGTGCCGCCGAGGCGCGCTCCATCCTGTCCCACATCCGGCCGGCCATGGTCCTGCTGGACCTGCGGCTGTCCGGCGAGGACGGCCGCTCCGTGCTGCACTTCATCCGCACCACCGAGTCGCTGGCGGACGTGGTCGTCTACATCATCTCCGGCGCGAGCGACGTCGCGTCCCTCACTTCGGGTGAAGGACCGGATCGCATCGACGGGTTCTTCGAGAAGCCCCTGAAGCTGCCCAAGCTGCTGGACACCGTGGCCGCCGTGGTCCGCCCCAAGAATCGCGGCCCCGCAGTGCCCTGAACAACGCCCCAGGCGTCTTCCCCACAGAAGAGGTGGCAGGAAGACGCCCCGCCTTGGGTAGTATCCGCGCGGCCCATGAGCACATCCGTCTATTCCCGCTACCGCGCAGCGTTCGCCCAGGCTCTTGCCGGGGCCCTGGGCGTCCCCGCTTCCGACATCGACGCGCAGGTCAAGCCCGCGGATCCCGCGCACGGCGACCTGAGCTTCGCCACCTTCCCCCTCGCCAAGGCGCAGAAGAAGGCCCCGCCCGCCATCGCCGCGGCGCTCGCGCAGTCACTCCAGGTCCCTGGCCTGGAGGTGAAGGCCGTGGGCCCGTACGTCAACGCGCGCTTCCTTCCCCTGCCCTTCACCCAGGAGGTCATCGACAGCGTGCGCCGGGCGGGCGTCGCCTACGGCAGCGACGCCGAAGAGGGCAAGGGCAGGACGGTGGTCATCGACTACTCGTCGCCCAACATCGCCAAGCCCATTGGCTTCCACCACATCCGCACCACGTTCCTGGGCCACTGCATCGCGAACCTCTACCGGGCGCTGGGCTGGCGCGTGGAGGGCGTCAACTACCTGGGCGACTGGGGCAAGCAGTTCGGCCTCGTGGCCGTGGGCTTCCAGGAGTTCGGCAAAGAGGAGCTCCGGGAGGACATGGCACACCTGGTCCAGGTGTACGTCCAGGCCAACAAGCGCGCCGGTGAAGACCCCGCCTTCGACGAGAAGGCCCGCGAGTTCTTCCGCCGCATGGAGGCCAACGAGCCGGAGGCGATGAAGCTCTGGAACCAGTTCCGGGAGACGAGCCTCAAGGGCTTCAAGCGCATCTACAAGCGCATGGGCATCGACTTCGAGCACATCGAGGGCGAGAGCCGCTACCAGGGCCGCATGGACGCCGTCATCGCGCAGATCGCGAAGAAGCCCGGCGTGAAGGAGTCCCAGGGCGCCATCATCGTGGACATGCCCTACGCGGAGAACGAACCGCCCGTCCTCCTGAAGAAGAACGACGGCAGCACGCTCTACGCCACGCGCGACCTGGCCGCCGCCGAGGACCGTCACGCGCGGTTCAACTTCGACAAGTCGCTCTACGTCGTCGCGCAGGATCAGGCGCTGCACTTCCGCCAGGTGTTCCGCACCCTCACGGAGATGGGGCAGCCGTGGGCGGACAAGTGCATCCACGTGCCGTTCGGCCGTATCCACGGCATGAGCACGCGCAAGGGCCAGGTGGTGGAGCTGGATCAGGTCCTGGACGAGTCCAAGGAGCGCGTGCTCAAGCTCGTGGAGGCGAACATCGCGTCGGGCAACCTCGTGACCGATGATCCCGATGGCCTCGCGGAGCAGATCGGCCTGGGCGCCATCGTCTTCGGCGACCTGAAGCACAACCGCGCCAGCGACTACACCTTCGACTGGGACGAGGTGACCAGCCCCGAGGGGCACACCGGTCCCTATCTCCAGTACGCGCACGCGCGCAGCGCGACCGTGCTGCGCAAGGGCGGCGGTGTTCCGGCGAGCTATGATCCGGCACTCCTGACGCTGCCCGAGGAGCAGGCCCTGGTGCGCGAGCTCATGCGCCTGCCGGACACGGTGCGCGCGGCGGCGGAGCAGTACGAGCCGAGCCTCGTGGCGCGACTGCTGCTGGATGTGGCGGCGGCGTACAGCCGCTACTACACCGCCGGCAACAAGGATCGCGAGAAGCGCATCCTCGTCGAGGACAATGACGCGCTGCGCGCGGCGCGACTGGCCCTCACGGACGCGACGCGCATCACCCTGGCCGCGGGCCTGACGCTCTTGGGCATCCCGACGCCGGAAAACATGTAGCCTGGGGGGCTGCCGTGGACACCGCGCTGGCGCAGACCGTGACGCAAGGAGAGGCCTTGAAGGAGGAATTCGGTCCCATGTCCCGGGTGCTCGGGGCACGGTACTTCGACGGGGTGCACTTCCCCCCCGAGGCCGAGAACGAACTGCGTGCGCTCAGCGCCCGGGGCTTCGTGGTGCACGTCATGCGCACCACGGCCTGGATCAACTTCCTCTACATCGCGTGGGCCATGGTCCGCCGGGCCATGCCGCCCATCCGCGCGGTGGTGAACCTGCGTCCCTGGTTCACCAAGCCCTGGCGCCAGACGGCCCAGAATGGCGCGGTGGAGGAGCGCTTCCGCTATGCCCTGCAGCAGGGCGGCAGCGGGCTCGTGTTCCTTCGGCGCACGGCGCTCCTGCACGCCTCCGGCAAGGAGACGCGCGAGGACCCCTTCCCCGCCCTGGTGCGGCTGGCGCGCGGCGCCGACCGGCCGGTGTTCCTGGTGCCAGAGCTGTTCGTCTGGGAGAAGCGCGCGGCCAAGCTGAAGCCAGGCTGGCGCGACGTGGTGTTCGGCAGCCCGGAAGCGCCGGGCTTCGTGCACTCGATGGTGGCGTTCTTCCGCAACTACAAGCGCGCGCAGTTCCGCGTGGGAGAGCCCATCGACCTGCGCCGCTTCATCGAGGAGAACCCCCAGGCCACCGACGAGGTGCTGGCGCGCAAGGTGCGCAGCGCCCTGCACGTGTACCTGGCCCGGGAGACGCGCGCGGTGTTCGGCCCGCCGCAGAAGCCCACCGACCGGCTCATCGAGGAGACGCTGCGCGACCGCCACCTGCGCAAGGTGCTGGATGAGCACGCAGCCGCCACCGGCCGCAAGCCCGCGAGCGTGCAGCGCGAGGCCAAACGCAACCTGGAGGCCATCGCGGCCAAGCCCAACCCGTCCGTGCTGGCCCTCATCGCACCGCTGCTGGAGTGGGTGTTCAACCGCATCTACGACGGCATCGGCGTGGACGAGGCGGGCCTGCACCGCGCGCTCAAGGCCGCGGGGCGCGCGCCGGTGGTGCTCTGCCCCAGCCACAAGAGCCACGTGGACTACCTGGTGATGAGCTGGGTGCTGTGGAACCGCGGCTACACCGCGCCGCTGGTCGCCGCGGGCGCCAACCTGTCCTTCTGGCCGCTGGGCCCGCTGTTCCGCCGCTGCGGCGCGTTCTTCCTGCGCCGCTCGTTCAAGGGCGACAAGGTCTACGCCGCGTCCTTCAAGGCGTACATCAAGAAGCTGGTGCACGACGGCATCCACCAGGAGTTCTTCCCCGAGGGCGGTCGTTCGCGCACGGGCAAGCTGCTCACGCCCAAGCTGGGCATGCTCACGTGGCAGGTGGAGGCGGTGCTGGACGGCGCGCGCAACGACCTCTACTTCGTGCCCGTCTCCATCGACTACGAGAAGGTCGTGGAGTCCGACAGCTATTCGAAGGAGCTGGCCGGCGGGGAGAAGAAGCCCGAGGACCTGAAGGCCCTGTTGAGCGCGCCCAAGGTGCTGGCGGCGCGCTACGGACGCATCCACCTGACGTTCGATGAGCCGCTGTCCCTGGTGGAGTTCATGAAGGCGCGTGGCCTGTCGCCGCAGGAGCCGGTGACGGACGAGCAGAAGAAGGGCCTGGTCCGCGCGCTGGGCAACCGGGTGATGTACGGCATCAGCAAGGTGTCCACCGTCACGCCGCACGCGCTGGTGAGCGCATCGCTCCTGGCCCACCGCCGCCGCGGCCTCACCCAGCGCGAGCTCACGGACCGGATCAGCCTGCTGCGCCGCATCGCCGTGGAGGATGGCGCGCGGCTGTCCGCGGAGCTGGCCAACGCTCCCAGCAACCCGGAGACGCTGGGGCCCATCCAGGACGCGATGCGCGAGTTCATCTCCGACGAGATGGTGCGCACGAAGGAAGCGCGCAACGAGGTCAGCTATCAGGTGGAGGACTCGCGCCGTCCGGAGATGTCCTTCTACAAGAACACGCTGATGAACCTGATGGCCGCGCGCAGCCTCGTGGCCAACGCGTTGCTCGCCGGCTCGCCCGCGCCGTACGACACCGTGAAGGCCCGCGCGCTGTTCCTGTCGCGCCTCTTCAAGGTGGAGTTCATCTACCGGGTGGGCGCGACGTTCGACACCATCTTCGCCGAGTGCGTGGAGCGGCTCGTGCGCATGGGCCTGATCATCCACGAGGGCGACACGCTCAAGCAGGCCCCCG
The DNA here is from genome assembly GCF_003611635.1 of Corallococcus terminator. Classification (GTDB taxonomy): domain Bacteria; phylum Myxococcota; class Myxococcia; order Myxococcales; family Myxococcaceae; genus Corallococcus; species Corallococcus terminator. Next base: position 14,513 of record NZ_RAVZ01000110.1, on the reverse strand, counting down.
AGGCGCACGCGCAGCCGGAGCTGGAGTTCCTGGCGGACCTGCTGCGCGACTTCCTGGAGGCCTACCTGCTGGCGGCCATGACCCTGCCCGACGTGGCCGCGGGCATCGCCACCGACCGCAAGTCCTTCGTCAAGCTGGCGCTGGAGACGGGGCGCGTGGAGTACAACGCCGGGCGCATCACCGCCTCCGAGTCGCTGGCGAAGACGACGCTCGAGAACGCGGTGGAGTACCTCTTGGATCAGCGCATCCTCGTGGAAGAGGACAAGAAGCTGCGGCTGGGCGACCCTGCCACGGCGGCCGAGCTGGCCCGGAAGAACCCGCTCGCGGACGACATCCGCGGCTACCTGCACCGGGCCTGAGCCAGGGCCCGTCGCACCTCGAAGCGAACGCGGCACCCCACCCTCCGCTTCGCGGAAGGGTCAGGAGACGACACGGTGGATGAAGGCCTGCCTTCCAGCGACCCGCAGCCGGTAGAGCCCACCGTGCCACCGCCCCTCACTCCGCCCCACCCGCTGCTCGCGGCGGCGCTGGCCTTCGGTCTGTTCATCACCCTTGGGGCCACCACCCAGTTGCTCAACCCCTCCTTCGGCGTGTGGTTCACGGAGGTGTTCATCTTCCTGGGGCTCGCGTGGGTGATGCTGCGCCGCGCGGGCCTCCGGCCCGCCGAGTACACCGGCCTCACGCCCTTCCTGGGCAAGCCCGCCCTGTTCGGCTTCCTGCTGGGCGTGGCGAACTTCTTCGCGGTGGTGGTGCCCCTCCAGTTCATGGCGCAGCGGGTGGCGCCCCCGTGGCTGCGGGAGATGTTCGACGCCTCACGCCTGTTCGAGGGCCAGACGCCCGTGGAGCTGGCGCTGCTGCTGGGCGGCGTGTCCGTGGCCGCCCCGTTGTGCGAGGAGTTCTTCTTCCGAGGCCTCTTCCAGCGCGCGTTGACGCCGCCCGCCCCGGCCTCGCCGTGGCGGGCGTTGATCATCAGCTCGGTGGTGTTCAGCGCCTTCCACCTGGATCCGGTGGGCTTCCTCGCGCGCGCGGAGCTGGGGCTGCTCTTCGGCTGGCTGCTGCTGCGCACCGGCTCGCTGTGGCCGAGCATCGCGGCGCATGCGGCCAACAACATGGTGTCCTCGGTGCTGTTCCTCGTCGCCACGCACTCGGGGCTGGCGAAGGACACGGGGACCGATGACGTGACGGACTGGCGGGCCGTGCTGGGGCTGGCGCTCGTGGGATGGACGGCGCTGCTGGGCCTGCGCGCCGCGGCCCAACACGTTCCTTCCGTCTGGGGACGCGGCACACCGCCGGACGAGGAAGCGGTGCGCGCCACGAAGCCCGTGCCGCTGTTCGCCCTCCAGTTGCTGCCGTGGGTGGCGGCGGCGACGCTGTCCCTGGTGGCCCTGGCCCTGGTGGATGGAAGGGGCGTGTCACTGAGCGTCTACGACATCCAGCACCCGGTGCCGCCGCTGGCGAAGGACGCGGACCCGGGCCTCCAGGCGGAGCGCAAGGCCCTGCAGCAACTGCGCAAGTCCGTGCGCAAGGGCGAGATGCCCATGGAGCTCTACGAAGAGGAACGGCTCCGGCAGTCCAAGGCACATGCGCCCGAGCTCAAGGGCGAGCGTCCCTGACGAACCTCGGTGGAGAGATTCCACGGTCACGCTGACAGGACACGGCGCCTTCACTGCCAGCGCGACCTCGAGTCCAGGGACGAATCTCCAGGGTCCTGGCCTTGACGCCCCCCTGCCCTCTATCGTCCTCACCGTGATGCTGACCGCTGACCTGCTGCACGCCTCCCTGGGTGATCCGCTCCTGGACGTGATGAACTTCCTGAACGAGATCGCGATCCGCTACCCGGATGCCATCTCCTTCGCGCCGGGCAGGCCGAACGAGAAGTTCTACGATCCCCAGCAGATCGCCACGTACCTGGACGCCTACCAGCGCTACCTCCGCGAGCAACGGGGCTTCGACGACGCGCGGATCACCAGCCTCCTGTTCCAGTACGGCCGGACCAATGGCCACATCGGGGAGCTGTTGGCGCGGATGCTGGAGAAGGACGAGGGCATCCGCGTCGCCCCCGAATCCATCGTCGTCACGGTGGGCTGCCAGGAGGCGACGTTCATCACCCTGCGCGCGCTGTTCTCGAAGCCCACGGACGTGCTGCTGGTGGGCATGCCCTGCTACATCGGGGTCACCGGCGCGGCGCGGCTGCTGGACATCGAGGTCGCCCCCGTGCCCGAGCGCGCGGACGGGCTCGATCTGGACGCACTGGAAGCCAGGGTGCGGGAGCTCCGCTCTCAAGGCAAGCAGCCCCGGGCGCTCTACCTCGTCGCGGACTTCGCCAACCCGTCCGGCCGGAGCCTCCCGGCGCCCGCGCGCCATCGCCTGTTGGAGCTGGCCGCGCGCGAGCAGTTCCTCATCATCGAGGACAACCCCTACGGTTTCTTCTCCCGCGAGGGCCCCCGGAAGCCCACCCTCAAGGCGCTCGACGACCGGCAGCAGGTCATCTACCTGGGCTCGTTCTCGAAGTCCGCCTTCCCCGGGCTGCGCCTGGGCTACGCCGTGGCGGATCAGCGTGTCACCGACGCCGCGGGCCAGCACCACCTGCTGGCGGGCGAGTTCTCCAAGATCAAGAGCCTGCTGACGGTGAACACGTCCGCGCTCAGCCAGGCCGTCGTCGGCGGCATGCTGGTGCTCAATGAAGGCGGGTTGCTGGAGGCGAACCAGGAGGCGATCCGCTTCTACAAGACGAACATGGACGCGACGCTCCAGGCGCTCGAGCGTCACTTCCCGAAGAGTGAGGCCTGGGCGCGCGACGTGACGTGGAACGTGCCGGACGGGGGCTTCTTCCTCGTCATGAAGCTGCCCATCGAGGCGGACGAAGCGCTGCTGGAGGAGTCCGCGCGCAACTTCCACGTCCTCTGGACGCCCATGCGCTACTTCTACCTGGGCACCGGGGGCGAGCACGAGCTGCGGCTGTCGTGCAGCTACCTCACGCCCGAGCGCATCGAGGAGGGGGTGGCCCGCCTGGCCCGCCACCTCCAGAAGGCCATCCTGGAGCGACAGCCCGCGCCACAGGTCCGCGCGGGCTGAAGCAGTCCTGACGTCAGTCCGCCTGGTACGACGTGACGTGGAACACCGGCCCCACCATCGCGGCGGTGACGGTGTCCCGCTGCACGCTGCCCTCGGCGGAGATGCGCTGACCGTCCTTCTTGATCTTCCGGTCACCGCCCGCGAGTTGGTACGTCTTGCCGTCGTCGGCCTTCAGGACCCAGACCCCACCCTCGAGGTCCTGGTACTGCACCGTGCCGGAGACCTTCATGCGTCCTCCCGCTTGAGCATCGCGCGGGCGATGACGAGGCACACCACCGTGTTGAAGCCCAGCCACGGCTTCGCCAGGAAGGTGAAGGGCATCCACGCCAGCGCCGGAGCACCCACCCACGCCGCGTAGGCCAGGAAGCCCGCGAAGCCGAGCGCCAGTCCGCCCACCGCCGGACGGAAGCCCCGCCAGGTGATGGCCGGCAGCGAGAGCACCAGCGGAATCAGCGCGCTGTAGAACAGCGGGCTCACCGTGGCGCGGCCGAAGATGATGCGCTGCCAGTCCGGGATGGGCAGCGAGGCCACGTTCACCACGTCGCCGGCCGCGCCCGAAGCGCCCGTGAACCACGTGCGCAAGAAGAAGAAGCCCACCGTGGACAGGACCAGCGGCACGAAGAACGCCGGGCGGAAGAGGATGTTGAGGAAGCCCGGACGCTCGCGGCCACGCAACGTCAGCAGCACCACCGCCAGCAGCGCCGCGGCCCAGCCCAGAGAAGGCCAGCGCGGCCCGCCGCCCGTGAACGCCTTCAGCGACGCGTTGGCGTTGAGGACGCCGTGGCCGTACTGCTCGGACCAGGCCTGGTCACCCGTCGCCTTCGCCCCGGCATAGAGCGCCTGCTCCACCTCGTCCGGGTTCTTGGCACCAGCGCCGTAGAGCATCGCGGCGACCGCGGCCACGTGCGGAGCGGCCATGCTGGTGCCCTGGTACCAGGCGTAGACGGAGCGCGACGGGTCGCGCGGGTCGATGGTGTTCTGCAGGATGCCGCCCGAGTCGCCACGGCTCTTGTCACCACCGGGCGCCGCGATGTCCAGCTCCTTGCCATAGGACGAGTACGGAGCGAGCGAGCCGCTCGGCCCCACGGCGCTCACCGCCACCGCGCCCGGGTACGCCGCGGGGAACTCCACCCGGCCACGCCCGGTGTTGCCCGCCGCGGCCACCACGGTGACACCCTTCTTGCGCGCGTACTCCACCGCGCTGGCCATGACCTGCGAGTACAGGCCACCACCCAGCGACATGTTGATGACCTTCGCGTCGTGGTCCGCCGCGAAGCGGATGGCGTCCGCGATGTCCGCCGACGTGCCGCTGCCGAAGTGGTTCAGCACCTTGAGGGGCATCAGCGTCGCGTCGAAGGCCACGCCCGCCACGCCTTCGCCGTTGTTGGTGGCCTGCGCGATGGTGCCCGCCACGTGCGTGCCGTGGCCGTGGTCGTCGTTGGCGTGCTCGTCGTCGTTGACGAAGTCGTAGCCCTTCACGAACGACACGCCCTTCAGGTCCGGCACCTGCTTGAAGTCTTCGTGGTCCTCGTAGGCGATGCCCGTGTCGATGACGGCCACCACCACGCCCTTGCCCCGGTTGCCGTCCCAGGCCTTGGGCATGTCGATCATCCGCAGGTTCCACTGGGACTCGTACTGCGGATCATTGGGCGTGAAGCTGCTGCGCACGTGCATCAGCGGCTCGGCGGACTCCACCGCCGGGTTCTGCCGGATGCGCTGGAGCACGTCCTCCACGTCACCCACGCCCACCGCCAGCGTGACGCCCGTCCGGGGACCTTCCAGGGAGTTGAACTCCAGGTCCACGCCCCACGCCTGCTCCCAGGCGTCAAACTCCGCCTTGGTGGTGCCGTCCTTGAAGTCCACCACGATGGCGCCGGACACCACGTCGTCCGAGCCCCCCGCCACGGCCTCCGCCACCTCCGCCTGGGCCACCGCGTCCGGCCCGGCCGGAACCTCCGGCTCCCGCGACGCGGAAGCACACGCCGAGGCCGACAGGGCCAGCGCCGCGAGAACCACGTTCCATCGCTTCATCCGCATCGGGACACTCCTTGAACGAAGACGCCTCGAAGACCCACTACGAACGCACGGCGGGACGATTGGGTCTGTCCCACCAGTCTGTTCGCCCCCCGGCCAGCCGTGCAAGGCGTCGGGGATGAAGAAATGTGAAGAAGTCCGCAGGTTTGCACGCCTGACCTACCCACCCGACAGTCGCTGGAGCCAGGCCGCCACGGCCCGCCCCACCTGAGGAAGATTGCGGTGGAACGTCGCTCCGGCATCGTCAATGACCTCTAAATCCCCCCCGGCCTCGGCGACAGCGGCGGCCAGTGCCGCCCGGGGCAGGCGGGTGTCCTCCGCCCCGACAATCACCAGCAGGGGACACGACAGTCGCACGAGCGACAGGGGATCCACATCCGGCGCCACCAGACACAGTCCGCCCACCGCCGGGTGCCGCTCCTGGAGCGCCAGCGCCACGCGCGCGCCTCCGTGCAGCGCCGCCACCGCCAGCGCGGACGTGCCCGCGTTCTCCAGCGCCACCCGCATGGCGGCCTCCGCGTCCTCCACCAGCGCCCCTCCGCTGCCCCGGACGCCCTGGCTGGCCCCCACGCCCCGGTGGTTGAAGCGCAGGGTGGGAAACCCCGCTCGCGCTGTCGCGAAGGCCACCTCCGCCGCCAGGACATGGTCCATGCCGCCCCCCTCCTCCGGCCGAGGCGGAAGGATGAGCAGCGGCGGCGAGCGCTGGCCCCGGTGCACCGTGCCCTCCATCACCTCCGGACCCGACCCCACGGGGATGAGCGTGGAGCGCTCCAGGAACTGACCTTTCTGGACCATGCCGTCACCATAATCCGCCCCATCCGGAGCGGCCGGTCCGTCTTCGAATCCTCCCGCCCCGTGAACGGACCGCTGCGCGCTGCGTCACACACATTCCGCGACCCCCTCGCAACTTTTGGACGGTTGGGGTGAGAATGGATCAACGCCTCAAGCTTTCCTTCCCCCCTTCAAAGAATCCGCAGGAGCGTCAAGCCATGGGAACCATCGGGAGCGGTCGTAACAGCATCAACAACGCCACGCGCACCACGCCGACCACGCCGACGACCACCCCGGCCACGGTCGCGAAGCCCGCTCCGGCCGCCACGGCCAAGCCGGCCAACCAGATCAAGGACGGCTTCGACGCGCGCGCGACGAACAGCGCAGTCCGCACCGCGGCGCCCGCGAGCGTCTTCACCGCGCCGGCCGGCTCCAAGGACAAGGTGTTCGACGGCAAGCTGGTGGGCGCCGGTGGCCAGACGTTCGACGCCAGCACCCCGCTGAGCCAGGTCCCGGCCTACACGCCCAAGGACGGCGTGAAGACCGAAGGCACCCTCATCTACGTCAACGGCATGATGACGGACATGGCGGGCCAGAAGGAGACGCTGCAGGCCATCGCGGACAAGACGGGCCAGAAGACCATCGGCATCCACAACTCCACCGAGGGCTTCTTCAAGGACCTGGGCCAGTGCGTCACGGACAAGATGGACAAGGGCAAGAACCCGGCCGTGGACACGCTGGCGGACTCGCTCTACACGGAGCTGAAGGCCGGCCGTGACGTGCACCTGATGGCGCACAGCCAGGGCGGTCTCATCACCTCGCGCGCGCTCAACGACGTGGCCAAGCGGCTGCGCATCGAAGACGGGCTGTCCCCCGCGCAGGTCGAAGCGAAGCTCGGCAAGGTCTCCGTGGAGACCTTCGGCGCCGCCGCCGCGACCTACCCGAACGGCCCGAAGTACGTGCACTACGTGAACGACAAGGACCCCGTGCCGGGCCTGTTCGGTCTGGGCACCAGCGGCAAGGGCCCTCTGGACCTCATCCGCAACGCGGGCAAGGACGCGAAGATCCACTACTTCTCCGAGAAGAGCATCTTCTCCGGCGCGCACAACATCAACGACACCTACCTGAACCAGCGCGTCCCGTTCGACCAGGCGCGCGAGGGTAAGTTCTAGTCAACCGACGGTGTGATATGACTGCACGTATGACGCTCGAAGAAGCCCAGCGACTGGTGCAGTCATTCATGAGGGCCCACGGAGACACGGAAGGCTCCGGGCTCAACGCGAAGGGATTTGGCGGCGCCGCCCTCGGCGAGGCGCAGATCTACTTCGAACATGCGAAGGATTCGGGGGCGCTGAAGTGCAGCGCCCTCATCTACCGCTTCCGCGACGCGCCCCGTCCGGGCGTCATCGACGGTTTCCGTGCCGAGGAGAAGTCCGGCACGGACACCGGCGGCGGAAAGGTGGACTACGAGACCGAGAACAAGAGCCTCTTCCTGAGCCGCACGTACGGCGTCCTGCCGGCGGAGCAGCAGTTCAAGGAAGACCTCGACCGGCTCGTGGAAGCCAGCCTCAACTGGGGCGAGGAAGTCTTCAATCGCGTCGCGGATCGCACCGTTCCCGCGAAGTGACGTGCCCATGAGCCGCTCCCTTTCCACCGGCCTGCAGTGGCTGCTGTCCACCATCGGCATGGCGCGTCCAGCGCCGGCCGCTGGGGGCCCGATGACGCGGGAGGCGGCCCGTCAGTTGGTGAAGTGGTACCTGCAGTCGCAGGGCGCGGGCATCACGGAAGGCCTCAACGAACAGGGCCTGGGCGGCATGATGAACGGCGAGGGCCAGTACGCCTTCGAGCACATCGAGTCCCCCCCTTCCCTCAAGGCCAGCGCGCTCATCTACCGGTTCCGCGAGCCGCCCAAGCCCGGCATCATCGAGGGCTTCCGGCAGCAGCAGGAAGAGGGCACGGACACCGGCGGCGGCAGCGTGGACTTCGAGCCTGGCAGCGGCAGCCTGTTCCTGAGCCGCACGTACACGGTGATGCCCGACGGCCGCGAGTTCGCTCGCGATCTGGACCGCCTGGGCAAGGCCAGCATCGTCTGGGGCAAGGACGTGTTGGACCGCGTGGCCCACAAGGTCTTCGGGACCTGAAGCCCCGCTGAAGCCTCCTGTGCGGCCCTGGGAGGCGCCCCGAAACGGGCGCCCCCCGTGAGTGGCCGGACGGTGCGCTACACCGCCTGCATCACGTAGAACTTCAGGTACTTGCCTTCCGGGAACTGGAGGCGCACCGGATGGTCGGGCGGCTGGTAGCGCTCCTCCACCAGCGCCAGGTCCACGCCGGCCTTGAAGCCCGCCTCGCGCACGGCGCCCATGAACATGTCCCCGTTCACGCGCGCGGAGCACGACGCCGTGGCCAGGAGGCCTCCGGGGCGCAGCAGCGCCAGGGCCTGCCGGTTGAGCGACGCGTAGCCGTCGATGGCGGCCTCCACCGCGCGCTGGCTCTTCGCGAATGCGGGCGGGTCCAGGATGATGAGGTCGAACGTGCGGCCCTCCTCCTTGAACGACTGGATGAGGGCGAAGACGTCCGCCGCGAGGAAGTCATGCTTCTCCGCCGGCAGCCCGTTGCGCGTGAAGTTCTCGCGCGCCAGGGCGATGGCCTCCGGGTCCTGATCCACGGAGAAGACGCTCTTGGCGCCCCCCAGCGCCGCGTTCACGGAGAAGCCTCCGCTGAAGCAGAAGCAGTTGAGCACGTCCCTGCCCTGCCCCAGCCGGCGGATGAGGTGGCGGTTCTCCCGCTGATCCAGGAAGAAGCCCGTCTTCTGTCCGCGCCACGCGTCCACCATGAACACGGCGCCGCGCTCGCGGATGGGGATGAGCTCCGGCGCTTCCTCGCCCCAGAGCATGCGCCCGGTGCCGCGCCCGTCATCCTCTTCCACGTCGTCGCGGCCCACCTCGTCGCGACCAATGATGCCCTTCAAGCCCGGCACGCCCGCCTTCAGCGCCTCCACGATGAGGGGCCGGTAGGGGGTGAGCCCCGCCGAGTACAGCTTCATCACCGCCCAGCCCGCGTACAGGTCCACCACCACGCCGGGCAGGCCGTCGCCCTCTCCGTGGATGAGGCGGTAGCTGTCGGTGTCCTTCAGGTCGATGAGCGACGTGCGCGCGGCCAGCGAGCGCTGCACGCGCTGGGTGATGAAGCGCGAGTCCACCGTCTCGCGCGAGTCGCGCGTGAGCACGCGCACCGCGATGGCCGAGTGCGGATCATAGTACCCGCGCGCGACGAACTTCCCGTTCTCCGTCAGGTCCACCACGCTGCCAGCGGGGATCCGCGGCGGGTGCTCCAGCGCCTTGCGGAACACCCACGGGTGGCCCGCGCGCAGGTGACGCCCCAGGCCCCGGGCCAGCTCCAGCTTCACGACATTCACGTTGAGACTCCTCGACTGCGGGACGGCCGGCGGCGGGCGAGGAGGGCGCGTGCCAGCTCCTCGAATCCCCGCCCCTCGGGCGCCCGGGTAATGAAGGCCGGGGGCGCGTCGATGCGATCCAGCACCGCGCGCACGTTGGCCACGCCCACGCCCAGCTTGAACGCCTGGAACATCGGAGCGTCGTTGAAAGAATCCCCCGCGTAGACGTACCGCCCGTCCGCGGGCTCCAGCTTCTCGCCCCACGCCACGCGCGCGAAGCGACGGGACGCGGAGAGCTTGTCGAACCGGCCCAGCCAGCAGTTGACGTGCACCGACGAGCGCACCGCCGTCACGCCCCGCGCCCGCAGCAGCGCTTCGATGGCGGACGCTCCCGCGTCTCCCAGCCGGGCTTCCTCGTTGTAGTCCACCGCGAGGTCCACTTCCGTGTAACGGCTGTCCACCGACAGGCGCGCCCCGGGCACCTTCTCCAGCACGCGGTGCACCTCCGTCTCCAGGCGCTTGCGGTTCGCCTCACGCTCGCCAGGGGGCTCCAGGTACACCTTGCGCAGCTCGCCCTTCTTCCCCTTGAGGAAGAACAGCCCGCCGTTCTCCACGATGACGCCGTCCACCGGAAGCTGCCGGGCCCACGCCTCGCCCCACCCTGCCGGACGCCCGCTCACCAGCACCACGCGCAGGCCATAGCCGGACAGTTGTTCGAGCGCCCGCACCGTCTGGCTGCGCAGCTTGTGGCCGGTCGTCAGCGTGCCGTCCACATCCGTGAAGACACCCTCCACCCCGGACAGGTCCGCCTGTCGCAGGGGGCGCGGCTCCGCGGTCTTCGACGACAAGCCCTTCGCCGTGCCGGCCTTCACATCACGTCCAGTTGCGCGAGCTGTCCCTGGAAGGACTCGATGGTGGTGAGCAGTTCAGGCCCGGTGAGCGTGGCGAGCTTCAGCTTGCGCGCCTTGCGCAGGAACGCGTCCATCGTCGCGTCGCGACCGTAGAGCGCCTGGGCGCTGACCGCGGCCTCCGCGAGCGCCTTGGCCGACGCGACCGGATCCTTCTTCGACTGCATCAGGGCGCGCTCCAGGCGCACGCCGCACGCGGCCCACACCTCACGGTCGTGGAGGATGAGCAACTGCCGCTGGTTCACCGCGGACAGGCTTCGCACCAGCGCGTCCAGGGCTTCCGCGACCGTCAGCAGCTCCCGCTGGTCCGGCGCGGTCTGGATGGCGAGCGCCCCTACCTCCGCGCGGGCCTCGACGATCTTCCGTTTGTCCTGCGCGCGCAGGTTCCGGTACGCGGCGGTGCGGCCGAAGGCGTCCATCTCCGTCTGGAGCTGCTGCGCGTTCCACAGCACCTCCTCCGGCTTCGCGTCGCGCACCTTGCCCAGCCGCGCCGCCACGATGCGCGACAGGTCGGAGGTGATGGCCCGCACCGTGACGGCCGCCTTCACCTCCGCCTCGTAGCCCGGGACGACCTGGGCGCGGGACACCTCGCCGAAGGCGCTCGCGGACTCGAAGACGAGCTGGCTCATCTGCTCGCGGTAGTCGGCGCGGAAACGTTGGATTTCGGCCAACAACTGCCAGCGGTCGCTCACCACGGACGGGTTGCGCATCGCTTCGCCCAACTGGGTGATGCTCTGGGCAAGCTTCCCCATGCCCACCTGGAGCATGCCGGGCACGTCGGCGGGGCCCGGACGGGACGGGGGCTCCACCGGCGGGGTGCCGGGGAACTGCTCCCGGATGACGTTGAGCAGCGCGTTGACGTCCATCACCGTGTCGCGGATGACGGGCGCCATCTCCTCCCACAGCGACAGGTCGGGGCTGGCGTCGACGACGGGCGTCTCGTACTTCACCAGGTCCAGGTCACTCAGCCGCGAAATGGCATGCGCCGCGGCGAGATACACCGCTCGCAGCCGCGCGGAAAAGGCGCGGTCGGGCAGCGACTGGAGGATTTCTTCGAGCCTCGGGGTGAGGGAGGCCGGCGGGGGACTCTCGGCGGCAGCGGACACGTTGCCCCCACTCTATCCCTCGACATCGCGTCCGGGGAGTTCTAGCAAGCATCCCGGGCCAGAAGGACGGCCGGGGAGCCGATTCAAGATGATCCAGGTCTGTCTGTGGGAGGACGGCAAGGCGGTTTCGGGCGGGGAGGAGCTGTTCGATCGGCCGGGCCCCAAGTGGATCGACGTCCTGGAGCCGGACGCGGAGGTCATGGGGCGACTGGCCGAGCGCTTCCAGCTCCACCGGCTCGCGGTGGAGGACTGCCTGCACCTGGACCAGCGGCCCAAGCTGGAGGAGTACCCACACCACCAGTTCATCGTGCTCCAGGGCTTCAGTTGCAACGGCAAGGACGTCACCGAGCTGACGCTGCACGAACAGCACTACTTCCTCGCGTCCGACTGGCTCATCAGCGTGCACCAACTGCGGCTGCCCGGCCACGACGCCGTCATCCGGCGCGTGAAGGACGACCCCGCGGGCACGCTGGGCCGGGGCGTGGACGTCATCCTCTACCTGCTCGCGGACTCGCTCGTGGACGCGCAGTTCCCCATCATGGATGACTTCGGCGACGAGTTGGACAACCTGGAGGACGCCATCTTCGCGCAGCCGGAGCCGGAGCATCTGCAGCGCATCTTCCAGCTCAAGCGCTCCCTCGTGACGCTGCGCCGGGTACTGTCCCCCCAGCGGGACGTGGTGGGCATGCTGTCGCGCCGGGGCATCCCGCAGATCCAGGAGAAGACGACGCTGTACTTCCGCGATGTGTACGACCACCTGGTGCGGCTGTACGAGCAGATCGACTCCGGCCGCGACGTGGTGGGCAACGTGATGGACGGCTACCTGTCCATGGTGGCCAACCGCACCAACGACATCAGCAAGCAGCTCACCATCTTCGCCACCCTCTTCCTGCCCCTGTCCTTCATCGTCGGCTTCTTCGGGCAGAACTTCGACGAGTTGTCCGGCAAGGGTTGGTACTACGCCATGTGGGCCACCATGGTGGGCTTCCCGCTGGGGCTCGTCGGCTGGTTCAAGTACAAGAAGTGGCTCTGAACGCCGCACCCCTCACGCGGTTGCCTGGGAGGACGCATGCTGACGGTCGCCGTGGATGGAATCCCGCTCCACTACAGGGACGTGGGCCAGGGGTTGCCGGTGTTGTTGCTGCACGCCTTCCCGCTGGACGGCTCCGCGTTCGACCGGCAGGTGGCGGCGCTGTCCGGGCGCTACCGCTTCCTCATCCCCGACCTGCGCGGCTTCGGTCAGAGCCGGCTGGGTGAGGGACCCACGGAGATGCGAAGGCTGGCGCAGGACGGCCTCGCGCTGCTGGACGCGCTGAACATCGACTCGGCGGTGGTGGGCGGTGTCTCCATGGGTGGCTACGCGGCGATGGCGCTCCTGCGCGAGGACGCGGGCCGGGTGCGCGGGCTGGTGCTGGTGGACACGCAGTGCACCGCGGATGACGACGCCGGCCGGGAGAAGCGCGAGGCCACCGCCCAGCAGGCGCTGGCCCAGGGCGCGCCGTCCGTCATCCAGGGACTGGTTCCCAAGCTCGTGCACGCGGGGCCGGACTCTCCGGTGGGCCGAGAGGTGACGGCGATGGGCCTCTCCGCGTCCCCCCAGGCGCTCGCCGCCGCCCAGCGGGGCATGGCGCTTCGGCCGGACAGCAAGGACATCCTGGCGCGCTTCGCGGGGCCCACGCTGGTGGTGGTGGGCGAGCACGACACCGTCACGCCCCTGGCCAAGGCGAAGCAGATGGTGGACCTGGTGCAGGGGGCACGGCTGGAAGTCATTCCCAACGCCGCGCACCTGCCCAACCAGGAGCAGCCAGAAGCCTTCAACGCGGTGCTGGACGCGTTCCTCGCGTCGCTGTCCTGACCGCCGTCTCCCTCCGTCGTCCTGAAACAGGAAGTGCGCGATGAAGAAGCCCCCGGAACCCATGTACCTGCCGGACGTCGAGTCCCACGAGTCCGACGGACACTACGGACGGATGATCGCCATGGCGCGATCCTCTGGCTTCGCGCCGCCGCAGATCTGGCACCTGTTCGCCTACAAGCCGCGGATGACGGATGCGCTGTCCGCGTTCACCCACGAGGTGATGCGGGGGCCCTCGCCGCTGTCGGCGGGCCTGCGGGAGCTCATCGCCGCGTACACATCGCGGCGCAACGCCTGCGTGTTTTGACTGGGTTCTCACGCCGCGGTCGCGGCGGAATTGCTGGGCAGCACGGATCGCGTCCAGGCAGTGCTGGACGATGTGGCGACGGCCCCCATCCCGGAGGCCGAGAAGGCGTTGTTCGCCTTCGTGGACCAACTCAATGACGCGCCCGGAGACGTGCGCCGCGATGACGTGGAGCGACTGAAGGCAGCCGGTTGGTCGGACGAGGCCGTCTACGACGCGGTGTCCGTCTGCGCGCTCTTCAACTTCTACAACCGCTGGATTGACGGCACCGGCGTCCAGGGCATGTCGCCGGAGCTGTACATGAAGTCCGCGAAGCGGATGGCGGTGGGCGGCTACCTGCCCGGCCCGCCTGCCCCAAGCGCCCCGCCCTCCTCCAACGGCGAGGACGAACCGGAGCGCTGAGACCCGCGCCGTGTCCGGAAGGAACGCTCCTTCCGGGCATGGCGGCAGGGAGACACCTCAGGGCGCGCAGACAACCGTGTCGTCTTGCACGGTGCACGACGAGCAGTCCTGCGTCTTCTTCAGGATGCCGTCCTCGCACAGCAGCAGCGCCGCGCCGTTCGGGCTGCACACGCCCCGGCCCTCGGCGTCCTGCGCGCACGCGTCGTTCTCGATGTTGAGGGACGTGTCGCACCGCACGCTGTCGGACAGCTCGCGGCAGCCCAGCGGCCCGCGGCAGGCCAGCGAGCGCCACGTTCCGCCCCGGCACTCCAGCGCCTGCGCGTCGTCCAGGCACACGTAGTCCCCGCCGTCACACGAGTCACCCGAGCCCGGCCCGCCACAGCCGGAAAGGAGGAGGAAGCCGAAGGACAAGAGCGCGAGAGAAAGACGGTTCATGGGTGCCAGCGACTCTTCGCGAGCGGTTTTTCCCTGTCAACCACCGCCGAGCGTCTCGCGAAAGTAACGTCGGAAGTTGCCACCCATCACACGTTCCACCCAGGACTCCGGGTGTCGTCGCAACAAGGCTTCGGTGAGCCGGGGCAGATCCGTCACGTCCCGCATCCCCTTCGGCAGCGCCACCATGCCGTCGTAATCAGAGCCCACGCCCACGCCCTCCTCCCCCATGACC
>NZ_RAVZ01000010.1 GCF_003611635.1 Corallococcus terminator | reverse complement strand
ATCCCGCCCTCCCCCACCGGCCGCAGCACGACGTAGCGGCCCACGTGCGTGCCCTGCGCGAGGCCTCCCCTCGGCGCTGGTGGCGGCGCACGGGAGGGCTCGGCGTCCGGCCCGCCCCGACGCGCTCGCACCGGAGAGAGCGGCACCGTGCGCTCCGGATCCCCGCTGTCGCCCACGTCACCGTCGTCGGCGCCAGCGTTGAGCCACTGCGCCAGGAGGTGACGGCAGGAGGCACAGCCGGAGACGTGCGCATCCAGGTCCGCGCGCGCGGCGTCCGGCAGGTGGCCCCCGGCGTAGTCCAGCAGCGCGTTCTCATCGAGGCAGCCCATGGATTCGCGCGGCCTCACCGCTGGAAGAGCTGGCTGATGCGAAGCTCCAGGTTGCTGCGCATCAGGCGGATGAGGCTCTGGAGCTCCTCGGGACTCAGCTTGTAGCGCTCCTTGAGCAGCCGCAGGGTGTGCTTCACCATGGCCTCCCGGGCGGCGCCGAGCCTGCGGCTCAAGGTGGCACGGTGGACCTGATAGTGCCGCGAGAGCTGCTCCACCCCCACGCCGTCCGCGAAGTGGAGCCGCAGGAGCATCTTCTCCTGGGGCTCCAGCGCTTCCAGCGCGGCCCGGAAGCACTCGGCGAACTCGCGCTGGTGGCGGCGGCGCAGGTAGTCGAGCTCCGGGTCCGCGCGGTCCGACGGGAGGTTGAGCAGCGCTTCATCTCCCTCCTCCTGCCGGGGGGAGCCGCGCAGATTCAGGGCATCGCGGATGACGGCGGCCCGCACCCAGCCCACCAGCGGCCCCCGGCCCGAGTAGTCCAGGATGCGAGGCGCGTCGCCCACGAACAGCTTCTGCCGGAGCTGCTGGGCGAGCTCCTCTCGGAAGGCGGCGGAAGGGTCCATCCGCTCCGCGGCCCTGGCGGCCTTCGCGAGGATCTCCGTGTCGAAGTGCTCCAGGGCGCGCGGCTCCATGCGCGAGCACGCGAAGGCGAGCAGCAGGTCTCCCACGTGCAGCGCGTCCAACCCCTGTTCCAGCGGGACACCGGGCAGCAGTCGCGCCGCCAGGAAGGCGACGAAGCCCTCCACGGGGACCTCCAGCCGAGGCCACGCCTTCGCCGCCTCGGAGACACGGGCCTCGAGCCGCGCCTCGAGCCGTGCATCGTCGAGGCCGGTGGCGGTGAGACCCGCGGGGAGGTGTTGGGTGAAGACGGCAACCAGATTCGGGGCCGGCGTGGGGAGCACGGCCTCACTCTATCCCCTCCAGGCAGGTGCGCGAAGGGAGGGCCCTGCGTGATCAGGATCCCCGCGTCCATCGCTGTTTGGCTCATACTTCGAGTCCGAGGTCCTTCACCCCACGCATTGCCCTCTTCCCCCGAGGCCCCATGTCCCACCGGATGCTCCATGCCCCCTGCCTGCGCGACGCGGCGGCGGTGCTCTTCCTCGCGCTGCTCGCGACCACCCCCGCTGCCGCACGGGGGCGCTACTACAACCACTCCGGCAGCATCGAAACGAGTCATCCTGACTGGTTGAGCTGGATGCCGGGCTCCGCGAGCCTCGCGTCCCTGTCGCTGCCGGGCACCCATGACTCCATGGCGTTCACCTCGACGGGCGGCGACCTCACCCAGACGCAATCCCTGAGCCTGAGGGCCCAATTGGACGCAGGCCTGCGGGCCCTGGACATCCGGTGTCGCCACATTGGCGACCGGTTCGCCATCCACCATGGCGTCGTCTACCTGAACGCCAACTTCGACGACGTGCTGACGACCACCACCCAGTTCCTGCGCGACCATCCCGGCGAAACGATCCTCATGCGGGTGAAGGAGGAGCACACCCCGGAGGGCAACAGCCGGAGCTTTCAGCAGACGTTCGAGTGGTATCGCAACCAGCCCGCCTACAGTCCCTATGTCTGGCGAGGCACCCACGTCCCCACGCTCGGGGAGGTGCGCGGCAAGATCGTCGTCCTGGACAACTTCGGCGGTGGCGCCTACGGCGTGAGCTGGGGTTCGCTGGCCCTCCAGGACGACTGGACCGTGTCCACCATCTTCGACATCGACAACAAGTGGGACAAGGTCCGGGACCACCTGGGGAGGACGAACGCGGGGGCCCCTCCCACGCTGTATGTGAACTTCCTCAGCGGCTCCTCCGTGGCGGCCTTTCCCAACGTGGTGGCCGGAGGCGATGGCCTCTCCATCCGCGGCGTCAATGACTACGCCATCGACCACCTGGTGGGAGGCAACGTCCAGCGCGCGGGGGTCATGATGATGGACTTCCCGGGAGCGGGGCTGATCGACGCCATCCTGGCCCTCAACTACCGGTTGCTGCCTTCCGCCAGCATCCTCCCGGGCGATTTCGGCACCGCGTTCAAGAACATCTCCTACACCCTCGGCGGTGACGCGCAGGCTCGCTGGTACGGCCTCAACGCGTTCCTCCAGAATGCCGCCCCGGGGCGCTACTGGCATGCCCTGGCGCTCAAGGGCAGTTGGGCCGGATGGATGCACACGGATGGAAGCTACGTTCAATCCGACACCATTGATGACTACACGCACCTGGCCTTCACCTCGCGGACGGTGACGAGCGCGGTGAGCAATGGCTTCCTGGGCGGCTTCGTGAACGCCCAGCTCGGCGCGCTGTCGGGAAGCACGAGCGACCGGGCGCTCCAGCTTCATGGTCGGGTGAGCTCCCGCTTCCCCTTCCAGCTCTGGAGCGTGGTGGTGAAGAAGGCGCCCGGCGGCCTCAGCAACTGGGCGTATTCGGATTACGGGACGGGCTACAAGGCCACGCAGGGCGACTACACGTATGCCGTCCAGGCCTACTCCGCCTCGGACGGCGTGTACCTCTACGAGCACGGCCAGTTCGAAGGCAACGTGCTGCGGCTCACCTCCGGCGTCGGCTACCTGGGCGACCTCGGCTTCGATGACATCCTGTCCTCCGTCAGGATCCTGGGCCCGTATCGCGCGACGCTCTGCGAACATCCTTCGCGAACGGGCAGGTGCTTCAGCACGACCCAGAGCCTGGGCGACGTCAACACCGCGGCGGGAGGCCCCTGGAACGACCAGATCTCCTCCGCCGGTATCGACTTCATCGGCCTGCGCTGAGTCCAGGCCGCGAAGGGTCCCGCGAGACCAACCGGCGCGCGCGGCGGACGGGCGCTCGCGCACGGTTGGCGGAGCCCTCCCCCATGGTCATGGTGAAAGAGCGGCGCCCTCTGGACAAGAGCGCGCCGCTCCCACGGGAAGGAGGGAATGATGCCACCGGACACGAGCACGGCGGCCCTGCGCGAATTCATCGGTGGAATCCGGGCCATCGACAACCACACCCATGCGAACACGGTCGTGCCCGGCGACACGGAATCCGACGCGCTGTCGTTGGAGGTGTTGGGAGACTTCCCCCTCCCCGTGACGCTGCATCCGGAGAGCCCGGGCTGGCTGGCCGCATATCGAGCCCTCTACGGCTTCCCCTACGAGGAACTGAGCGACGCGCACTGGCCCGGGCTGCGGGCCACCATGCGGGCCATCGCCGAGCAGCAGGGAGAGGGATTTCCCGCATGGGTGCTGGACCGCGTCGGGACGGAGGTCATGCTCACGAACCGGGTGGCGATGGGGCCGGGCCTCGCGCCGCCACGCTTCCGCTGGGTGTCCTTCGTGGATGCGCTGATGTTGCCGCTCTCCACGCGGGCGGAAGCCGCCGTGACGCCGGATCGCGGCAAGCTGTATCCGCTGGAGGCGTCGCTCCTGCGGCGCTACCTCACGGAACTGAAGGTCGGAGCGTTGCCGGCGACGCTGGAGGCGTACTTGCGGACCGTGGTGACGCCCACGCTGGAGCGTCACCAGCAAGCGGGCTGCGTCGCGGTGAAGTTCGAGGCGGCCCTGCTCCGCTCGCTGGATTTCGCTGACGTCGCCTCCCAGACCGCGAGCGCCGTGTACTCGCGCTACGTCGGCGGTGGAGAGCCGACCCATGCCGAGTACAAAGCGCTCCAGGACTTCCTGTTCCGGGGGATCGCACGCGAGGCTGGCCGCCTGGGGATGGCGGTCCACATCCACTCGTTCGAGGGCCCGGGCGCGTACTACGCGACCGCCGGAGCCGACCCGCTGCTGTTGGAGCCGACGTTCAATGATCCAACGCTGCGCCACACCCGCTTCGTCCTCGTGCACGGCGGCGGTGTCTTCGCCACGCATGCGCGCGCGATGCTGTGGAAGCCGAACGTGTACGTGGACACGTCCGCGATGGCGCTGCTCTACCCTCCCGGGTCGCTGGCCGTGATCCTGCGGGACTGGTTGCGCCAGTTCCCCGACAAGGTGCTCTTCGGGACCGACGCCGCGTCGTTCGGGCCGGACACCGGCTGGGAACTGGCCGCATGGCTTGGCACCACCCAGACGCGAACCGCACTGGCAATGGCACTCGGCGGCATGGTTCGCGACGGAGAAGCGAGCCGCACCCGCGCCGAAGAGATCGCGACGAGGGTGATGCGCACGAACGCCGGGGAGCTCTACGGCCTGATGTAGCCCCTTCCCTCTCCAAGCGTTCCAGTCGGGCGCGTTTCCACGGGACGCGGTTGCGTCCGCCCCCAACGCGGCGGGGCCCTGGAATTGATGCAAGTCTTCCTGGGCTCCTACAGGGCTCGGGTGAGTCCGTCACGCGCTGCCAGGTGGCCCGCCACGTGCACAGACACTGCGGCATCCCCCACGGGAAAGCGCACGCCCCCCCCGAGAGAAGGAATCGATGTCCACCGACAACACCGACAGCTCACCCATTGACCCGCGACGCTGGATGTCCAGCCTGCCGAACAATGCGCTCCTCTCGCGCATCACCCTGCCGGGTACGCACGACAGCATCGCGCGCTACGGATACGGCAGTGTCTGTCAGGACGAGGACCTGGCCACGCAGCTTGCCAATGGCATCCGCGTTTTCGACATCCGGCTCCGCTACCTGAAGGGTTCGGATGGCCGGGTCAACTTCTCCGTGCACCACTCCGACGACTATCAGTATGCCTTCCTCGACTCGCTCTACGGCGGCTACGGCAGCGACTGCAAGACCTTCGTCCTGGATGACTGCCTGAAATTCCTGGCTGAAAACAACCAGGAGACCATCGTCCTGATGATCAAACAGGAGAAGGACGTCCAGAAGGCCATCGTGTTCTTTGACGCCTTCTGGAACATCGTCGGAAACCGCGACGGGTACAACGGCAAGCCGCTGAATGATCTCTTCTACGCCGGCCGCACGGTGCCGCGACTGGGCGACATCCGGGGCAGGATTGTGTTGGTGTTCGTCGATGGCGATGAGGGGAAGAAAGACGCTGACTACAAGCTCAGCAATCCGGCGCGGGGCCTGTACTGGGGAAATATCGACTACTCGGTTGACGCCTCGAACCCGGGGCCAGACCAGGTCGCGAACCTGGACGTGGAGAACCATTACTCCGACATCATGTCGGCCAAGTGGGACAAGGTCAGCGCGCACCTTCAGAAGACCTTCGACACCGGTCCCAGCGCGACCAACCAGTACGTCACCTACATCTCGGCGAGCCGAACGCCAGACGTCACCCACTTCCCGCGCAGCTACGCCGACTACCTTCTGCCCATGCTCGAGACCTGGCTGGGCACCCACCTGCAGGTCCCCCGCAACAAGGTCCCCTGGGGCGCGCATTTCGGCATCGTGATGATGGATTTTCCAACCCCTTCCATCATCCGCCAGCTCATCCTGGCCTCACGGGGCTACCACTACGTTTGACCGCCTGGAGCATCAGGCGGACAGGCCGGCACACCACCGTGCGCCGGAGCCACTGTGTGCCGCGCCCAGGCAAGGCGCGGCACCTTCACCCGACGGGCAGGAATCCGACCCATTACCGGCCCATGCGAATTTCGCACTATTCCGCCCTATCTGAATAGAATTGACATTCGGGTTTCTGCGCTCGCAATGTCAGCCCGTCGCCAAGGTCGGCGCATCGTTGCCATCGCGTCCACGACAGGGATTCGCACCATGCCGAAGTCGAAGCCACTCGCGTCCTGCCTAAGTTCCGCCCGCCAGGTCTGGCCGGCGCTCGCCACCCTCGCCCTGGTCGCCTTCGCGCCGGTAGCCCAGGCGGATTCGGCGATCTACGGCGGCGGCCCCTTCTATTCCGGCGGCACCGCGGTGATGGACGACCTGCGCAACTCGGGCTTCACCACCGTGATCCTCTGGAGCTTCCACATCGAGGACAACGGCGACCTCGTCTACAACGACATCCCGGTGGTCAAGAACGGCGCCTACATGGGCGACCCGGCCTGGCCGACGCGGCTGGCCACGCTCAAGACCGCGCCGACCTCGGTCAATCGCATCGAAGTGTCGATTGGCGCCTGGAGCGTTCCGGATTTCGAGCGCATGGCCCGGCTGGTCAACGGCACCGCCACGGGCTGCGGCAGCACCCTCGTCTGCGGCACCGGCAGCAACAGCATCCTGTACCGCAACTTCCAGGCGCTGAAGACCGCCACGGGCGCCAACGCGGTCAACTTCGACGACGAGAGCGCCTACGACCTCGCCCCGACCACCCAGTTCGGGCAGATGCTCATCGGCCTGGGCTACAAGATCACCTTCGCGCCCTACACCCAGCAGGCCTTCTGGAGGAGCCTCAAGGACAACCTCGGCAGCGCGGTGGATGGCATCTACCTCCAGGTCTACGACGGCGGCGCCGGCAACAACCCGGCGAGCTGGAACACCGCGATGGGCATGACCGTCGACCCGGGCCTGTGGTCGCGCCACGGCACCGGCTGCGGCAGCGGTGACAGCCCGGCCACGGTGCAGAGCAAGATGACCAACTGGAAGAGCACCGCCGGCATCAACGGCGGCTTCATGTGGCTCTACGACGACATCCGGACGTGCGCGGCGCAGGGCACGACCGCGCAGTACGCGGCGGCGATCAACACCGCGGTCAGCGGCAACACCCCGCCGGTCGCCAACTTCGGCGTCACCGTGAGCGGACTGACCGCGACCTTCAGCGACGCCTCCAGCGACAGCGACGGCACCATCGCCTCGCGGAGCTGGAACTTCGGCGACGGCAGCGGCTCGACCGCGACGAACCCCAGCCGTGTCTATGCCAGCACCGGCAACTACAACGTCACCCTGACCGTGACCGACAACGGCGGCGCCAGCAACACCCGGACCCAGACCGTCTCGGTCGGCGCCGGCAACGTCAACCTGGCGCTCAACAAGCCGGCGACGGGCTCCAGCGCCTGCAACACCACCGAGACGCCGAGCAAGGCGGTCAACGGGAGCGTCTCCGGCGGCACCACCGACAAGTTCTGCTCGTTGGCCTCCCCTGCCTGGCTTCAGGTGGATCTCGGCTCGGTACAGACGGTCAGCAACCTCGTCGTCAAGCATGCCGGTGCGGGCGGTGAAGCAAGCACCTGGAACACCCGGGCCTTCACCCTCCAGACCTCCAGCAACGGCACGAGCTGGAGCACCCCGGTGACGGTGACCAACAACACCGCCAACACCTCCACCCACGCCATCAGCGCCACCTCCGCGCGCTACATCAAGCTCAACGTGACCACCCCGTCCCAGAACGGCGACCCGGCGACGCGCCTCTACGAACTCGAAGTGCGCTGACCCGTCCCTCTCCGTCAGGGAGCGGCTCGCGCGTCGCAGACACGGACGCGCGACGCCGCACGGCGGCTACTACGGCTGCGCCACGCCCAGCTCGTAGGCCTTGCGGATGGCCTGGGCACAGACGCGGGACTTCTCGCCCTCCGCATCCCCACCGAGTTGGCGACTGCGGGCCAGGAGCATGTACCGGTTCCTCGCGGCGTTCACCCAGGGATAGAAGCCAAACGCTCCCGCCGAGGAGTGGCCCGTCACGGTCCACACGCCGCTCACGGTCTCGCCCTCGATCCAGTGCCCGAGCCCGTAATACGCCTGCCCTGCCGCCGTCCACGGCGTGTAGGAGACGTTGGTGCCCCCCTCCCAGGCCGGAACGGAGTCCACGGTCAGCTTGGAGGACAGCTCGTACTGGTTGCTGAGCAGCTTCATCAGGAAGACGCGGTAGTGCGCCGCGCTGCCGGAGAAGCCCCCGGCCGGAGCGACGTCGCTGTCGGACTCCGGCAGCGTGGTGCCCAGCCGGGCGTTGATCCAATCCATGACGCTGGCCACGCCCGTGCCCTTCCTCGCGCCGATATCGTCCAGGGCCAGCTTCTGCATGTGGCCGCCGTTGTAGAAGAACCGGCCGTTCTGGAGCGAGCGGTAGGAGACGTCCTTGTAACCAGGTCCGTAGCAATCCGAGACCGTCGTCCCGGCGACGCCACACAAGGTGGTGCTCTCGTCGATGTAGCCGCTGGTGAAGTTGAGCCGCTTCTTCTCGTCTGCGGTGAGGTTCGCATACCCCTTCGACTGCACGTAGGCCCCCGCGTACAGCCACTTGCTCGCGGACGCGATGGGCATCACCGTCGTGGCGGACACGCCGCTGCCGCGCGGGATTCCGTAGAGCGTCCCCGCGGCATTGCCAATCTCCCAGTAGAAGTTCCCGAGCGGCGTGCAGCTCGCCGCGTTGTTGGCCGTGTCCAGCGCGGCTTGTTCATACGCGGTGAGGGCCGCACGGGACGTGCCTGGGGGCGCGTCCTCGGTGGGTTCGAAGGCGTCCTCGGCGGATCCACAGCCAATGAGGCCCAGGGCCAGCAGCCCGCACATCGGGCTGAACGTCGTTCTTCCGTGTTGCTTCATGCGGTGATTCCTCCGGGGAATTGGCCCTGTGAACCCGGGAGGCGTTCGGAAGTTGCGGGGAAATCGATTGGGTCGCCAGGGAACTCAGACGGCTTCCCGGCGAGCCACCTTGGAGGGAGTCGCCAGGGCCCGGCGCAGCACCGTCTCCGTCCATTCGAGTTCCGCCTGGGACAGGTCCATTCCCAGTTGCACCAGGCCCGCGTCGTACTCGATGACGACACTCCTGCCCCGGGAGGTCTCGGTCCGCGTGTCCCGCAGGTCGATGTCCTGGATGCGCAAGGCCGGGAGCCTCGTGAGCTGCCGAGGCCGCCAGGGGCCGTGGCGCGTGAGTTGGAGGCCCCGGGAGGACGCGGTCACGGTCCAGCCCGTGGTGGACTCCCGGGCGACCCGCCAGAACAGGAAGGCGCCACAGGCGAGGAGGATGGCGCACGTGATGACAGGCACCGTCGACGCGGCCGACCGCAGGCCGAACATCCGGCTCCATTGCACCAGGAAGAAGACAGGTCCGCCCACGCCGATGAGCAAGGCAAGGACAGCCTGCGCCGCGTAGACGAAGCTCCACCCACACGGAGGCAGCTCCAGCGTCAGTCCCCGTTCCCCCTGGGTGAACCGGATGGCGCTGCCGGAGGGAAGCGCCGGGATGCCTCCTTCTGAAAGAGGCGCCTCTTCCAGCCTCGCGGTCACGGGGCGGCTCTGCCCCCCTTCCACGCTCAGCCCGACCCCCAGGAACCGGGACACGGCCTGCGCCAGTTCCAGGGCCTCCTCCCGGTCATCGCTGTGGGACAGCGTCAACGCTCGCGCCGGTGACACCAGCACCACGGAATAGGCCTTCGGGAAGAAGGGGCCATCGCTCGTTCCCTGCCCGCGCATCCGGAGGGCCACGGACGTGAATGGCTCCAGGGGCTGTGCCTGCCCGGTGAAGGACTCCCGGTAGCCGGTCCGGCGCCACAGGGTGCGGTTGTCCAGGTTCAGGAGCACCTTCCAGCGGGAGGCCAGGTGATGGGCCGCCAGGACGCCCAGCCCCACCATCAAGAGCCAGATGCGCCCGTCGTTGGAGAGGATGCCCGTCGACAGGGAAAACACCGGGAAGCCCAGGGCGGCCACGAGCGCGCCCCACGACAGCCACCGGTCGAGGGGACGCACTTCGTGCTGGAGCGTCAGGAACGATCCGGAGATGAACCAGCGGTGGGGGCCACAGCGCATCCTTCGCAGGTTAAAGCCCTGGGGCCGGCGGCGAAAAGAGCGGACAGCCGCGCCAAACCACTCCGCTCCTGCCGTGGCGGAGAGGAAAAGCGAAGCAGCGCGCGGGAAGACTACCGGGCCGGCGTCTCCTGGGCGTCCAACGTGCCGGAACGGAGCGCGTGGTCGGCGACGCCCGACAGGCGCTGGGCCAGCGACTGCACGGAGTGGGTGACGTTCTGCGTCTCGTCCACCACCCTCAGCGTGCGCTGCATCTGGGCGGACAGCTCCTGGATGGCCTGGGCAATCTGGTGCGTGCCCGTGTCCTGCTGGGCCACGGCGGCGGTGATCTGGCGCACGCTGGAGCTGGTGTCGCTGATGATGGAGGCCAGCTTCTGGAGCTGCATGCCCGAGGTGCGCACCGCTTCGAGGCTGCCGAGCACCCGCTGCTCGCCCTGCTCGCTCGCCTTCGCGGCCTCGCGCATGCTCGCGCCCACCCCTTCGAGCACCTCGCGGATGCGCTGGGTGGCGTGGATGGACTGGTCCGCGAGGCTGCGCATCTCCCGTGCCACCACACCGAAGCCCTTGCCGGTGTTGCCGCTGCGCACCGCCTCGATGGCCGCGTTGAGGGCCAGCATGTTGGATTGGTCCGCCAGCGCCTTCACCACGTCCACGATGCCGGAAATCTCACGCGTGCGCGCATCGAGCGCGAGGATGTGGCTGGCCATCTCCGACACCTCGGCGCGGATGGCGGAGAGGTCCGTCAGCGTGCGCTCCAGGGCCACGCCGCCGTCCCGCCCCACCTGCTCGGCCGTCTCGGCGGAGGCGGCCATCATGCGGGCCTTGTCGGCCGTCACGTGCGAGCTCTGGCGGATCTCCTCCACCGTCTGCTCCAGTTGGTGGAGCGCCGTCGCCTGACGGCTGATGCCGTGGGTCTGCTCCTCGCTCGTGGCGCGCAACTGTTGCACCACCGCGGCCAGCTCGCCGGCGCCGCTGCCCATGCTGTCGGCGAGCTGGCGCACCTCCTTGCGCCGCTCCTCCAGCCTGCGCGTGTGCTGCGCCAGGGAGTGCATCACCCGCGACGAGCGGCTTCCCACGATGCCCACGAGCGACAGCGTGAGCGAGAAGAAACCCCAGTGCAGTTGGAGGTCCGCCGCATCCGCCAGGCCGAGCATGGGCAGCGTGCTGAGGACGCAGAAGAAGAAGAGGATGCCCAGGCCGACGACGAAGATGCGGGCGTCGGAGTTGCCGCGCCAGGACTCCACGGACACGACGCCGACGCAGACCATGATGCCGGGAAGCGAATAGAGGATCATGAGCGGCAGGAGCCCCTGGGCCAGGCTCAGGTCCACGAGGACGAGGACGCCCTGGATCGCGGCCGGAACGGAGACCACCGCCGCGCCCACGCGGAACCAGCGCATCCGCCCCTCGCCAATCGTGTCCGAGATGAACCACGCGAGGCCCGGGAGGATGCAGTACGCGCCCAGCAGCGTGAGCTGGCTGCTGGCGACACTCCTGTCCCAGAGCGCGGCGAACAGGCTGCTCAAGCCAAGCAGCAGCACGCCTGAGCCCCCGGAGAAGACGGTCAGTGCCACCAGCATGCGCCGCTGGCGTCGCAGCACGGCGGCGCCCGCGGTCACCCCGGCGATGGCGAGCAGCATCATTCCGATGACGAACGGCGCCAGCCCCGTGCGCGTCGCCGCGGCGAGCAGCTCGCGGTGCGAGCCCACCCGCGCGTCGACCGTCACGCCGATGGCGAACCCGGTCCCCTGGATGCGCAGCAGGATGCGCGGGTCCTTCAGCTCGGGCGGCAGCGGCACCAGGTGCCAGCCCATGCTGTCCAGGCTCTCCCGGCCGGAGGGGTTCACCTTCCCGCTCGCGTAGATGCGCTGGCCTCCGGAGTACGCCTCGAAGGCATTGGCGACGTTTCCGAGGTAGAGCGCCGGCTCCAGCCACTTCCCCTCGGGGACGGGGATGCTTAGCCAGAGCAGCGTGTTCGAGCCACGGCCCGGAGGCACCTTCAGCGCTGCCACCGGCTGCCAGCCCTCCTCCGTGCCCGTCGCATGCGCCCAGGTGGGGATGCCCTCGGGCCCCATCGGCGAGTCACCCCAGCGGAAGCGCCATCCTTCCACCGCGGGCACGCTGGCCTGCACCGGCGCCGCATGCGCCAGCGGAGCCGACATCAAGACGAGGAGCAGCGCCGCGCCCAGTACCGCGAGGAGTGAGCTGCTGCCCGGACGCGGACTCGCGGCGGACATGAAGGGAACAACGAGCACCTTGGGCACGAAGAAGCAGACGCGGGAGAGACCCATGTGGAAGGGATGCTCCGGCGCCCGTGATACAATTGTAAACGGGGTCTGATACACCCCCCAGACGCCTGCTGGCCCAGAGACCGTCGCGAGAGCACGCAAGGGAGCCAGCGGTCGCGCTGGCCAGCTCACGGACGCCATGGGCCGCTTCGTCCCACGCCTGCCGCCACTGGCGGCACGGCGATGTCGCGTGCCCACCCAAACAACATCCAGACGAGCGACGTCCTCTTCTCACCCGATGGGCGCCTCCTGGCCTGGGGACAGGGGAACGGCACCGTCGGGCTGTGGGGCGTGGACTCGCGCTGAGTCCAGTCACCCCAGGTAGGAGCGAATATAAGAATTGACTAATATGAGCACGAACTGTAATGACTCCGTGAAAGCGGGAGGTTCACACATGCTTCACGAAGTCATTGGCGCCGAGTTCCGTGCCTGCGTCGAGCGCGAGTACGAGGGCAAGCCGGCCCACGTGGTCATCGCCCACCGCGTCTACACCACCGACATCGAGGACCTGTGGGACGCGGTCACCAACGCCGAGCGCATCCCGCGCTGGTTCCTGCCCATCGAGGGGCAGTTGCAGTTGGGCGGCCGCTATCAGCTCAAGGGCAACGCGGGGGGCACCATCAAGCGCTGTGACAAGCCCACGGCGTTTGATGTCACCTGGGAGTTCAACGGCGGCATGAGCTGGGTGACCGTGCGCCTGGCGCCGGAGGGCAAGGGCACGCGGCTGACGCTCGAACACATCGTGCACGCCGCCGACGTCGAACAGTTCTGGAGCCAGTTCGGTCCCGGCGCCACGGGCGTGGGCTGGGATCTGGGCTTCTACGGGCTGGGCCTCCACGTCGAGAATGGCCAGACCCTGGCTCCGGAAGCCAACGCCGCCTGGGCTGCCTCCGACGAGGCGAAGACCTTCATGCGTGCGAGCGCCCAGGCCTGGGCCGACGCCCACGTGGCGGCCGGAGAGGCGCCGGAAGTGGCCCGAGGGATGGCCGACCGCACGGCCGCGTTCTATACAGGAGGCTGATGCACGCCTTCGACGTCCTCGGAGATCCGGTCCGCCGCCGCATCCTGGAGCTGCTGGCGGAAGGCGAGCACGCCTCGGGCGAAGTCGTGACCGTGGTCCAGCGCGAGTTCGGCATCACCCAGTCGGCCGTCTCGCAGCACCTGAAGGTCCTGCGGGACAACGGCTTCGCGACGGTGCGGGTGGATGGCGCCCGGCGCCTCTATGCCGTGGACGCCGCCCCCCTTGCGGAGGTGGATGCCTGGCTGAACCGCTTCCGTGCGTTCTGGACGCCGAAGCTGGATGCCCTGGCCACCGAGGTCGCGCGGGGCAAGAAGAAGCGGGGCGACTGACACCAGCACCGCCCCAGGCTTCAGGGCGGTGCCGGGTCTGTCACCCCGTGCAACGGGTGTCCGGGGCACGGCCCCGGCGACACTCAGGGCTGGACGACGTTGACGCGGGAGAAGCCGAAGCCCGCGATCTTCCAGACGCCGCCATCCAGGCCGCGCACGTACGGAAGCCCCTGGAACACGGTGATGTCGTAGGCGCGGGCGCCGCCGGGGTGCTCGGCCCAGGTGCTGCCGCCCGTGGAGGACCAGACGCCGTCATTGGCCCCGATGCCCCACAGCTTGCCGGAGGTGCCGTCCACCGCCAGCCGCTTGAGCGTCGTGGTGGCGGGCAGTTGCGCGAAGGAGGAGCCGTTGAACTTCCAGACGCGGTCATCCATGCCGATGATGTAGGGGATGCCCTGGGCGACCGCGATGTCCTTGCCCGTCGAGGCGGTCGGCAGGTGGGCGCTCCACACGAGGGTGGAGGGGTTGAAGGAGTAGACCTTGTCGTCCAGGCCAATGACCCAGGCCTTGCCGGTGGACTCATCCACCGTGAGGCGCTTGGCCGTCTGCGTCGTCAGGACCCACCCGGTGCTGGTGCCCCGGTAGACGAAGTCGTTCATCCCAATCACATACGGAACCGTGGCGGTGACGGCGATGGCCTTCGCGCTGCCGCCCGGGTTCACATTCAGGTAGACGCCGGTGTGAAGCGTGCCGCTCAAGCGGTCCTGGGTGGTGCGGACCGCGTTCGTGTCGCCCACGACCCAAAGCTGGCCGTTGGTGCCCAGCGCGAAGTCGTTGGCCACGGTGTGGCTCAGCACCACCGGCACGCTCGCCGAGGGCCAGAGGAGCGAGTTGATGTGATTGGGGGCCGCTCCGCTGGGAATGCCCACGCCGTTCATCGGGGACCAGGGCGCGAGCTGCTCGATCCCATACCAGGAGGTCAGCACCGCCGAATCGATGGCGAAGGCACCGTCGAGCGGCAACGGGCGCAGCGGGCCTCCGCACTGGGGGGACCACAGCGTCGCTGACGCGTCCGAGGCGATCGCTCCGATGTGGAGGTGCGGCTTCGAGGAGCTGCCCGAGTTGCCCAGCAGGCCCACGAAGTCGCCCACGTTGACCTGCGCGCCAATGGACAGCAGTGCGGGGTTGAGCGTGCCGGCCTGCATGTGGGCATACCCGACTTCATACGTGCCGTTGTCGACGAGGAGGCTGTTGCCGCCGCCATGCGATGCCGGGTTGACCGAACCCACCGGGAAGTTGGTCGGGTCGGTGTTGACGAAGGCCGACACCGTGCCCGCGGAGACGGCGTAGATGGGCTTGCCCCACTGCCGGTAGTGCTCGTTCTGCGAACCGTCGGTGCCCGGAAGCAGGTCGGACCAGCCGGAGCCCGTCCAACCATAGACGCCCACGTCATGGGCGAAGAGCTGGCAGCCCTGGACGCTCGCGCCGTGCACCGCGCCCATGCCCTGCCAGTATTCATGAGGGCGCAGGTCGCCCACCCGGCCCCAGAAGCGGTTGCTGCCCGTCGGAGTGGGCGCCTGGTAGGCGGCAAGAGAGAACGTCTCGATCACCGGGTTCGGGTAGCCCGTGAAGTAGAGCCAGATGCGGATGGTGGCCGGCGCCGGGTTGGGCAGGATGATGTTCTGGGCGGTGCTGAACGACCAGTTGCGGATCGCGTTCGCCGGCACGGCGACGCTGGTGGACATGGCCGACAGCAGCGTCGTGCCAGGGAAATCAATCAGCACCTGGGTCAACGTCACGGACGTCGCCTGGTTGTTGCGCAACGCCAGCGCGAGCGACAGTTGATGGCTGGGACCCGGACCGCTCGACGTCGGAGACGCCATGGTGAGGTAGCGGATCGCGCCACCCTCCATGGGCTCGTAATAGGTCGTGACGTTCGGCGCCTGGGCCAGCGCGAGCGGACCCCACAGCAGGCAGGGCAACAACAGCAGGAGGGTGCGGAGCTTCATCATGGGAGCTGGAGTCCTTGGGTTGGCAGCAGGCCAGCCCTAGAGCAACGGGAGTGCCAATCGCCGCAAGGGGCTCCGTCCCCAGGAAGCGACCTCCAGGACGGCAAGTGTTGCCGTGATCCGGGTCCGGAGGGCCGGCAAGGTCAGCCATCACCGGCCAGGATTGCCGGGCGTGGAGATCCGTGAGGCCTGACGGCGCGACTCCGGATTTCCGAGTGGGCCTCCTATGCAATCCCCTGAGAAGACAGTGGAATGGAATTGGCCCGGTGGCTGCATTGGCGCAGGGGCTCATTCCCAGGAGGATGCAGATGCGACTCACACTTCCGTTGATGGCCCTCACCACGCTTCTGGTGGCCTGTGGAGAGGTGATGGTCTCCCTCACCACGGACGCCACGGAGTATCAGCCCGGTGACACCGTGGAGCTCGTGCTCCAGAACCAGGGCACTCGCGAGGTGGGCTACAACCTCTGCGTCGTCCGGATCGAACACCAGGAAGAGAGCGGGTGGATCCACACGCCGCACCTGAGCGTTGGCGAGGCCTGCCAGCTCCCGAGTTACACGCTGAAAGCGGGCGCGGAGGCCCATGACACGCTGCGGCTGCCCGCTGCGCTGCCGGCCGGCGAGTACCGCATCGTGCACGATGTGGACACCCTGCGGACCGACTCCGAGGGGCGGTCCGAGCGCGAGCCGGTGATCAGCAATACCTTCCTCGTCAGCGAGGAAGGGACGCCGTAGGACTGTCGGCGTTCGAGGAGCCAAGGGGGCGCACCTCGCCATCGCGTCCCTCTTCCACCTGCTTCCACAGGAGAAGTCCCATGCACATCATCCTTGGCGCCACCGGCCACATCGGGTCCGCACTGTCCAGGCTCCTCCTGGAGCGTGGCGAGTCGGTCACGGTCGTGTCCCGCAGTGAAGACAAGCTCAACGCACTTCGGTCGCTGGGGGCCGACGCGGCGCGGGTGGACGTGCGGGAAGTCCAGGCGCTGCGGGCCGTGTTCAGGCGGGGCAAGCGCCTCTTCCTCCTCAACCCGCCCGCGGCGCCCACGACCGATACGGACCGCGAGGAGCGCACCACCTCGAGGGCCATTCTCGAAGCGCTGGAAGGTTCAGGGCTGGAGCGGATCGTCGCGGCCTCCACGTTCGGAGCCCAGGCAGGCGAGCACATCGGAGACCTGGGCGTGCTCCACGAAATGGAGCAGGGCCTGGCGCGCCAGGGGGTGCCCGCGAGCATCGTGCGCGGCGCCTACTACTTCACCAACTGGGACATGGCGCTCCAGAGCGCGGCGAAGCACGGCATCGTGCAGTCGTTCTTCCCGCCCGACTTCCGCCTGCCCATGGTGGCTCCTCGGGACCTAGCGGAGGTCGCCGCGGACTTGATGACCGCGCCGGAGGACCGCCCCGGCCTCTTCCACGTGGAGGGACCCCAGCGCTATGCGCCCACCGATGTGGCCACGGCCTGCGCGGCGGTGCTGGGCCGGCCAGTCAAGGTGGAGGTGGTGCCCCGCGAGCGGTGGGTGGAGACCTTCCGCGGCTTCGGGTTCTCACCCTCCGCCGCGAAGTCCTACGCGAACATGACGGCCGCCACCGTCGACGGCACCTTCCCGGATCCGGGCAGCACGCTGCACGGGCGGACGTCGCTCCAGGACTACGTCACTGAACGCTGCTCAGGGGCTCCAGCGCGCCCGCCGCACCAACCATGAGCTGCCGCCGCGCCCGTCGCGCACCACGGCCCAGAACGTCACCTCCTGGGCCGCCGCGCCTTCAGCCGGCTTCCACTCCGTGCGGTGTCGTCCCTGCTGACCACCGAAGTCCGCTCCGCCCGTCTCCTGCGGACCGAACTCCCCCAGGGTGGCGTGCCAGGAGATCTCCCACGCCTCCTTGAGGTTCACGGCCTGGAGCCGCAGGCCCGGCACCACGTACGCCTCTTCCAGTGCCGACACGTCCTCGGACGTCACCACGAAGGGACCGGGGCCACTGAACTCCGGCAGCACGCCGTCCTGCCAGGGCACGTCGTCCACCCGCAGGCCCGGGAGCACCGGCTGCTCGTTGGCCTTCATGCCCTCCACCACCGGGCACCAGAAGACCATCAGCTTCTGCGCGTACACCTCTTCGTCGCCCGCCACCGCCCGCAGGACGAGCGGCATGCGGATGCCTCCCAGCCCCAGGTAGGGATCCTCCTCCTGCACGCGCTCCAGCAGCAGCCTGTCCTCCCCTACCCTCGCCGCACCGGGGCGGATGGGAAGCGTCAGCTCGCCCGCGCCCGTGGTGCCCTCCGCGAGCAGCGCGCGGTCCGCCTCGTTCGCGCACGTGCGGTCATCCGGATCCGCGCACGCCCACAGCGTGTACGAGATGGAGCGCCCCTCGCCTGAGGGATCCACCAGCAGCGCGCGGTACGTCACCTCCGCCGCGAGCGCGTCCAGGGCCTCCGGCGTGCGCTCGCAGGTGGAGGCCATCAGCTCTGGCTGTTCCGTGGAGACGCCGAGCACCCGGAAGTCGTGCACGCGAGAGGACCGGTCTTCGGGGTCGACGCAGGCGAGCGCCGCCATCGCCAACAGGAGCAGACCTCCGGAGTTGAGAAGGGCCTTCATGTCAGAAGCTTCCTTTCACGCCCACCACGGGGAGGATGGGGATGCCGGGCACCTCGTACTCCCGGCGCTGCCGGTAGTCGTTGAAGACGAACTCGACGTTCTCCGCGTTGTAGAGGTTCTGCACGTCGATGTAGGCCCCCAGCGTCCAGTTCTGGAATTGCCAGCCCTTGTCCAGCCGCACGTCGAGCTGGTGGAAGCCCGCCGTGCGCGCCGAGGCATACGGCCCATACGTGCCGTTGAAGCGGTTGCGATCCGCCTGGTACAGGTCGAACGAGTGGTTGAGCGGCGTCGTCGGACGGCCGGTGGTGTAGCGGAAGCGCCCGCCCAGCTCCCAGCCATTGCCCAGCACATAGCTGCTCACCAGCGTGAGGATGTGCGTCTGGTCGAAGGGGCTGAGGCCGTAGGTGTCATCACCACTGCCACCAAAGCTGCCGCCAAAGCCTCCGCCACTGTCGGGGTTGGAGCCCGTGCGCCCGTCGAGCGAACGGCTGAAGGTGTATGACAGCCAGCCGGACCACTTGTCCGTCGCGGACGCGCGGTTCTTCTTCACCATCACCTCCAGGCCCAGGGCGCGGCCGATGCCCTCGTTGGAGTACGGCAGTTGGACGACGCCGCCCTCCGCGCGCGCGACGATCTGCCCGGGCGCCGCGATGTTGTTGTAGCGGCGGTTGAAGAAGCCCGTCACGTCCACGTTGAGCACGTCCGTCAGGCGGTGGTCCACGCCAAGGCTGCTCTGGAACGCGCGCTGATAGATGAGGTCCGGGTTGCCGTACGGCAGGCTGATGAAGCGGAACGTCTCCGCCGGCTGGCTGTAGAGGCCGAGCGACCCCTTGAGGTTGGTGCGCTCGGTGGCCGCGAAGCTCACCCACAGCCGTGGATCCAACGCCAGGTTCCGGGCGTTGCCCGCGCGCTGGAGGTTGCCGCGCACGCCGGGGGTGAAGGTGAACTTGCCCACCTTCAGGTCCGCCTCCACGAAGAGCGCGCCGTCGAAGGAGCCGAGGCCGATCTTCTCCACCAGCAGCTCGCCCACGGACTCGGCGCCGGGGAAGGCCACGTACTCGAAGTTCTCCGGGGCGGGGAACTCCACGTCGAAGGACTGGTGCTCGTACACGAGATCCAGGCCGGTGCGCACGGTCAGCGAGGGGGACAGCTCCAGGCCCAGCACCTCGCGCGCGCCCACCGTGTAGCCCACACCGTCCTGCTTCGCGGCGCCGAACTGGAAGCTGTTCGCGTCGTAGCCCAGGTACGGCGTGAAGACGGAGGTGAGCGCGCCCTTGCGGTACGTCCAGTCACCCTTGAGGCGGTGGAAGAGGGTCTGCGTGTCCACCGACAGGTCCCGCTCCGTCTCCGGGCCCGCGGACACCACCCGGAGCTGGTCGTCACTGCCGAAGGCCATGACGTAGCCGGTGCTGCGCGCGCCGCCCGCCTGCGCCTGGGCCTCCTCCTCCGAGCGGGCGCCCCGCTTCGCGCCGAAGTCCACGCGCACCTGGTAGTCCCAGTAGCGCGGCACCACGGACAGCGTGCTGCCCTCGCTCTTGGGGAGGACGAGGGGCAGCAGCGTGTCGATGTACGAGCGCCGCGCGGCGGCGGCCACGCTGATGCCGTCCGTCACGGGCGCTTCCAGGAAGAAGCCCGCGTCCAGCAGGTCCACCTTCACGGAGCCGTGCAACGTGTCGGCGGCGCCCTTGCGCGTGCCGACCTCCACGATTCCGCCCACCGCGCGGCCGTACTGGCTGCCGTAGCCGCCCGGGAAGAAGTCGAGCTGGTCGATGAACTCGGCGTTCACCACCGAGGGGCCACCGAGCAGGTGGAAGAGGATGGGGATGCGGACCCCGTCCATCATCGTCGAGGTCTGGCCGGGGTTGGAGCCGCGCACCAGCAGCTCGCCGGAGATGAAGGGCGCACGCGCCACGCCCGGCAGGGTCTGGATGACGCGGATGGGGTCTCCGAAGGTGCCCGGCGTCCGCTGCGCCTCCTGGCGGGTGATGGTCCGGCGCACGACCTCCTTCTTCGGCCGCTCGGAGCGCACCACCGTCTCCAGGGCGCCGGCGGAGGGGGCGAGGAAGAAGTTCACCTCCGTCGTCACGTTCTCCTGGAGCTGCTCCTTCGTCTGGTAGAGCTGGAAGCCGGACGCCACCACGCGCACCGCGCACTCGCCGGGCGGCACCTCCAGGGTGAAGCGGCCGTCCGCGTCCGAGATGGCCTCGGGCGCCTCCGGATCATCACCGCAGCGAACGGTGGCACCGGGCACCCGCGAGCGGCTGCCGCGCGAAATCAACTGGCCGGTGAGCGTGGCCTTCCGCGCCGCCTGGACCTGCTCCGGTCCGGGGGCCTCTTGCGGCGGAGCGTCGAGGGTGAAGTGGTAGACGTACTCCACCTGCACCGGCGCGGGCACGCCGTCCACCTCCGCGGGCGAGAAGCGGAACTGGCGCACCGCCGCGAGGGCCGCCTCGTCGAAGCCATGGCCCGCCGGCTCCGTGGGCAGCACGTCCGACACGGTGCCGTCCGCGGCGATGGTGATGATGAGGCGCACGGAGGCAGTGAGCCCTTCCGCGAGCGCTTCGGGCGGGTACGGGGCCGCCACCTGCTGCACCAGCTCCGGGGCCTTCGTCATCGTGGGCTGGGCCTGCGCGGGCGGAGCGCCCTCGGCCTGCGAGGGTGGCGCGGCTTGCGCGGGCGACGCGCCGGGCTGCGGGGCCTGCGCGAGCACCGGGGTCGCCAGCAGGAGCGAGGCCGCGGCGAGCGCGCTTCGGGCTTTCAGGTTCGGGGACATGGCGCGGGCGAGCATACGGGATGCGGCGCCGCGTGGGGCGACAGGTCCGTCCCCCACCCCACCGCCTCACGTCACCTGGAGTGTGGCCCCTGAGCCCGCGCCCCGGGAGCGCGCATCCGGGGGAAGGCCGTGCGGCGCCCGAGCCATCACGTCGCCTCACGCCTCACGCCTCCACCCTCCGCCCTGGAGTCGCAACCGCACGGCAGACAGGCAGACGCCCCCCATCCTTCCGTTGCACGACCCAAACCAGCCATCTTCGCGCACCTTGCTTTTCCGGTTAGTCACGTTCGTGCAACAAATTGAAAAGGGATTGGAAATTTCATGCAACGACAAGGAGGCGTGCCGTGACGCGAGACGTCCGCCGCTACGACGTGGTGTTGGTAGGAGGAGGAATCACCGGGCTGATGCTGAGCCACAAGCTGTCCCGGCTCGGGCTGCGGTTGTTGCTGTTGGAGAAGCAGCCGACGCTCGCCAGCGGTCCCTCGACGCGCAATGAGGGCTGGCTGCACCGGGGCAGCTACCATGCCGGCTCCATCCGTGACCGGGAGAACGCGGTCCAGGTGGCGCGGCGTTGCATCTACGGGCACGAGCAGATTCGCGCCTTCGCGCCGGAGGCAGTCGAGGACGCGGACCGCACCCCGCTGGTCCTGGTCCGCGACGTGGACCGGGTGCAGGAGCTCACGTCCCGGTGGGACGAGGCGGGCGTCTGGTACCGGCCGAGGGCCCGGGCCGCCGCCGTCTCGAGCTTCCCGGCCGCCGACCTCTCCCGCGCCGCCGCCATCTTCGAGGTCGCGGACGTCAGCCTCAACACCCGGATGCTGTACCGCAAGCTCTACACCTCCGCGCAGCAGGGCGGCACCGAGGTCCTCACCGGCGCCCGCTTGGAGCGCATCAACGGCCTGGAGGCCAGCGTCGTCACCGCCGACGGACAGACGCTCCATGTCGAGGCGGGGCTGTTCGTCTATTCCGCTGGCTTCGGCGCCAGGGATCTCTTCCGCGACTTCTTCAAGCTGGAGCTGCCCATCCGCTACTGGAAGAGCCACCTGGTCGTCGTGCCCCGCCTGGGCGCCCACGGGCTGTTCTACGTGGACCCGCACGAGGCGGCGATGATGCACCACGGCGGCTACAGCATCGTTGGCCTGAACGAGGACGCGCTGCTCTGCACCGAGCCTGACTACAACGTCATCGAGGAGAAGGCCGGCAACCTCCACCGGGCGCTGGAGCGGCTGGTGCCCGGCTGGAAGCGCGGGACGCCCTTCACCGACGTCGCGTGCACGAAGGTGGACTTCTCACCTGACGCGGGCGCCGCGCGCTCGCTCAACATCGCCATCCACGAACCCGTCCCCGGGCACATCTGCATCCTGCCGGGAAAGATGACCGAGACGCCCTTCCTGACGGACGTCCTGACGGCGCGGCTCTACGAGCGCCTGGAGGATGGCCTCATCGCGAAGCGCCCCTGTGACGTGCTGCACGCCAACCTCACCCTCCACCGTCGCGAGCCCTCCCATGCAGCCTGACCTGGACCTGCTCTCCGCCCTCGATGCCCCCCGTCTCGCGGCGGGCCTGCTGACGATCAAGGAAGTCCTCGCGCTCGCCAGCAGCGGCAACGTCATCTTCGATCCGTTCTCCGTGCTCATCTCCCGTCACGCGCGCATCGGCCAGGGCAATGTCTTTCATCCCTGCGTCACCCTCACCTGCGCGCCGACGGCGGAGCTGCGGTTGGGCGACCGCAATGTCTTCCACACCGGCACCCTGCTGGCGGCGGAGACCGGCCCCCTCCTCATCGGGAATGGCAACCAGTTTGGCGAGGGCGGCTTCACCGCGAAGGCGAACAGCGCCGGCGCGCGCATCGTCATCGGCGATGGCGGGCGCTACCTGGGGGGCGCGTCCGTCTTCGGCCAGACGGAGCTGGGGTCGGGGACGCAGGTGCTGGGGGCCATCACCGTGGACGGATGCAGCCTGGCCGGGGGCGCCGCGTTCAGCGACCCGGATCCGGACCGGCGCGCCGCCGTCCTCAAGGGCTCCGGCACGGCCCGCCGGCTGGTGGTCGGCGTGGGCCAGGTCATCGCGGGCAGCGGCACCTTCCGCCTGGAAGATGCGAAACCCCAGTCCTTCTTCCACCCGAAGGCGGCACCATGAGCCCCCGGGGTGACGCTGAAGCACCGGTCGCGCCCGGCCCCGTCGGACTCGGGCTTGGCCTGCTGTCCATCGGCCGCACGTGGGGCTACCACTCGGAGCCTCCCCCTCCCGAGGCGGACGCGCGGCGCCTGCTCGAATTCGCCGTCGAAGCCGGAGTCCGCTGCTTCGACACGGCGCCCGCCTATGGCACCAGCGAGGAGCGGTTCGGAGCCTTCCTCACCACCCTGGGCTCACGGCGCGAGGAGCTGCTCGTGGCCACCAAGTTCGGCGAGCACTGGAACGCGGAGGCCCACACCTCCTTCACCGACCATGCGTACGACGCGCTCCGCCGCAGCCTCGACCAGAGCCTCCACCGGCTCGGGCGGATCGACCTGCTCCAGGTGCACAAGGCCACCGCAGCCACCGTGGGCGCGCCCGACGTGGTGCGCGCCCTCGAGTACGCCCGCTCGCTGGGCATCACCCGCCTGGGCGCGAGCATCAGCGACGTGGCGGCGGCGGAGGCGGCCTGTTCGGTGGGCCTCTATTCCTACCTCCAGTTCCCCTACAACACGCTCCACCGGACGCTGGAGCCCGTCTTCGCGTTGGCTTCGCGGAAGGGCCTCCAGGTCCTGATCAACCGGCCCTTCGCCATGGGGCAGTTGCTCCATGCCCCGGAGAAGGCGCGCGAGGTCGCGCTGCGGGAGTCGCTCGACCACGTCCTGGGCCAGGCCTTTTCGGGCTTCGTGCTGACGGGCACGAAATCCGTGGACCACCTTCGCCAGACGCTCGCGGCCTTCGGCGCCCGGGGAGGCTGAGATGTGGATTGCCTATGGCCTTGGCGCCGGGGTGATGCTCGGCCTGTACGATGTCTGGACGAAGAAGGCGATGACGGGCAACGCCGTCATCCCCGTCGTCATGTGGTCCTCGCTCTTCGGGGCGCTGGTCTGGGTTCCCACCCTGTTCCCCGGGGCGCTGCCCATCCACATCGATCCGTTCGGGCTGTCCCTCCGCGAGCACGCGCTCCTGCTCCCCAAGGGCGTCGCGATGACGGCGTCGTGGATCCTCGCGTACTACGCGGTGCGGGAGCTGCCCATCTCCATTGCTGGCGCCGTGCGGGCGTCCGGGCCGCTCTGGACGCTGGCGGGCGGGTTCGTGATGTTCCGGGAGCTGCTGACGCCGATGCAGTTCCTCGGGCTGATGATCACCGTGCTGTCCTACTACGTGCTCTCCGTCGTCGGCAGGAAGGAAGGCATCGTCGTCTTCCGCAACACCGCCGTGCTGCTCATGCTGTCGGCCACGGTGCTGTCGGCGGTGACGACCGTCTATGACAAGTACCTCGTCGTCCAGCTCCAGCTCCCGGTGCTGGAGATCCAGGCGCACTCCGCCTTCCAGCGGTGCGCGCTGTCCGCCCTGCTCTTCGTGCCGTACATGCTGCGCAGGGGCGGCCTGGGGCTGGGCCTCACCTGGAGCTGGGCGGTGCCCCTGGTGGGCGTCTCCTGGGTGCTGGCGGAGCTCATCTACTTCCACGCCCTCATGGATCCCCAGTCGATGGTGTCCCTGCTGTCCGTCCTGCGCCGCACGAGCCTCATCGTCGCCTTCCTCCTGTCCGCCCTGCTCTTCCGCGAGGCGAACCTCTGGCAGAAGACGCTGATGATCCTCGTGCTCATCGGGGGCATGGCCATCCTCATCCTCGGCCGGTGAATGCAAGACGGGCCGCTTCCCTCCTCGGGAAGCGGCCCGCTCTCTCAACGGCGATGAATCAGCGTCCGTTCAGTCCTTCGTGCAGACGACGTCGTCGATCTGGAGGTGGTCGCGGTCGGCCACGCTGCGGCTCGGATAGAGGATCAGGCGCCAGTCGCGCACGTTGCCGGTGAAGCGGAAGAACACCGGCTGCCACGCATCGCTGTCGACGGCGAGGAAGTCGGTCTGCGCGCTCCAGCCGCCGCTCGAATAGGTGCGATGGCGGATGCTGCCGTGGCCTCGCACCCGGTACGAACAGGAGTAGCTGCCGCTCGGGACGTTGAACTTCTCCAGCGAGAAGCGCTCGGCCACCTGGATGGGGACGACGAACTGCAGCGCCAGCGAGCCGCCGTGCACCGCGTTCGTGTACGGCACGAGGCGCGTGGGCTTGATCTCGGTGCCCGGGTCGGCGATGCCGTTGTCCATGCCGTACCAGTAATCGGGAATGTAGTGGTTCCCGTAGTAGGGGATGGAATAGGTGTCCCAGCTCTCGAACCCACCATTGCGGATGATGTTCGAGGGGTGAGCGGCGGCGACACAGCGCCGGGTCGCCGCGTCGCAGGCAGGCAGCGCGCCGACACAGTCGTAGGTGGTGAAGCAGGCGCCTTCGGCCAGCTCGCACACGCCCGTCGTGGGGTTGCAGCTCGTCGCCGCGTGGCTGCAGGTGACGCCAGCGCAGGGGTCGCCCGCCACGCACAGATGCGTGGCCTGTTCGCAGACCGGCGTCGCCGGGGTCTCCGCGCAATCCGCGTGACGGGTGCAGCGATCCGCGGCGACCACACAGGTGTGGGTCTCATCGCAGGACTGCCACTCGTTGCAGTCCGCGGCGTCCTGGCAGCGACCGGAGAGAGGTTCGCAGGTCGCGGTGGCATTCACGCAACGCTGCCAGGTCTCGCAACTGACCGCATCACACGGCTCGTCGGCCCGCACGCAGCGCACGTCGTCGACGAACAGGTGCTCTCCGCTGGTATTCCGGATGCTGAAGATGAGCTCGAAGGTGTCGAAGACGTTGGCGGCGAGGTTGAAGTTGTACGCCACCGCCTTCCACTCCTTGCTGTTGACCGAGGTGTAGGCCGAGTAGGAGGAGTAGTCGTCGTCGAAGAAGGCGTTTCGCACGTCGCCGTTGCCTCGCACCTGGTAGGTGCAGGAGTAGCGGCCCGCGGGCATCGACTTCGCCAGGGTGCTGAAGCGCCTGTGCGCGGTCAACGGATTGGACAGCCGGGCCGCGTTCCTGCCTTCAAAGGCATTCGTCGTCTCCAGCCGCACGTCGTCGGGGGAGATATTCGACGTGCTGCCGTACCACTTCGCCGGAAGCGCACCGGGCCATTCTTCGAAGCCCCAATTGTCGATGACGCTTCTCGCAGGAGGCTCACCTGCGTCCGACGTCTCCGTGCCTGCGTCGGGCGTCTCGGTGCCCGCGTCGGGCGTCTCGGTGCCTGCGTCGGGCGTCTCGGTGCCTGCGTCGGGCGTCTCGGTGCCCGCGTCCGGAGTCTCGGTACCTGAGTCCGGCGTCTCGGTGCCCGCGTCCGGCGTTTCATCACCGGCGTCCGGCGTCCCACCGCCTGCATCCGGCGTTTCATCGCCCGCGTCCGGCGTCCCACCGCCCGCATCCGGCCGGGGCTGGCCGGCATCAGGCGTCACCTCTGGATTTGGATTCGAATCACCACAGGCGGCCACCACGAGCAGCAGTGAAGCCAGACACACTCGAAACAACGTCACAGCGAGCCTCCGCTTTCCAGGAAATATCCACCCATACCACACTTCCCCCTGGGGGTGGCAGCGCCGAAGCCACAAGAGGCGAGCCCCTGCGTCTGCTTCACGATCCGGATGAATCCGTCGTGACGGGTAGTATGGATGGCGTGCGCGGCAGCCGCGGCTCAGGGCATCAACATCGCCGCCGCGGCCTCCCGGTGCCCCGGCTGGCCCGTGGTCAGCGCATAGAGCGCGTAGCCAATGGGGCTGGCCGCGAGCAACTCCATGCAGTGGTCGCCCATCCGTTCCCAGACCTGGCCGCCCGCCTTCACGTAGGCGTCGACGGTGGCCTCGAACACGGCGTCCACACCGAGCATCCGCTGGAACACGAAGTCGCGAGCGGGGTCGCCGACCTTGGCGGTGGTCCAGTCGAGCACGCCGGTGATGGTGTCGTCGGGGGCCAGCAGGACGTGGGCGGGATACAGCTCACCATGCGTCAGCGTGACGTGCCGGGGCCAGTAGGAGTCATCCCCCAGCCAGTCCTCCCAGCGCCGGACGAGCGCTTCGGCCACGTCGAACTCCTTGCGGACCCGGGCGATGTCGGCGGCCCAGCCGGTGCGAACCTGTTCGGGTGTCTCGACCGTCAGGCCGGCGCGCCCGGCCTCCTCGATGCTGATTGCGTGCAGCCGGCTGACCAGGTGGCCGAACTCCCGGGCATAGACGCGGGATTCGCGGTCGAAGTGCCACACGGGTTCGCCGGAGGCCGGGTCGAGCGTCAGCCCGGGCCTGCCGGGCAGGGCACGGTAGGCGATGAGACTGCGGTCGGCCACCTGCCACCGGGGGACGGGGACTCCGAGGCGCGGGCCGACGAAGTCCAGGATCGCCCGCTCCGCACCGAGCTTCGCGGAGACATCGTCGCGCCGGGGGATCCGGAGGACCCACTCCACGTCGCCTGCGTCGCGAGCCATCACGACGCGATAGTCGAGCCCCGCCTCGTTGACCGACAGCGATTCGGGGTTGAGCGACAGGCCGTGTGAGGCGGCACGTTCGAGGATCCGCCGGGCATCATCTGGAGGCAGGGGCATGGAGGGGTGTCCTTTCGTGAGGGGCCCGCCAGGGAGCGAGCCCGGGCAAGAGGTCCTGACACATCCGACCCGCCAACCTGACGGGCGGTGGCGAGGGTTGAAGGCGCCCCTGCCCCGAAAGCCACATATCCACGCGACCTTACTGCGGCTCGACCTTCAGGACATGGACCAGGGAGTCACCGGTAATGCCCACCAACCTGTCGCCCATGAAGGTCATGTGCTTGTAGATGGAAGCGCTGACCACGACCCCGATATGCACACCGGCGTCATCGAGGATGACGAGGTCGGGTCTGGCCAGATCACTTCCCCAGATCTCGCCGGGCCGATAGGCAATGCCCGCCGCGCGGTGCGCACCCCGTTGCGTGAAGGGATTGATGAAGGTCCCCGCGATTCCTCCCGTCGCGAGGTCGACGCGCTCGATGGGCCCCTGGATGTAGCCCTTGCTCTGCAAGAGGAGGCTGCCTGTCCAGGCCAGGGATTCCGTCCCCTCCGTCGTCACGAAGGCCCGCTCGTGAGCTCCCGTCGTGGGGTTGATGCTCACAAGCTGCCGGTTGTTGCTCCCGCCAAGGCTCACCCAGAGCGAGGAGCCGTCCCAGGTCATGCCCGTGGGCACCCGGTAGTCCTCGAAGACAAACGTATTGAGCACCGCCAGGGTGACGGGGTCGCGCTGCACCAGCGTGAGCGTGTCAGGATCGTAATAGCCACCCACATCCTGCCGGTACAGGAACCAAAGCGAGCTGCCGTCGTAGGCCACTCCGAAGATCGGCCAGGCACCCGCGAAGTTGCGCTCGAGGGCCAGCCGGTAGGACCGGGTGAAGTTGGCTTCGTTGGCCCATTTGGGCGTCCGGACAGGGAGGACATTGCTGCCAGCGAGCGTGCCATCCTCCCCGAGGACGAAGACGCGAAAGTAGAGTTGGGTGTCGGCCGAGACGAGTGGACTGCCCCCGAAGTACTGACCCGCCAACGTGAAGTCCGTCAGGGAGACCTCGGTTCCCACATGGACGAGCACGCCGTTCGTCTCGTCGAAGGCGGGCGAGTAGCTGGCGTAGACCTTGTACTCGCGGAACTTCCTGTCGTCGCTCCGCTCCCAGGCGAGGTGAACACTCGACGTCGTCACCTCGCGCGGCGCGAGCAAGCGCACGGACCTCGGCAGGCGGACGCTCACCTCCTGGAGCTCCGTGCCCTTCTCCAGGGTCTGCACGATCCGGGAGAACGTGTCGTCCCCCGACCCTAGCTGAAGCTCGAGCTGGTGCTGCCCCAGGGAGAGCTCAAGGGTCAGTTCACCAGCGGAGTCCGTCCGGCCCGCCTCGGCCCCGTTCAGCCTCACTGAGGCATCCACGACGGGTTGCCCATCATCATAGGCCGCGCGGATGTGGGTTTTATCGCTCGGAACCGCCGGCACCTCTGGCGTCTCCGCAGGACTGCCGCAGGCCATCCATCCGGCCGTCAGCAAGAAAAGGAACGGAGTCCAACGTGACATGAAGCCCCCCAGGTGAGGACGAAGTCCGGCCACTTCGTTGGGCCGATATCCTACACCATTCAAACGGCCCTGCCCCGTGTCCCGGAGACCGTCGCCCGCCCTGGCTTCAGGGCGCGCTCACGACGTGAAGTCCGTGGAGAGGGAGAGCGCGCGGTGGGCGGACAGCTCGCGGGCGACGAACGCGTTCTTGTCCTCGATGCCCTTCACCGTGTCGCTGCCCAGGGCAAGGCGCAGCGGGGGCTGCTTCAGCTTCACCAACTCCAGCAACGCGGTGGCGAGCTTCGCCGGGTCGCCCGGCTGTTGGTGATTGATGGCGGTGGCGCGAGTGCGCGTCGCGCCAGACGTCTCCGCGTAGTCGGGGATGATCTTCGCCGCCCGGGTGAGTGAAGTCTCATCCAGGAAGTCGGTGCGGAAGTAGCCGGGTTCGACGACCGTGACGTGGATGCCCAACGGGGCGAGCTCCTCATGCAGCGCCTCGCTCAGGCCTTCCACGGCGAACTTCGTGGAGCAGTACACGCCGAACCCCGCCCCCGAGCGGTACCCGCCGATGGACGAGAGGTTGATGACATGCCCGGAGCGCTGCTGGCGCATGACGGGCAGCACCGCGCGGGTGACGGCCAGCAGGCCGAAGACGTTGGTCCGGAAGAGCTTCTCGATTTCTTCGGCGCTCGACTCCTCGACGCCCCCGAGCAGCCCGAAGCCCGCGTTGTTCACGAGCACGTCGATGCGCCCCGCATTCGCCACGACGCGCCGGGCCTCGGCCTCGTCCGTCACGTCCAGCTTCGCGACAACCAGCCGGGGGTGCGCCTGAAGGGGAATGCTCTGGGGGTTGCGCGCGGTGGCGATGACGCGGTCGCCTGCGTCGAGCGCCGCCTGAGCGATGCGGAGTCCAAATCCACGGGATGCGCCAGTGATGAGCCAGGTCTTCATGTGCGTGCTCCTTGTCAGCGGTTCCGACACGCATAGAGATAGACGCTGGCCATCCATGAGGGAATCCGCACAGCATGCACTAGACTGTTGAGCCTCGCTCAACAGAGGAGAGGAAGCGTCCATGCAGGCCGACGTCCGTGAGCTGACGGTGTTCCTGGAGATCGCCCGGCACCTGAACTTCCGTCGCGCTGCGGGGGCGCTGGGGGTAACGCCCTCGGCGCTGAGCCACAGCCTGCGGGGGCTTGAGGAGAAGTTGGGTCTTCGGCTGGTGCACCGCACCACCCGGAGCGTGGGACTCACGGCGGCCGGAGAACGGCTCGCCCAGCGGCTCCGTCCCGCGTTCCGCGACATCGACGATGCGCTCGATGACCTGAACGCGTTCCGCGAGGCGCCCGTGGGCCGGCTGCGCATCACCGCGGCCCGGGTGGCGACGCGGCTGGGATTGATGCC
Source organism: Corallococcus terminator (assembly GCF_003611635.1). Lineage (GTDB taxonomy): Bacteria > Myxococcota > Myxococcia > Myxococcales > Myxococcaceae > Corallococcus > Corallococcus terminator. Next base: position 29,576 of record NZ_RAVZ01000010.1, on the reverse strand, counting down.
GGTGCTCGGTCCCTTCATGGCGGCCTACCCGGGCATCGAGGTGGACGTCGTCGACAACCCGGCGTTCGTGGACATCGTCAAGGAGGGCTTCGACGCGGGCGTGCGCTTCCGTGAGCGCGTGGCCGCGGACATGGTCGCGATTCCGCTCGGGCCGCCGCTGCGCTCAGCCATCGTCGCCTCGCCGGAGTATTTCGCGAAGCGCCCTCTTCCGAAGACGCCGAAGGACCTCGCCGCGCACGACTGCATCCAACTGCGGTTCAGCAATGGCTCACGCTACGCATGGGAGCTGGAGCGCAATGGCCAGGAACTGGAAGTGGAGACGCGGGGCGCCCTGGCGCTGAGCGATCAGGTGGAGATCCTGGAAGCCGCGCTCGCGGGCCTGGGGCTGGGGTATGTCTTTGAGTCCCAGGTCGAGTCCCTGGTGCGCGAGCGACGGCTGGTCCGCGTCCTGGAGGCCTGGTGCCCGCCCTACCCCGGGTTCTTCCTCTACTACCCGAGCCGCAGGCACCTGCCACCCGTGCTCAAGGCCTTCGTCGACTTCGTGCGGACACGGACCTGAAGGAGCATGCGGGACGAGCCTCCGCCGGAGCCCGCACTGGCTTCAGGAGACCGTGGCTCGGGAAGCGCGAGCCCTTACGAGCCGCCATGCGAGGAAGGTGATCAGCCCGGCGATGGCGGCCTTGATCAACCCTCCGGGGACGAAGGGGAGGAAGCCCTTCTGGAAGGCGGTGGCGAAGTCGAGCGAGACCGCCACGCGGAGCCAGACCATGCCGATGCCCAGGATGACGAGCTGTCCCACGAGGAACAGGGGCACCGCTGTCCACGGTCGCTGGTCGTAGCCGTGGCGCGCCGCGAGGCCCACGAGGAAGGCCGCGGGCAGGAAGGCCACCAGATAGCCCCCGGTTGGCCCGGCGAGCTGCCCCCAACCGCTGGCCGCCTTCGCATAGAACGGCAGTCCCGCCGCCCCCAGCAGGAGATAGACGAGCTGCCCGGCCATGCCACGTCCAGGCCCGAGCGCTGCGGCCGTGAGCACGACCGCGAGCGTCTGTCCCGTGATGGGCACCGGCGAGCCCGGCACCGGGAGGGCCACCTGCGCGAGCAATGCGGTGCAGAGCGCCGCCGCGAGCACGAGCGCACCCTCGTGGACGCGCGTGCGCACGAAGACGTCGGCCAGGACGCGCTGCGGTGGAGGACTCTCGCCCGCGCTCAACTCGGAACCACCAGCGAGGAGTGCGAGCCGCGGGACACAGAGGGAGCAGAAGACACGAACCGATGCTCAGCGAGGACGGGCCTCGATGCAAGGGCCCTTGCGCGACGGTCCATCGGCTCCGTGCGTGGCGCTCGCGAAAATCGCTGGAAGCATTCGCGCCGCTGGGTTCAACGGCGCCGCAACCTCAGGAGTCGACGGCTTCGCGCGCGGGCTCGCGGGGCATCAGGCCGTTGAACTCGTAGATGAAGGCGCCCTGCTCGGTCACGTCGACGGTGCAGGCGCCTGCGCTCTGGAGCTCTTCGAGCACCGTCTTGGCCTCGGTGAAGCTGAGGCTGCTCTCGGCCGCCACCTCGGCGATCGTGACGCGGCCACCATGCTGCTTCGCGCAGGTGAGGACGGCCCTCTCGATGTCGCGACGGGACATGGCGGGGAGCGGCGCCATGGTGAGCACTTCCCCCGGCTCGGCCGGCAGCTTTGCTCGCCGCGCGCTTCGAATGAGCTCACGGCCTCCGAGGACGAAGACGGTGGCGAGAATGAGCCCCAGGACGGTCGAGTCCGTCGTGCCCCTGCGCAGGTTGTCGATCTCCACACCGAAGCCGGCGAGCCCCAGGATGACGAGAAACCATCCAGCGATACTTCGCATGCGCCCCTCTTCGCGACGGGGCGGCTCATCCGTCCCACCTCCTGTCTTAGCAGAAGATTCCGGTCGGTTGCGTCCATGCCCCCTCCCCCGCCATCCTCGCGCCACCAGGAGCCGCAACACCATCCGCGGCCGGAGGAAGACACCATGGACGCCATCGGCGGGGTCATGTTCATCGTGTTCGCCGTGGGAATCCTCCTGGTGTTCCTGGTGCAGTTGCTGGTCGCTCACCAGCTCACCCTGAAGCTGCGGGAGGAAGGCCTGCATGCACGGGGCGAAGTGGTCCGCGTCCGCAAGAGCTTCCTGGATTCGAAACACCGCATCGTGGAGTACGTCTTCCACCTGCCGGACGGTTCGGAGATCCGCGATGAGTACAGGGAACGCCCGGGCGGCTTCAGGTTCCAGCGCGCCTCCGAGGGGGACTCCCTGGAGGTCCTCTACCTGCCGGACACCCCCCTCCAGCACCAGCGCATGGGCACGGAGGTCGGACTGGGCAAGGCGCTGTTCGGGTTGGGGATCCTGGTGCTGCTCATGATCACCGTCGTGCTCGCGGCGATGAGCGGCTCCGGGCAGACGACGCCGGAGCGGCCCACGCCCACGCCCTCCAGACAGATCCAGCAATACCAACCGTCGAAGCCCTCCAGGGCGCCTGCCCATCGCGACAATCACCGCCGGGGTCCGGACTACTAGGGCCTGGGAGAAGGAGGCCTGGGTCTGGACCTTCCTGGTTGTCCTCTCAGGGCTCGGGAACGAAGCGGTAGAGGGCGCTCTCGATGTCGGACGTCAGGTAGACGGTACCCGAGCGCCCCACGGCGACGCCCGTGGGCAGGTAGCCCGGCGGGAAGGGAGCGCTCTCGGGCAGACCGATGCGCAGCTTGCTCGCGACCACCGTCGACCTGCCCGTGGCGGGATCGATGCGCACCAACTGCTTGCGGCCCACCTCGGCGACGAAGAGCCCACCGTCCGGATGTCGGGCGATGCCCTCGGGGCCCTTGAGGCCCCTGGCCACCGTGCGCCTGGCGCCATCCGACAGCCGCACCCGGGTCACCTTCCCCGAACGCACCTCGGTGACGTACACGCCGGGCTCCGTGGCGTCGGTATCGGCCGCGAGCCCCACCGGGCCCTCCAGCCCCTCGGCGAGCACCGTGGTGACCGCGGGCTCGGCCGTGTCCACTCGCACGAGCCGGCCCGTGGCACCCTCCGCGAGGATGAGCGTGCCGTCGGCGAGCTCCACCACGCCCTGGACGCCGTTGGCGTTGGGGAGGGTTCGCAGGAGCTTTCCCGTGGCCCGCTCCAGCACCTGCACGCTGCTGTGGCCGCCCAGATAGGACGTGCTGCGCACCACGTGCAGGGCGCTCACGCTCACGTTCATGGGGAAGTTCGTCGGGGAGGAGAGCACCCGGTCCGTCTGGTGGATCTTCCCATCCAGGCCGCCCACCTGGCGCAGGGCATACACATCCGCCACGTAGACGCGCTCGTCCGGATCATCCGGCGCCACGGCAATGCCCGAAGGCACGCTCAAGCGCGCCTCGACCAGCACCCGCACCGAGCCCCCCGCGGGGTTGACCACGCGGATGTCATTGTCGACCATGTTGGACACGTACACCTGGTCGTCGGGACCCACGGCCAGGTTGTCGAGTCCGGTGGGCAGCGTCGTGACGACCTCCTTGTCGCCCGAGGGCAGCCGCACCCGCACCAGCTCGCCCCGCGCCGCGTCGACCACGTAGAGGTGCTCGCGCCGCGCGTCGAAGTTGACGGCCGTCGGCATCGCGAACCCCTGGGCCACGGGCTCGATGCCGCCCGTGTCCACGTCGATGCGGGCGATCTGCCCCTTGAGCAGGAGGGGGCCGTAGAGCTTGTCGTCCGGGCCGAACTCGAAGCCGTTGAGGAAGCCGGGCCCGTCGATGACCTTGCGTGGCGGCTTCTTGCCGTTCGGGTCCACTTCCCACAGCACATCCGCCGCGCCGAGCTGGGTGGCGTAGAGCCGGCCATCGCCGCGGAAGGCCAGCGAGTTGAGGCCCGGCAGCCCCCGGGCGATGACGCGCGTCCTGCCATCCGGCGAGCGCCGCATCAGTTGGCCGGTGAAGTAGCCGGTCCAGTAGACCGAACCGTCGGGTCCCAGGGTGACGTCATCCGCGCCGCCCAGCGGAGGCCCCACCAGGGTGCTCACCGCGCCCGTCTTCAGGTCGACGGAGTGCACCGTCTGGCCCAACAGGTTGCTGGCCAGCAGGCGGCCCTTGCCGTCGACGACGAGCCCGTGGACGCCCTGGAAGGGGGAGCCGGCCACCACCACCTCCTGGCGCCAGGCCCTGGGCGGAGCGGCCAGCACCGCAGCCCCGGCCAACACCAGACTGGCGGCCAAAGACTTGGAGAGAAATCGGAACATGCGAGCGCTCATGACTGGACCTCCGCCCCGCCGCGCGTGAGCTCCAGGCCCACGAACTCCTCGCCCTTGCGCCACTCGCGCAGCACGTCGATGAACGCGAGCGTGTCGCCTCCGAAGGTGGCGAACTTCATCATCTCCGGGCCCGCCTTCATTCCCTCGTTGTTGTAGTAGCCCGGCGTGCAGTCGGCCCCGCCAAAGGTGGCGCTCGTCTTGAGCCGGCCGAGGATGACGTCCCACCACTGCTGTTGCGCCTGCTCCGAGGGCTCGGACACCTCGACGCCCTGCTTCAGGCACCGCGCGATGATGTGGGCAGCGTGCTGGGATTGCTCGTCGAGGATGTGCACGAAGTTGATCGCCCAGCCGCTCTGGGTCGTGGTGAACAGCATCAGGTTGGGGTAGCCGCGGCTGTGCATGCCGTGCAACGTGGCCGGGCCCTGGGCCCAGGCATCCCGCAGCGACCGGCCGCCCCTCCCCCGGATGTCGAAGCCCAGCTTCTGGGTGAACTCTCCCGCCACCTCGAAACCCGAGGCGTAGACGAGGCAGTCGACCGGGTATTCCCTTCCGTTGACCACCACGCCGGTGGGCGTGATGCGCTCCACACCCTTTCCCTCGGTGTCGACGAGCTGGACGTTGGGCCGGTTGAACGTCGGCAGGTATTCGTCGTGGAAGCAGGGCCGCTTGCACATCTGATTGTAATAGGGCTTGAGCGCCTCGGCCGTCGCGGCATCCTTCACGAGGGCGCCCACGCGCGCGCGGATCTCCTCCATCTTGCGGAAGTCAGACAACTGCGCGAGTTCGGCGGCTTCCTCCGCCGAACGGGCCTGGGTGAGATCCAATCCCTGGAAGATGTAGGTCCAGCCGTCGTTGACCATGTCGACGGGCTGCTGGCGGCCGGAGACGATCGCGGAGAAGTTGCGGATGCGCTCCTGCTGCCAGCCCGGCTGGAGCGACTTCGCCCAGGCTTCGTCCGTCGGCTGGTTGGCTCGCACGCCGACCCCCGAGGGGGTGCGCTGAAAGACATACAACTGCCGGGCCGTGGCGCCCAGGTGCGGAATGGCCTGCACCGACGTCGCCCCCGTGCCGATGATGCCCACGCGCTTGTCGCCCAGCTTCGTCATGGGGCTCGTCGGACTGCCACCCGTGTATGCATAGTCCCAGCGGCTCGTGTGGAAGCAGTGGCCCTGGAAGGTCTCGATGCCCGGGATGCCCGGCAGCTTCGCCTTGTGGAGGATGCCGCCCGCGATGATGACGAAGCGTGCCGCGATGAGGTCACCCCGGTCCGTCGTGATGTTCCAGCGACGGGTGCCCTCGTCCCAGTCCATGGTCCGCACCAGCGTCTGGAACAAGGCGGCCTTGTAGAGGTCGAAGTGCCGGCCGATGCGCTGGCAGTGGGCGAAGATCTCCGGCGCCTTGGCGTACTTCTCCCTGGGCATGTAGCCCGTCTCCTCGAGCAGCGGCAGGTAGATGTACGACTCCACGTCGCAGGCCGCGCCCGGGTAGCGGTTCCAGTACCAGGTGCCGCCGAAGTCGCTGCCCTTCTCGACGATGCGGAAGGAATCCACCCCCGCCTGACGCAGGCGAGCGCCCGCCAGCATGCCGCCAAAGCCACCGCCGACGATCAGCACGTCCGTCCGCTCGGTCAGCGCCGGGCGGGTGAAGCCGGGCTCGACGTAGGGGTCCTTGTCGAAGTCCGCGAAGACGCCCTGAAGCGGGAGGTACTGGGCAGTGCCATCCGCGCGCAGCCGCTTTTCCCGCTCCTGCCGGTATTTCTCCTTCAACGCATCCAGAGAGAAAGACAGCTCGTTCCGTGTCGTCGCAGTCATCCGCGCACGTCCCTTCGGCCAGGTGGCCGCGCACGATGTACACGGCCGTGTACATCCCTGGACATACCTGAATTCCTGGCATAGGTAAACAGCCGTGCATAAACCGCCTCCGCCCGACCCCAGGTCCTCGACGCGTCAACGCGATGCCGAGCGCACGCGTGCCGCGCTCATCGACGCCGCCCGGACGCTGTTCTCCACGCGTGGCTTCGCCAGCACGGGGGTGCGCGACATCGCGGACCTGGCGGGGGTGAACTCCTCGCTCGTGGGCCGCTACTTCGGTTCGAAGCAGGGGCTGTACCGGGCGACGCTGGAGCAGGTGCTCGACATCACCCCCCTGTTGCAGGTGGAGCGTCGGCGCTTCGGTGAGGAGGTGGTGGCGCTCTTCTTCGGCGCGGAGGACGCTCCGGGGCCCCTGGCGATGTTGATCCTCTCGGCGACGGATCCCGAGGCATACGCGACGACGGTCGAACTGCTGCGGGAGAAGGCGATGGAGCCGCTGGCGCGCTGGCTCGGCCCACCGGACGGCGAGGGGCGCGCGGCCCGGCTCAACATCCTCTGGAGCGGCTTTCTCATCAGTTGCCGGTTGATGCCCGACCATCACCAGTCAGCGTCGGGCAACACCTCCACCCGCCGCTGGCTGGAGCAGGCCATCCAGGCGGTCGTCGACGAAGGGGGGACCTGAAGGACCGCCGCCGGGCCCCCTGAGACGAACGGACGTCGCGGGCCGCTCAGGCTTGCGGCGCGCGATAGGCCGGGAAGTACCCCGTGTCGCTGCTGCGCTCCGAGAGACGGTCGTACACCGAGGGCTCGCAGATCAGCTCGTGCGTGCAGAGGTGGGAGGACGTGTTCGAGAAGCTCCGCTTGAACTGCTCCAGGCCGTCCCCCGGCCGGACACCGCCGCCCAGGTGCAGCGGCATCCCCAGCCGCGCGCTGAGCTCCACCAGCGCCCCGAAGACGGTGTTCTTGGCCGGCGAGCGCGCCAGGTCCGCATCCGCCGTCCCGCCCAGGTAGTAGTGCAGCAGGCCATCGCTGGAGACCCCCACCCCCGAAGAGGCGATGTGGCCGTCCGCGGCACGCGTCGTCGCAAGCCAGGCGACAGGGGATGAGAACAGCTCCTCGAAGTACGCGTCGGAGAAGAAGTACCGGGCGTGCGCCCCGTCGCGGACCATGGTCTGCCGGTAGACGTCCTTGAAGCCCTCGCGCTCCTCGTGCGAGGCCTCGCGCACCGGACAGCAGGTGCTCAAGAAGCCCAGCCGGGTGTTGCGCCGCATCTGCCGACGGGCCTCCGCCGGGAACTCCAGGGGAAGCCTCGGGTCGATGAAGAACACCTCGTTGCGCTCCGTCCCGCCCGCGAAGCAGCGCGGGCCCGCGACGCGGTCTCGCACGAAGAGGCTGACGAGCCCGGTGCCTGTCCAGTCCACGGCATCCTTCGGCAACTCGCCCAACCCATCCTGCCCCCCGCCGGGGTAGCCATAGGGGGAGATGGCATCGCGGTACTGCGTTCCCTCGATGGGCCGCACGATGAGCGGCACCCGCAGCGCGCTGCCCCCGCCGTCCTCGATGACGAGCGTGTGCGTCACGCCTTCGGCCCGCAGGTGGTGCACGGAGCGGAAGTAGTCGTCCGACAGCGCTGACATTCCTTCGTCAGGCACCAGGGCGGCGCGGCATTGATTCAGGTGCGGAGGCCTGATCCGCGAGATTTCGGAGTGATTCATCATTCGAGCGCATCCTTTCAATGAGCGACGCAGCGCCCCCCGCCCCCGGCTCCCACGTCGGGCGCACGGGGGCCCTTATGCGACGTGTGGCGAGACAGCCGACCGCTCCTGGGCCTTGCGCCGCAACTGGCGGTAGGCGCGCAGCGCGGGCTGCTCAATGCGATAGGTGATGACGGTGGCCAGCAGGAACCCGACAGCGAAGGCGACCGCGATGGCTGCCTCGGGACGCCAACCCGCGGCCTCGAGCCGCCGGATGATGACGTAACCGATGTTCTGGTGGACCAGGTAGAACGGATAGGAAATGAGCCCCATGAAGAGCAGGGGGCGCCAGGTGAGCCAGCGCAGCGCGCCCCGGGAGAGCGCATAGGTGAGGACGAGCACGACCCCGAACACGGGCACGGGGGCGATGCTCCCGACGAACACCTCGTGCGCCAAGCAGACCCCCACCAGCGCCAGCGCCGCGGGGACGGAGACCTCGCCACGGCTCTGCTTGAAGGCCAGCACGCCCAGCGCGAAGAACTGCAGGTGCGGCCGGCTCGCCAGGCGCGCGACGAAGGGCATCCCCATCGCCTCGAAGGCCAGCTCGGCCAGCGTCTGGAGCGAGACCAGGACGATGAAGAGGGGGATGACCCTGGGAAGCGCCCGCGCGTATGCGATCAGGAACATCAACAGATAGAAGGACAGCTCGATGGTCAGCGTCCAATACACGGTGTCCACATGCGGGACGCGAACAAGCTCGTGAAACATGGTCAGGTTGATCAGCGCCGTCTGGAGGCTGAACTCACGGTTCGGCAGCCCGAACAGCGACACCACCGTGAAGGTGAGCAGGACGGCGGTCCAATAGGCCGGGTAGAGCCGGGCCGCGCGGCTCGACACGAAGTCCCGGGCCCGGGTGATGCGCTCCAGCGACATCAGGATGACGAAGCCACTGATGGCGAAGAAGAGCTGGACCCCATACTTCCCGAAACGCGCTTCTCCCCAGAGGGGAACGGAGTGCCCGTAGAGGTCGCTGTATTCGGCGGTGAAGTGATACAGCGCGACAACCAGTGCCGCGAGTCCCCGGAGCGCGTCCAGTTCCACCAGGCGCGGGTGGCTCGCATCCGAGGCGGCAATGCTTCTCATCCGGGTTCTTCCTCCCTGACTTCCTCCGGCCAACGCTCGGAGTGTGTCGGAGGGTAGGTGCCACCCCGGGCCCCCACCATGACCCCCGCGGTCTCGGGCAAGTGTCACGTCCTCCGCACCCGTCGGCCCTCGCGTCGGGGGGCCGCCGCGAGCAGCGTCACCCGGGGACAGCGCCCCCGACCGCCGCTCGGATCCCTGGCGCGCGATAGGCCGGAAAGAAGTCGCCGCCGGTGTGGCCTTCCGACAGGTGGGCATACACCGTCGGGTCGCAGATCAGCTCGTGGGTCTGGATGCGGGAGCTGGCGTTCGCGAGTCCCCGCTTGAACTGTTCGAGCCCGTCCCCCGGCCGGACGCCTCCACCCAGATGGAGCGGGACCCCGAGCCGCGTGCAGAGCTCCACCAGCGTCCCGAAGACATTCTTGGCCGGCGAGCGCGCCAGGTGCTCATCCGCCGTCCCGCCCAGGTAGTAGTGCAGCATGCCGTCACTGCTGACGCCCAGCGCCGCAGAGGCCACGCGCCCCTCCGGCGAGCGCGTCGTCACCAGCCAGGCGCGGGGCGAAGCGAACACCTCCTCGAAATAGGCGTCGGAGAAGAAGTACCGGAGGCTCGCTCCTTCGCGGACCATGGTCTGCCGGTAGACGTCCTTGAAGCCCTCCCGTTCCTCGCGCGGCGCCTCGCGCGCCTCACGCGCGGTGCTCACGAAGCCCAGCCGGAGGTTGCGCCGGATGTGCCGCAGGTGCATCTCCCGGAACTCGACCGGCAGGCGCGGGTCGATGAAGAACACCTCGTTGCGCTCCGTCCCGCCCGCGAAGCAGCGCGGGCCCGAAACGCGTTCGCGGACGAAGAGGCTGACGAGCTTCGGTCCCCGCCAGTCCACCGCGTCCTTCAGCACCTCACCGAGCCCGTCCACCTCGCCTCCGGGAAACCCATACGGAGAGATGGCATCGCGGTACGGCGTTCCCTCGATGGGCCGCACGATGAGCGGCATCCGCAGCGCGTTGCCTCCCCCGTCGTCGATGACGAGCGTATGCGTCACCCGTTCGGCCCGCAGGTGGTGCGCGGAACGGAAATAGTCCTCCGACAGCGCGGACGCCCCTTCATCCGGGACGAGCACTGCCTTCGCTTGCATCACCCTCATCTCTGCGCTCCCCCTGGCCCTGCCCACGTCCGCGACTGCGCCGAGCAGCCAGGACTCCTGGCCGCTCCCACTGGGTCCAGGCGAAGTCACGGACCTTCCGCCCGGGTCGTTACATGGAATCTTCATGTCGTGACGCAGGGTGCGGAACGGGATGTACGCACCCTGGCGTTTGCGTGGCAGGGTAGCCTTTCAGCAAGTCCCCTGGAGACGTCCCCCGGGACACCCCGGATGTTGGAATCCGGTCGCCGTCGGAAGTCGCCGCGACGGTCAGGGACGAACGGGGCTGAAGGCCGCCCCGCCGCCAGCGCCATTCAGTTCCCCAGGCCCTGCACCCGCACGGGTGTGGGCCGGTCGACCGTCGTGCCATCCCCGAGCGCACCGTCGCCGTTGAAGCCCCAGGCCCACACGGTACCGTCCTGCTTCAAGGCAAACGCGTGGGCATCTCCCCCGGCCAGGGCCTTCACCGTCGCCAGACCCTGCACCTGCACGGGCAACGGGCGGCTCACGACCGTCCCATCTCCCAGTTGGCCCGCATCATTGCGGCCCCAGGCCCACGCGGTGCCGTCCTGCTTCAGCGCGAGGGAGTGGGCGGCCCCCGAAGCCAGGGCCGTGACACCCGTCAGGCCCAGCACCCGCACGGGCAACGTGCGGCTCACGACCGTCTCATCCCCCAACTGACCCTCGGTGTTCCGGCCCCAGGCCCACACGGTGCCGTCCTGCTTCAGCGCGAGCGAATGGACGAGCCCCGCGGCGATGGCGGACACCCCCGTCAATCCCTGCACCCGCACCGGCGTGGTGTGGCTCGCGATCGTCCCGTCGCCCAGTTGTCCGGAGCTGTTGTACCCCCAGGCCCACACGGTGCCGTCCTGCTTCAGCGCGAGCGAGTGATAGGTGCTCGCGGCCAGGGCCGTGACGCCCGTGAGGCCCTGCACCGGCCTCCGCTCCGAGCGGCTGTCGGTCGTCCCGTCTCCCAGTTGCCCCAGGTTGTTGAGGCCCCAGGCCCACACGGTGCCGTCCTGCTTCAGCGCGAGTGAGTGGTAGGTGCCCGACGCCAGGGCCGCGACCTGCGTGAGGCCCTGCACCGGCGCCGGCGTGGGGTGATCCACGTTCGTCCCATCCCCCAGTTGCCCGGAGTCGTTGTACCCCCAGGCCCACACGGTGCCGTCCTGCTTCAGCGCGAGCGTGTGGTACGCGGTGGCGGACAGGGCCGTGGCGCCCGTGAGGCCCTGCACCAGCGCCGGCACGGGCAGGAGGCGGTCCACGTTCGTCCCGTCGCCGAGCTGGCCGTAGACATTGGAGCCCCAGGCGGACGCGGTGCCATCCTGCCTCACGACCAGGCCGTGCGCGCCTCCCGCGGCGATGAAGGCCACGCGGCTCGGGCCAGGAGGGCAAGGCGTGCCGCCCTCCAGCACCATGGACGCGCTGGCGGACAACCCCAGCGCGTTGGTCACGGACACCGTCACCGTGAGCGACGGCCCCGAGGCAAGACAGGAGGGCGCCGTCCAGAGCACCTCGCTCGTCGTCGCGCCGTCGCTGGCCGTGCCCAGCCCGTCCGCGTCCGCGCTCCAGGAGAAGGTGAGCTCGCTGCCCTGCGGGTCCCGAGCCCTCGCCCGGAAGACGACGGTGTCCCCCTGCGCGGGGACGAGGGCGATGGAGTGGAACGTCTCCACCAGCTCCGGCGGGAAGCGCGCCACCGGCGGCGTCCCCACGCAGATGCCCAGCGAGCCCCGCGACCGCCCTCCCCTCCCATCCTCCACCGCCACCGTCAGCGCGCACCGGGCGCACCCATTGCCCGCGGGAGGCAGCTCCGTGGGAGTGAAGCTGGCGTTCGCCGAGCCTGCGTTCGTCCACGTTCCCGCGCACCCCGCGGTCCACTGGTAGCTCAGGCTGTCACCATCCAGGTCGTTCGCCAGCGCCGTCACCGACGTGGTCTGGCCCACGGCCACCTGGGACGGCGTCGCCGTCAGGCCCGCCACCCGTGGCCAGGTGTTCACCGTCACGTTGACGGCGGCGCTGCCTGACCCCGTGCTCACCGTCACCGTGAGGCTGACGCTGTCCGAGGCGCCCTTCGCATCCGTCACCGTCAGGGTCAGCACCACCTGGCCCGGCTGCGCGGGCGCCGTCCACGTCGTGGCAGGACTGGCAGGCGCGTTGAAGTGCCCGGCGGCCGCGGTCCACGCATGGGTGAGACTGCCTTCCGCGTCCGGATCCTGGGCGCCTGCCTGAAGCGTCACGACGCCTCCGGGCTCCACGATGGATGGACTGGCCACCACGGAGGTGATGAACGGGGCCGAGTTCTCGAAAGGAGCTGGCGCACCGACCTCCTGGAGCCGCAGCGTCACCGCGGTCGTCTGCCCCGCGAGGATGACGACCCCCGTCACCGTCCCAGCGAAGCGCAGGGTGCCCGCCGCATCGAAGGCCCGGCCCTCGAAGCGCCGGTCCTCCCCCACGGGGAGCTTGCCCAGCACCCCACCCCACTGCTGCCCTGTCTTCACCAGGAGGTCCGTGCGGGTGTTCATGCCCACGCCGCTCACGGTCAGCTCCACCCGGGCCACGTCGCTGGCGCTCAACGCGAGCGGCAGCGTCACCACCGTCTGAGCGATGCCGAGCTCGGCGGGTTCACCGCGACAACCCGCCAACGCGGCGCTGACCGCGAACACCACCCAAACCCACCACTTCGTCGTTGCTGGCGTCATGCGTCCTCGTCCTGTTCCTGGAAGGGCGTCCCTGTCGAGTCCTGGGGGCCAGACAACGCCACGGAAGAGTCGGGGAGCGGCGCCACCCTACTTGCACGCAATCTCCTTGGAAGCTGGGTCCCCACCACCCTGCCCCAGGTCCAGATCGCGCCATCGTTGGAGGGCCGTCGGTCCAGCACGGACCGGGTGTCGGCGCTCCATTCGGGGTGGCGTCGAAGGGACTGAGTTCATGCAGTGCGCGTCAGCGATGAGCGCTTGGGGCAACGCAACGCCGGGTCTTGCGCGAGGGGGAAGACACTCCCCGACCCCTGTGTCTCGCGCCGTCACGGTGACCTGGAAGCCGCGCACCCACTGCGTTCCGCCCGGGCATGACTCCGCGCGAAGCGCGCATGCGCCGCGCCTGCTGTTACGCTCGGTGGCGCCCTCTCCGAAAGTCTCCATCCGATGAAGCGTGTCCTCCTCGCCCTGCTGGTCCTCCTGCTGCTCCTCGTGGGCGCGCTTGTCGTCCGCACGCTGCGCTTCGGTTCGCGCCAGGTGACCGCCGAGCCCGCCGAGCCGTTCTCGGTGGATGCCACCGGAGCCGCGGGCCGCCTCGCCGAGGCGCTGCGCCACCCCACCGTCGCCGCCTCCGACGGAACGGGCGCGCAGGACACCGCCTTCCAGGCACTGCACGCCCAGCTCGTCGCCGCGTTTCCCCTCGTGCACGCGCAGCTCGGTCATGAGGCGGTGGGCACGCATGCGCACCTCTACACGTGGAAGGGCACGGAGCCGGAGCTGCATCCCGTGCTGCTGATGGGCCACCTGGACGTGGTGCCCGCGGAGGCGGAGGCCACCTGGAGCCACCCTCCCTTCGGCGGTGTGGTGGCGGACGGCTACATCCAGGGGCGCGGGGCGCTGGACGACAAGGGCAGCGTGCTCGCCATCCTCGAGGCCGTGGAGGGCCTGCTCGCCCAGGGCCACCGCCCGCGCCGCACGGTGCTGCTCGCCTTCGGCGCGGACGAGGAGGTGGGCGGACGCGACGGTGCCGCCCGCGTGGCCGCGCTGTTGAGCGAGCGGGGCGTGCGCCTTGAATCGGTGCTGGACGAGGGAGGTCCCATTGGCGTGGGGCTGGTGCCCGGCGTGGACGCACCGGTGGCGCTGGTGGGCGTGGCGGAGAAGGGCTCGGGGCGCGTGGAGCTGCGGGTGAGCAGTTCGGGCGGGCACGCGTCCATGCCGCCGCCGCAGACAGCCGCGAACATCCTCGCCCGCGCCCTCGTGCGGCTGGAGGAGCACCCCTTCAAGCCCGGGCTGCGCGGCGGGACGCGGGCGCTGTTCGAACATGTGGGGCCGGAGATGGGCTTCGGCAAGCGCCTGCTCTTCGCCAACACGTGGCTCTTCGCGCCCCTCATCGAACGACAGATGGCCGGGGCGCCGTCCACGAACGCCAGCATCCGCACCACCCTGGCGGCCACCATGCTCGAAGGCAGCCCCAAGCCCAACGTGCTGCCCGCGCAGGCGCGCGCGGTGCTCAACGTCCGCCCGCTGCCGGGCGACAGCCTGGAGGACGTGCGCGCCCACGTGCGCGACGTGGTGGACGACGCGCGCGTGGAGCTGCTCGTCGAGGGCGACGAGGCCTCACCGGTGTCGAGCCTGGACACGGAAGGCTGGCGGCAATTGCAGCGCAGCATCCGTCAGGTGTTCCCGGACGTGCTGGTGGCGCCCTTCCTCACCGTCGCGGCCACCGACGCCCGCCACTTCTACCCCCTGAGCGACAGCGTGTACCGCTTCATGCCCGTGCGAATGACGCGCGAGGACCTGGGGCGCATGCACGGCCGCGACGAGCGGCTCTCCGTCGCGGCGCACGCAGCGGCCATCCGCTTCTACGCGCAGTACCTGCGCAACATCACGCGCTAGCCTTTGGAAGGACGGCCGCCCCGCGCACGTTGGGCAGGGCGGCCGTTGCCGACGGGTGTCAGCGGTTGCTGTCAGTTCTCATCCAAGCTGAACGCGGACACGCGGCCATCCGGCACGAAGGCCGCCGTGTAGCGCCAGGTCGCGGAACCAAACCGCACCAGGTACGTGTAGAAGCGGTCATCGCCTCGCGTCTCCCGCTTCGCCAGCACCAGCGGTCCCGCCGGTCCCAGGCCTTGCAGGACGCCCTGGTAGTACGGCCCGGCCTCCGCCACGAACCACCAGGGGACGTACGCGAACATGGCCGGGTCCCACGTTCCGGCCCGGGTCTGCTCGAGCAGCGTCGCCAGCCGCGCGGTGACCTGCGGCTCCAGGTCCGGAATGGGCTTCAGCGGCGGCACGGCGAGCGCGGGATTGACGAGGGTCGCGATGCCTTCCGCGATGCCCCTGGGGTCCGCCTGGCTCAAGTTGGCCAGCACGATGATGGACAGCTCGTCGCCCAGGAACCGGATGTAGGCCGACGTGAACCCCTGCCACGCCCCCGTGTGCGCGTGCATCGGCTTGCCGTTTCGCTCCTTCACCTCCCACCCGAAGCCATAGGGATACGTCGCCCCGCTGTTGAGCTTCGCGGGCGACAGGATCTCCCTCCAGCTCGCCCGCGACAGGATGTCGCGCTCATCCACGACCTCCTCCCAGGCCAGCAGGTCCTTCACGGAGAAGTAGAGCGACCCGTCCCCCGTCGTGTTGAGCGAAGGTGAAACCCACCACTGGTTCTTCACCACGCCGCCGCTCATCCGGTAGCCGGCCGCGCGGTTCGGGATGACGTCCTCCTCGCTGATGCCACGCGCCGTCTTCATGCCCGCGGGCTTGAACACCTGGCGGCCCAGGACCTCCTGGTACGTGGACTGGGTGACACGGTTCGCCAGGATGCCCAGCAGCACGTAGCCGGAATTGCTGTAGCTGAACCGCAGCCCCGCGGGGAAATCCAGCGGCAGCGTGTAGAGGAACTTCGCGAAGTCATCGTCCGAGTAGTCCTTCCGCTCGTCGATCTGTCCATCCAGGTCCTGGAGGCCCGACGTGTGCGTCAGCAGGTGGCGCACCGTGATGGGAGCCCAGGTGGCGGGCGCGTCGGGGAAGTACTTCGTGATGCTGTCGGACAGCGACACACGGCCCGCCTCCACCTGGAGCATCACCGCCGTCGCGGTGAACATCTTCCCCAGGGAGCCCGCCTGGAAGAGGGTGTCCGTCCCGACAGGGACCTGGTGCTCCAGGTTCGCGGAGCCATACCCCTTCACCAGCACGACCCGGCCGTGGCTCACGACGCCCACGGCGAGACCGGGCACGCCCTGCCGCTTCTGCTCCGCGCGGACGTAGGCGTCGATCCGGTCTCGGAGCGAATCGTGCGCCACGGCGGGACGACCCGTGAGCAGGCCCAGGATGAAGACAGCGAATAATGAAATGGATTGCAGGGAACCGCGCATGAAGACTCCAGGCGCCTGGACAACCATTGCCCACGGCCCCCCCACAAAAGCACCCTGTCCCCCACCGCGTGAAGGCAATACGAGACAACCGGCCAGGGCCAGACTGAAGCCTCACTCCGTGGCGAGCACCTCCAGCAGCCTCCCGGTGACCCGCAACACGTCCGCTCCTTCGCGGTTGGTCAGCATCGCGAGCGAAGCCTTGCGCTCGGGCAGATAGAGGGCCAGGGCGGAGAACCCGGGGATGCCTCCGTCATGGCCGTGGCCCGGCCCCACCGGGGTGACGGCCCGCACCAACCCCAGGCCATACCCAGGCATGTCCGGGATGGGCGTCGCCACCCAGTCCGTCATCTGCGCGAGCTGCGCCGGGGCCAGCAATGAGCGCTCGAAGAGGGCCTGGTAGAACGCGCTGAGGTCGTCCGCGCTGGAGCTCAAGGCACCGGCCGCGCCAGCCGCGGACGGATGGATGAAGTCGGTGAGGTCCATCCACGCTCCATCGCGCGTGTCTCGCGCATGGCCCCGCACGGTGAGCGGCGGCAGCGGCTCCGCGCCCTCCAACCCCGTGCTGTCCAGGTCCAGGGGAACGAGGATGCGCGTGCGAAGCTGCTGCGCCAGCGGCATCCCTGTCACCGATTCGAGGATGCGGCCCAGGAGGATGTAATTGGTGTTGGAGTATTCCCAACGCGCCCCGGGCTCAAAGGAGGGGGAAGCCGCGGCCCCCAGCGAGATGAGCTCCTCGGCGCTCCACGTCTTCCCGGGGCTCGATTCGGCCTGCGTGAGGAAGGCCTGGCTGTCGGTGTAGTTGAACGCGCCACTCGTGTGGTTGAGGAGCTGGCGCACGGTGATGCGGTCCGCACGGGGAAAATCCGGCACCCAGGTGGCCAGCGGCGCATCCAGGGACAGCGTTCCCTCGGCCTGGAGTTGCAGTGCCACCACGGAGACGAAGCTCTTGGTGATGCTGCCCACGCGCAGCCGGTCCTCGGCCTTGAGCCCGGTGGCGGGCTCCACCGTGGAGACGCCCGCCGAGCCCCGCCACGTGCAGTCCTGGAATCGCAGCGAGGCCGTGGCCCCGGGGAGGTCCTCGGCCTGGACGGTCACCTCGAGCGCGCGCTGCAACCGGGGCGCGAGCCGCTCACAGACGGGGCCTTCGTCCTTGTCGCAACCCGACATCCACAGCAACAGCGCCACGCCAAGCACGCGTCGACCAAACCGATGGGTAACCATCCAGAGCCTTCCAGGTGAATCCGCAGTGTGCGTACGAAGCACCGGAGCGCCGCTTTCCTGTCACCCCCACCTGCCGGTGTGAACTTCCACCCGAGTGTTTCACACCCCAGGATGGCTCATTTCTTCTCGCGGCGTGAAAAACCCAGCCTGTTTCAGCGCTGGACTCCTCACGCACTCACCGAGCGATTAATGTTCACAGCGCCGACACTCGGCACCGCGGGCCCGGCGGCGTTTGGGGATCGCCGAATCCCCGCGGTTCAACACGAAAGGTGAACATGCACATGATGCACTGGATTCGAGGGGGCGTGGCTCTGGGCTTGGGGCTCGTGCTGGCGGGCTGTGGCGGTCCCGAGTCGCAGGAGGCCGACGCGCCGGAGGTTGGCGCGGTGCAGCAGGGCATCAACAAGGTCACGAACAGTGGCTTCGAAGCGGCGCCGCCTGGCTCCTACAACTACACGGTTCTCACCACGGGCGCGACGACCCTGACCAACTGGATCGTGGGCGGCAGCATCAAGGTGATGAACAACTCGTACAAGACGCCGAACAGCGGGACCAAGTCCATCGACCTGAACGGCTACGGCGCGGGCAGCATCGAGCAGACCATCTCCACCGTGGCGGGCAGTGGCTACACGGTGCGCTTCTACGTGGCGCTCCCGCCCAGTTGCACGGGCACGCGCAACGCGACGCTCACTTACGGCCCGTCCACGGCGAGCGTCTCCAACTCGCTGCCGGGCTGGACCCTGCGCACGTATGTCTTCACCGCGACGACCTCCAGCACGCTCATCAAGCTGCAGAGCACGTCCGGCGGCGTGAGCTGCGGCCTGGCCATCGACGACTTCACCGTGGACGGTCCGTGATCCACCCGTGAAGATTTGAACGAGCGTAGGGAAAAGCCCAGCAACCCGGTGAGGTTGCTGGGCTTCTCACTGTGAAGCCGATGAGCGGCCAGGCTACTTCTTGATCACCGTGCGCACCGGCCGGAAGCCGTAGGAGATGTCACCCGAACCCGCGGGGTACTGATACCGATGCGCCGCGCGCGCGGCGAACCGGTTCTCGCGGTAGTTGCCGCCGCGCACGATGCGGCTCTGCCCTGCCTCTTCCTGCTCCAGTCCGCAGATGCCGAAGGCGGTGGGCCGGGCGGTTGCTGTGTCCGCGCCCGAGCGCGTGGTGCGGTTTTCCATCGACAGCTTCGATGGCGGCTCTTCCGCACGCGCTGGAGGTGAGACCCGCTCCCGTCGCCCCGGGTGGAGAGAGGGGCGACCGTCCTTCAGGGACGCCTTCCCCGCCTGTTCCCGCGCAGCAGTCCCGTCAGCAAGAGCAGCATCAGCCCCTGAAGCGGAATGGCGCTCCAGGGCATCGAGGCACAGCTCTCGGATTCGCGCGGTGGGTCCGAGCCTGAGGACAGACTCCCTGGGGTGACATCACTCACGCTGAAGACCGTCGCGAGCACCTCGGAGGAGGTACCGTCCTGGCCTGTCACACGCACGGCCACGGCATAACGCCCACTCTTGGAGTAGACACAGGTGGTGCTCACGCTGCCGGGAGCGCCCACTGACTGCTCCACCTCTGGCTTGAAGGTCGCGCCATCGTGGTGGCAGTCCCACGCGACCGTCCACGCCCCCGTCTCCTGGCCGTCGTCACGGAAGGAGGCCTGGAGGGTGATGGGGCTGTCCTCCCGAGGGAGCGAGGAGACGAGGACCGGAGCAGAGACCACGGGCCCGGGCGAAGGGTGTGGCAAGGACGTCCTGAACAGCAGGCTGGTTCCGTTGCTCAGACTGGGAGCGAGATGACTGAACTGCAGCGCCGCCGACGGGGCCGTCTGGATGCCCACCGTGGCCGCGCCTCCATTGTCGATCTCCGGGTACTCGTCCGAGCCGAGAAGGACGTTGGCATAATTGAAGGCAATGTCCGAACTGCCCTCCAGGAACACCACCTGGAACGTGAGCGGCGTGGAGAACGAGACCCCCGCATAGAGGGCGTCGCGCCACTCGATGACCAGCTTGCGGTGGGGCGCTTCTCCCAGCACCTCGTAGAAGAGGCCCGAAGGGAGCTGTGACGGTACTTCCAGGTTCTGCCAGAGCGGCAGGATCGCCGAGGAGAAGAACGGGGCAGGAAGCGCGGAGTTGGCCGCGAGCGAGAGCCCGGGGGCAAAGCCAATCCTCCCATTGCTGTCCACATGGAGCGTGGTGAATCCCGGCTGCACGTCGGCGAACCGCAGGGGGAACGGAAGCGGGCCGATGACGCTGACCGTCTCGTCGCCCGCGTCATCGAGGCGGACCGCGTCCTCGGTCATCACTTCATAGGTGGAGGGCCGCTCCTCCACGGAGAGATAGGGTCTGAGCACGTCCACGAAGACGGTCTCCCCTCCCGGGAAGCCCAGTGCGTAGGAGCCCGCGTCCCTCGGGATGAACCGCGCCGTGTAGATGCCATCGCCAGCGGCCTGATCATCCCCCGCGCCATCATCCAGCAGCCGGAGGACCGCCGGACCCCGGCCGGCCACCGTCACGACCACCTCGCCCCCCGGCGCGGCACAATTGATGTTCAGCACCGCGACGGGCAGGGAGCCGCCGACGACGAGCGTGAGGCGGCTGGAGGACAGCAGGGGCTTCAGCCTCCGGGTGAGCAACTGCCTGTCACAGTTCAGCGCGCCGTCCCTCTGGGGTCCCCAGGCCCGCAGGCGCCGGCCGGTCAGCGTCACGTTGGCCAGACTCGGCACCGCCTGGCCCCCCGCAAGGAGAAGGTTCTTGATGGCCTTCCAGTCCCGCGTGGGGTCCTGGGCCGCGAGCAGGCCGGCGACGCCGGTGACGTGCGGCGAGGCCATGGAGGTACCACTGAAGGCGCGGTAGAGGCCGCCAGGAACCGTGCTGAGGATCTCCACCCCCGGCGCCCCCAGGGCCACGGTCTGTGGGCCGAAGCTGGACAGCCCCCAGCGCGCATCCTTCCGGTCCGTGGCCGCGACCGCGAGGATGTTGGGCAGATCGTGCCGGGCGGGCCAGCTCTCCGCGACGTCGATGTTGGCGTTCACATTGCCGGCTGCCGCCACGAACAGCATCCCCGCCGTCATGTGCCGAGCGATGGCATCCCGCATCGCGGGGGAGTTGCAGCTCCGCGTCCGGCAGCTCCACGAATTGTTGGTGGCGACGATGTTGACCGGGTGCGCAGCACGAGTCTTCAAGCCCAGGAAGTAGTCCAGGCACTTGAGCGCATCCGACTCCACCCCATTGCCCGCGCTGTCGAGGAACTTGCAGGCGAGGATCTTCACCTTCCAGTTGACGCCCGTCACCCCCAGGTTGTTGCCGCCCACCGCGCCCAGGATGCCCGCGACGTGCGTCCCATGGTTGCCATCATCCATGGGGTCCCCCGAGCCCGCTCCAATGGCGTTGATGCCATGCACATCATCGATGTAGCCATTGCGGTCATCATCAAGCCCGTTGCCGGGGATCTCCGCCGGATTGGTCCAGACGTTCGCGGCCAGGTCCGGATGGGTGTAGTCGATGCCACTGTCGATGGTGGCCAGCACCACATCACTGCTGCCCGTGGTGACACCCCAGGCGCCAGCCGCCTGGATGTCCGCCCCCGTGAGCCCTCCGGACTGCCCCGTGTTCCGCAGGCTCCAGAGACGTTCGAACTCCGGGTCGTTCGGCACGTCGCTGTTGCTGGAGTAGATGGAGTTGTACCCGGCGTAGAGCACCCCAGGATCGAGCCGATAGGCCGCGAGCGCCCGTTCCAGGTCCGTGCCCGGTGGCAGCCGGACGACTCGCAGGCCGGGCAGGGACGTGTACCCATGGACGACCTTCGCGCCCCATGCGGCGCTCGTCGCGGACATCGCGGAGGGGGAGTCCTTCTCCCGGAAGCGCACCAGCAGCTCGCCTTCCACGCGCTGGAGCACCGGGGGGGGCTGAGGGGAACCACGGGCTCCCTCGGCCTCCTTGCTGTCGCACCCCTGGAGCGCGAACAACCCCAGGACCAGGCCCACCCTTCCCACCGCGCGCCATCCGCGTTCCCGCCGGACACGGTACGTCATGACCAAGAAGCTCCTCACAAATGAAGGGCTGCAACGACACTCCACGACGGAACCCGTCAGCGGCGGCGGACCCCAGCCAGGGTCCACCAGCCGCCAGTTCCCTCTTCCCATCCCGACGCGAGCAGGGGCGGCGCCTGGAAGCGCCGCCCAGCTCCGACATCAGTGACCGCCGCTGGGCTTGAAGAGCGGCTCAGGAATGAATCTCAGCAGGCGCTGCATCTCACACTGACGGCGCCACAGGTCGTTGTACTGCCGATCCTCGAAGTCCACCGGGTCGGTGAAGGTGTGGTATTGGAGAGGCTGGGACAGGTCCCAGCTGTTCGCCTCCAGCGAGCCCTGATCGTTGGTAGGCGCGACGAACCTCGAAAGCGCGGCCCGCATGTTGATGGAGCGCGGCGCGACGTGGAAGTTGGAGGAATGCGTCTCCGCGTAGTGGCAGCCGTTGCAGGTCTGCAGCGCGAACAGGTGTCGGGTGTTCGTCGCGAACGTGCCACCGTTCTGCTGGTAGCTGCCCTGGGCCCCATCCGTCAAATCCCAGACCAGTTGCAGCGTCTGCGCTCCGGGGGACCGGGAGGCACCTCCCACCATGACCGCGGGCAGGGTGCTCAAGTCCTCTGCATTGATGAGCCCCGCGTTGGCCAGCAGATACCCATCCAACGAGCCGCTCTTGTTGTAAAGGCTGTCAGGGGTCAGCTTGACCGTGTCGGGACGCAACAGGCAGGTGCCCGTGGAACAGTCGCGCTTCTGCTCGCGCAGCTCCCACACCCTGTTCGCAAGCGTGTTGGTGTCGAACTCGATCTCATTGGTGCGCGCCTGGCTGAGCGCGGAGCCACCGGAGACCACGCCCGGGTTGTACTGGGTCACCCGGGTCGTGAGCTGCCCCAGTGCGACGTTGAAGGGCTCTCCCCACCCGCGAGCCGCGAGCGAATACCAATCATCCGCCCAGCCGAAAGCGTCGTTGTGAGGGGTCAGCTTGTACTCGAGGATGACCGTCGCCTTCATCGCTCCGTTGGTGGCCGAAGCGAGCCCGTTGAGGTCGACGAAGCCGAAGACGAAGCGCAGTTCGCCAGGGCTGTCCGAACCATAGGCATTCCCACTCAGGTCCACGCGATTGACGATAGCCAGCAGCCGGAACGGAGCCTGATTGAAGTCGAGCGTGCACGCGCCACTCGCGGGGCAGAAGCTCTTGTCCCGCCACGTCTTGATGAACTTTCCCATCCCCGTGGGATTGCCGCTGAGCATCCCGGTCCGGGCCCCCATCACATGGCCATTGACGACCTGATCGGTCATCCAGGTGTTGAGCCACTTCAGCACGAAGTCCGACGTGCCCGCGGCGTCCTTGTTGCCCGCGATCTGCGACATCAGATAGCCGAAGTTCCACTGCCCCTTGCTGCTGGGGCTTGCACACGACGCGGTGCCGGTCCATGGAGACTGGGTGCGGCACGGGTCGTTCACAACTGAAAGGTCCCGGACCACCAGGGACTTTTCCATGTCGAGGACCGGTGAGTTGAAAGGACAGGCGGCGATGATGCCCTGCTTGGCCGTCCGCGTTACGGCAGGCGCCTGCGGCTCTGGCATCACGTCGCGCCCACATCCGACCAGAATCAGTGCCATCACGCACCACGGCAACTGCTTCGCGTATGACTTCATCATTCTCCCCTCACGTGAACAGCAAAAGACGCCTGCCACCCCCTCTCACGCGAGGGCATCAGGGCCTTCCTCTCAGCAGTCGGGTCTGCGGCGGCGATACCCACGTCAGGGACCCGGGACGGTCCGCTCAGGTCGGCGACTGCATCCGCCGCCCTTCTTGTGGGAGACACCAGGATTTCACGGAAAGTATGACTAGTCAAGCAAGTCCTGTCAGGGTCGGGCCCTGGACGGGCTGCGAAGACTTGAGGCAACGTGCCTGTTCTGGCGGCGCTGTCTTCCTTCACTCACGGTGTTTTCATCGACGGGCCCATGAGAAATCCACTCTTGAGGTACTTGCTGAATGCGGCGGCGCTCCTCTTCGTTCCCGGCCTGGCGGGCGCGGAGCCGACACAGGAGTGGCGCTGCAGCACGGATGACCTGGAACCGGAACAGGCCATTGCCCGCATCGAGTGGGCACGCAGGTGCGCGCTGACGCGCAATCTCAATCCTGCGGGGCCAGAATCCTGGATGGTGTCCAACAAGGCCTTCGACACGAGCTTCGCATGGGCGAAGGACTACAAGGAGTTCAACACCAGCCGCGCATACACGGGCAACATCCATCAGTACAACGTCAACTACTACCATGCCTACGCGCTCTTCGAATCCACGCCGCTGTATTCGGTCTTTCGTGAGCCCATGGGACGCCCGACCAGCAATTACTGGAAATGGTCTCACTATTCGCCGCGAGTGCGTCCGTTGTACCCTTCGTTCGAGAACACGCCCGTGACGGGCGGCGGCACCCAGCTCTTCCCCTCCCCCACCCTGGCTGACTGCGATCTCTATACGGACAAGGCCGGGACGCAGCGGTGGACGAGCGACTTCTTCGTCGTCGCCTATTGCGAGTCTGCCTGCTACGCGCCGGACCAGCGCCTGGAGTTCAGCACGGGAGAGGTGAACATCGTCGAGGCCATGCAGCAGGGCCGCGAGGACATTCTCACCCTCCATCCAGACGCCACGCTCGAGGAGCTGTCGCTTCAGCAGGGCAAGGTATTCAGCTACGTCACGGAGATTCGCGACGCCAGACACGTCCTCTTCGAGCTCCGCACGAAGTCCGGTGGGACGCTGCGTGTCACCCACGAGCACCCGGTCATCACCAGTGAGGGCCGACTGGTGCAAGCGCAGACGCTCCAGGTAGGCGACGAGCTGCTGCGAAGGGACGGCACACCGGACGTCATTGTCTCCGTCGAGAAGACCTCCCACTTCGGTAAGGTCTACAACGTGAAGCCGGAGTCACGGGAGCGGGTCGCCAACGTCCTGGTGGCGCAGGGCTTCCTGGTGGGCTCCGCGCGCTTCCAGAGCGAGGACGTGGGGTACATGAACCGGGTCCTGCTCTTCCGCGGCATTCCCGCGTCAGTGCTCCCGAGGTAGCGCACTCCAGACAGAACCCGAGGGCCTGCCGCGGCTCCTCGCCTCAACCGCGGTGAGCCCCGTGTCAGGCGCCGGAGGCGGCGGCTTCCAGCGCCGCGAGGATGACGGGGAGGTCCGCCTCCCCCGTGCGCCAGTTGGAGAACGCCGCGCGCAGGCCGGGGCGACCGGCGTACTGAGTGGGGGTGAAGTGCACGCGCCCGTCGGCCTGCAACGCCGCGAGGAGGCGGTCGCGCCGCGCGGCGTCCCCCGAGCGCAGCGCGAAGCAGACGATGTTCAGCGTCACCGGGGCGAGCAGCGCGTACTGCGGGGAGGCAGCGAGTCCCTCTCCCAGTCCGTGGGCGAGCGCGCAGCAGCGCTCGACGAGGGCGCGGTGCCCGTCGCGCCCGTAGGCCATGAGCGTCATCCACGCGGGCAGCGCGCGGAAGCGGCGTGAGTTCTCCGGCGTGCGGTGCAGCAGGTCCGGCCCCGCCCCCAGGTAGGCGGCCATCGCGCGGAAGACGCGCTCCTGCTGCACGAGGTGGCGCGTGAAGACGATGCCGGAGTCGTAGGGGACGTTGAGCCACTTGTGCCCGTCGGCCGCGATCGAGTCCGCGTGCGCGAGCCCCCGCAGCAGGTGCGCGTGCGCCGGGCTGCAGGCGGCGAAGATGCCGAAGGCGGCGTCCACGTGCAGCCAGGCCCCGTGGCGGCGGCACACCTGCCCCACCGCTTCCAGGTCGTCGAAGTCCCCGGTGTTCACCTCCCCCGCGCCCGCGAGGACGATGGCCGGGGCGCCGCCGAGTGCCGCGAGTCGCGCATCCAACGCCTTCGGATCCATGACGGGCCGGTCCGGGAGGCACGGGACGTCCTGCACCACGCGTCGGCCCATGCCGAGGATGGAGAGCGCCTTGAGCACGCTCGCGTGCGGCGCGCCGCCCAGCACCGCGAGCCGAGGCAGCCCCCACAGCCCCTCCTCACTCACGTCATGGCCCAGCCGCTCCATCGCCCACTGCCGCGCGGTGGCCAGCGAGACGAGGTTCGCCGCCGTCGCGCCGCTCACGAAGGCGCCCTCGAAGGCGTCGGGCAGACCGAAGAGGGAGCGCAGAAGGCCCAACGCCTCGCGCTCCACGCTGGTGGCGAGCGAGTCGCCGCCGTTGCTCAGGTTCTGGTCGTACGCGGAGACGAGCCAGTCGCCCACGAGCGCCGCGGGCGTGGTGCCGCCGGTGACGAAGCCAAGGTAGCGCGGCCCCGCGGAGCCGGAGAGCCCTGCCTCGTAGCGGCGGCGGAAGAGCGCGAGCGCGTCCTCGGCGCCAAGGCCCGCGTCGGGCAGCCCGAGCGGCTCGGGCGGCGCGGGGCGAATGCCCGCGGGGCGCTCGGGCAAGGCGGTGAGGAACTCGACGGCGCTCGCGCGGGCCTGTTCGAGCAGGTCCGGGAGCCGGGAGAGATCACGGGAGAGGACGTCGCTCATGGTCACCAGGGGCCCTGCGCCCTCAGGCAGAGGGACGGGGCGAGGGAGGATTTCTGAATCATGCGTCAGCCCCGGAAGAACGTGCGAGCGCATTGGCGCCTTCGTCCGCTGTCGCGCGAGCCCTCGGCCCCCAAGCGCCTGGAGGCCCCGCCCCCTCCTCGGAGCGCGGAGGGGGACGATCGCCACGGCGCCATCGGCCCGGCCCGCCGCCCATGAGGCATCCGGCCGATGCGCTCCACTGCCCCTCTGCTCCAGCATCCCACCCTCCACGGAGCCCGGTGCATCCTCGATGTCGGGTGAAACCGCCGGATGTGGACCCCGTACCCGGGTCGACGGGCGAGAACGCCGCCATCTCCCCTCCGAGCCCGCGTGCGTCCTCGACGTCGCCGGACCCGGGTCGACGCGAGAGAGCGCCGCGCTGTGGGCCAAGGTGGAGAAGTCCTCACGTCGCTGGGTTGGGCAGGGGGACGTATCCTTCCGGTGCCCCCATCCGTTCTCCCAGCATGACCCCACCGCCAGACCCACTCCCGACGACGCTGCGCAGCTCGTGGCAGCACTTCCTCGACGTCTACGAACCCCACCGTTCCGAGCTCTTCCGCTACAGCCGCTACCTCACCCGCAGCCCGTGGGATGCCGAGGACCTGACCCAGGACGCCCTCGCGCGAGCCTTCGTCACGCTCGGCCAACTGGGCGCCGCACCGCCCAACCCTCGCGCGTGGTTGCTGCGCGTCGCCACGAACCTGTGGATCGACCGCGCGCGCCGGATGCGGCCGGAGGACGCGCCCGCGGAGGCCGCGCCGGTTCAGGCGGACCCTCGCCCGACGCGTGAGGCGGCCGGGACGCTGCTCGTGCGGCTCGCGCCCCAGGAGCGCGCGGCGGTGGTGCTCAAGGACGTCTTCGACCTCTCGCTGGAGGACATCGCGGAGACGCTCTCGACGACGACCGGAGCGGTGAAGGCGGCGCTGCACCGAGGACGCGGCAAGCTCGCGGACCCCGAGGTGTCGCCGACGCGCGCGCCCGCCCCGGGAGCCCTGGACGCCTTCTGCGCCGCCTTCAACGCGGGAGACCTGGATGCGCTCACAGCGCTCCTGCTCGACAGCGCCATCGTCGAGGTGGTGGGGGCGACGACGCAGTACGGCCCGGAGGCGGCACGGCGCACCGTGCTGTACGGCATGCTCTTCGGTGTCGCGCGATTGGTGGACGCCGAGCGGCGCGGCGGCATCGAGCCGCGCTTCATCCAGGGCGCGCGCAATGTCGCGCCGCGCGTGGAAGCCCGCGAGCACCGTGGCGGGCAGGTCCTCCTGCACTGGTATTCGCACGCGGACGGAGAGGCCGTGCGCGCGCTCACCCGTGTACGCATCGAGGAGGGCCGCGTCGCGCACCTGGCCAACTACTTCTTCAACCCGGACCTGATCGCGGAGGTGTGCACGGAGCTTGGAGTGCCGTTCCGCTCCAACGGCCACCGCTTCTGGATCGACGGAGCCTGCTGATGCGAACGCTCCACTTCCACCCGCTCTCGTCGTTCTGCCAGAAGGTGCTCGTCGCGCTCTACGAACTCGGGCTGCCGTTCGAACGACGCTTCGTGGACCTTGGCGCAGCGAACGACCGCGAGGCGCTCGCGCGTCTCTGGCCGTTCTGCCGTTTCCCGGTGCTCGAGGACGACGGCCGCGTCGTCGCCGAGTCGAGCATCATCGTCGAGCACCTGGGCCCGGGGCTCATCCCCACTGACCGGGAGACAGCCCTGGAGTGCAGGTTCCTCGACCGGGTGTTCGACCTGCACGTGAACGAGCCGGTGGGCAAGATCGTCACCGACCGGCTGCGGCCCGAAGGCGCACACGACGTGCTCGGGGTCGAGCGCGCACGGGACACACTGCGCACCGCATACGGTGTCCTCGATGCACGCCTGCGCGGCAGGACGTGGGCGGCCGGCGACGCGTTCACGCTCGCCGACTGCGCCGCCGCCCCCGCGCTCTTCTACGCGGTCCGCATCGAGCCCCTCCAGCACCCGCATCTCACCGCGTACTTCGAGCGGCTCCTCGCACGGCCCCCGGTCGCGCGCGTCTTCGAGGAGGCGAGGCCCTACCTGCACCTCTTCCCCGTGAAATAGACGCCCTCCCGGGCAGGCCGCGCGACCTACTGCGCGGCCTGCTCGGACAGCAGCCGCACGTTGAGCGCTCCGTTGGCGAAGAACTGGCCGTTGCGCCCGACGGTATGCCCTTCCAACCGCCGCTGGAGTTCGATGTCGTAGCGTCCGAGCTTCATCAGCCCGTCGTTGAACCAGCCATCCCCCTCCCCTGAACCATCCACGTACTGCGCATACACCCCGGCTGCGGGCCAGATGACGGTGTCGAGCATCACGAGGAACCGGTGGAGGTCATTGTCCGTCCACGTCATGCCCGCTTCGTTCGCTTCGACGACGAAGGCGATGACGCCGTTTGCGTGCGCCACATCCTGGCCGGGCTGGGTGTTCAAGCCCCACCGGTCATTCCAGATGTAGGCCGTCGGGTGGTCGGGGTTGAGCTCCATCTGCGCGCGCAGGGACGACGGGAAGTTGGGCAGGCCCTGGTTGATGTTGTCGAAGACCTCCAGATAGCGGGCCTTCCGCTCGGAGTCCGTGGTCATCCTCGACAGGTCCATGGCGATGAACGCCCAGTGCGCGGCCATGTGCGTGCGGTTGCGATAGAGGTTGTCGTTCGCTCCCCGATGGAACCACTTGTCGAAGACGTTCTTCTCCGAGAACGCCAGCAGCCGCTCGTATTGAGAGCGGTAGACATCGGCGGTGTAGAGTTCGGGCGTCTCGCGGATGACGCGCAGCATCCGTGTCACGTAGCGCCAGCAATAGCTCTCATACAACGGCACCTCCTGCCCCGGAGGCTGGGAGAGCGCCGAGGCCCAGCCCAGATACCCGTCCTTGAACTGGCTCTGGGGGAGCACCGAGGAGCGCGAGGCGGAGGCCACCAGGTTGTTGACGTAGAGCAGCGCCCGGTCCAGGTACTGCTTCTTCCCGGTGGCCCGGTACATCGCGGTGTTGGCGTCGATGCCATAGGCGAGGTTGTAGAAGTTCCAACTGTCGCGCGAGTTGCTCCAGCTCAGGAAGTCCCGGGTGTGCGCACGCCCCCACTCCGCCAGGAACAGCCGCTCCCAGGCCGCGACGGAGCGAAGCCCGGCGGGGGCCGGAGGCACCGGAGGCGGAGTCGGAATCGAAGCCGGAGGAATCGGCTCCTCCGCGGGCGGGGGCGCTGTCTCCCCGGGAAGGAGGACCTGCTCCGGGTCTTCGATCCTGCCCGCGACCCCGCATGCGACGCACAGCAGGGCAAGCAACAGGACCGGGTGCCTGGCGAAACGAGAGCGGCATGGGCGATGGGGGTTCGACATCAGGGGCCTTTGGTCGGTTCAACGGGCCTCTGAGGCTAGGGGCGCCCAGGGGCCGTCCCAACGCCCCCAAGGGGACGGACGCGCTTCCAGGACAGGACGCACCAGTGCCCCCAGAGGCCGGGCCTGGAAACCGTGCCGTGAAGCCTTGGACAGACGAAGCGTTCAGCACCGGCTTCGGCGCGGGGATTTTGTCGAAAGTGGAGACGCCCCCCTTCCATCCTGCGCGACCGCTCCTTGGATTGGCTGGATGCGGGCGCCCATCCCTCGGCCAGAGGATGGGGTCGCACCGTCAGCCACCCTGCCCTACCGCGTGCGCGACGGTGGGACCCGGACGTGCTACCCCAGGCCCATGTC